>PSRM01000372.1 GCA_003176045.1 Verrucomicrobiota bacterium | reverse complement strand
AACATGCGGCATGGCTCAAGGAGCGCAAAGACTGGTACAGAGCGTATGAATACTTATACGGTTCAAAACCGCGGGGCTAGCGAGCGTGCTGGAGGCAAGGGCGGGATTACCTCTTTCTTTCATGTTGTACGCTCTTGGTCCGCCCTGCCTCAGCACGAACGTTGACCGAAGCGCACGACTTTACAAAACGGTGACAACCTTTGCTCGCGTACGGTGTTACAGTGAAACAAGAGAGAAAATCGTATGAAAAACAAAATTAATATCAAGAGTCTCGCCTTCGGAGCGGCGTTGGGGGCCGCTATCGTACTGTCGGTCGGAGCAGCTACAGATCACAAAAAGCCAGAGTATCGCCAGGTTCCAATCCAGCAATCAGACGAGAGTTTGAACAAACTAGCCGATGAAGGTTGGACGGTCGTCTGCACCGGCGCACCTCAACATGGAAATAGTGGGTTCTACATACTCACGCGAGCGAAGCAGTGACTCGGCAATCCGGCCTAACGAAGCGTGCTTCAGGCGACGGCGGGATTACGCTGCTGTCAGTTCCCGGCGCTGTTGCCCCGCCGCGCCTGAGCACGAGCGTTAGCTGCGGCGGATGCGCATCATGAAGCCTCACCTCATCGCCATTTTTGGAGCTACTGTCCTCACCTTCGCTGGTTGCGCCACGAGACTGGAGCGAAACGACCAGCAAGCCTATGCAACAGAATTGGCAGAAGCTAGAGTGATGATGGCCACTCTGCGCGCTCTGGATACAGGGGACGTCGACAAGACCAGGCGGATCGCACTTTTTCGTGTAAACACGGGGTTACTATTCTTGCCGGAGATCGCAGCCAAAGCTCACCCAACACCGGCGCAGAGTCAGGAAGAATTGACGATGGCGAGAGACATCCTGGCGAAGCCGAGGTATTTTTGTTTTTTTGTTTTGGCGTTGCGCCTCGCGTGGCTACCATCTCGAATCTGAGCACAAATCGCTCCGCAACATCACCTGCTTCCAATGCACGAGGCCATCAGGCGGCCTTTGTCACGACGCATTGGTCGGTGGTGCTGGCGGCGGGCCGGAATGACACGACTCGGGCGCAACGTGCCCTGGCGCGGCTTTGTAACACGTATTGGTATCCTTTGTATGCCTACGTGCGTAGGCGTGGTTATGGGCCGGAGGATGCGCAGGATCTTACCCAGGAATTCTTCGCCAGGTTGCTTTCGCAGGATTCGTTGAGCAAGGCGGATCGGGAGCGGGGACGGTTTCGGACGTTTTTGCTGGCTGCGATGAGCCATTTTCTGGCCAATGAATGGGACAAGGCCCGTGCGCAGAAGCGCGGCGGTGGGGCAGAGTTCGTGCCAATACAGCTCGGGTCGGCGGAGACACGATATGGAGAGGAGCCGGCTGATCCGCGGACGCCGGAACAGGAATTCGAGAGGAGGTGGGCGGTGGCGTTGCTGGATGAGGTGTTGAATCGGTTGCGGGCGGAACACAAAGACAAAGAATCAGTGGAGTCCTTTGAGACATTAAAGCCATGCCTTGTGGGGGATAGTGAATCTCAGCCTTATGCGGAACTGGCAAAGAAACATGGGATTTCCGAAGGAGCGGTGAAGGTGAATGTGCATCGGTTGCGCCGGCGTTACCGGGAGCTGCTGCGGGAAGAGATCGCTAATACGGTGGCGACGGCGGATGAGGTAGATGCGGAGATGAGGTACCTGTTCACAGTGTTGGCGAGGGCGTGAAGAGCGTGGGGAGCGTAAAGAGCGTGGAGCGTGGGGGGAGCGTGAGCAGACAAGTAGCAGCCGAGGTAACGAGGCTCCAATCAAAATCCGAAACCCGAAATCCGAAATCCGGAATTGAAACGTGAAACGTGAAACGTGAGCTCAACATCCCGGGCATCCTGGCTTTTATGGGCGTTGAGTTACCCCAATTGATATTGATTATTCGGATATGGTCGCGGAGACGGAAAGTCCCGGTCTGGAGCCGCTTATTCTGGTCCACGCTGCTCCTGGTCCCTTTCCTGGGGCTGCTTTTCTACCTTTTTCTCTCAACGCCATGGCCCGATGAGCACGCCGATATGCTGCCCCCAGCCGATGATCCCGGTCCGGGCCTTGGCTAGTCCCACACGCCAGAACTTCTTATGTATTTGGCCCGGCATGTTCCTCTTCACGTTTCACGTTTCACGTTTCACGATCATTTCCTGTAACCTCGTTCCGGCATTGCTTTAGAAACAGGTAGTAAGAGATGAATACGACTCGAGTATGTGGCAGTTGCGGGAAACCACTGGGGGCGGATGCCCCACAGGGGTTGTGCCCTGAGTGCCTCATCAAAGCCGGCTTTCCCAGTGAGGCGAGCACGTTGAAGGTCGGCGGGGGCGGATTCGTGCCGCCAAGCGTGGAAGAGCTTGGGAAGCTGTTTCCGCAGCTTGAGATTCTTTGCCTGCTCGGCCAGGGAGGGATGGGGGCGGTCTATAAGGCGCGCCAGCGCGGGTTGGACCGGTTGGTGGCGCTTAAGATTCTGCCTCCTCAAGTGGGGACAGATCCAGGGTTCGCCGAACGGTTCGCCCGCGAGGCGCGGGCTTTGGCGCGACTGAGCCATCCGAACATTGTGACGGTTTATGATTTTGGGAAGGTGGGAACAGAGCCGTCCCCCTCAGCGGGATTAGGGAGCGCCCAACCGCTTGCTCAAAGCGAAGGTCCGGCGGACGAGGCCGTCCGCCGCTCCGTATCCGCTCTGCACTACTTCATCATGGAGTTTGTGGACGGGCCGAACCTGCGACAACTCGAGCGAGCCGGGAAGCTTTCGCCAAAGGAGGCACTGCAAATCATCCCGCAGGTTTGTGAGGCGCTCCAGTTTGCGCACGATGAGGGGATCGTGCACCGTGATATCAAGCCGGAAAATATCCTTTTGGACAAAAAGGGGCGGGTGAAGATTGCGGATTTCGGGCTGGCGCGGATTTTGGGCATCGAGCCGGACTTCCGCCTCACTGGCGCCAGGGACGTGATGGGAACGCCCCATTACATGGCTCCCGAACAAACGGAACGCCCACAAGAAGTAGATCACCGCGCGGACATCTATTCGTTAGGCGTGGTCCTCTACGAGATGCTCACCGGTGAATTGCCGCTGGGCCGGTTCGCGCCTCCGTCACAAAAGGTACAAGTGGATGTGCGCCTGGATGAGGTCGTGCTGCGGACATTGGAGAAGGAACCCGGGCGGCGTTATCAGCACGTCAGCGAGTTTAAAACAGATGTCGAAACGATCGCCGCGGGCACGGAAACCCAAACGCGGGTGCCTAAGTCCGGTTGGATCCATTTCATCGAATCCCTGATAGGCGCCACTTTCACGTCACCTGCTGCCATTAGGATTGGCAATCTCTCAGCGCTCGGTTTTCTTGGGTTCCTGGGTTTCATCGGCACGTTCGCGCCGGGGTTGCATCGTTTTTGGGGTTTCTCCGGATTCTTTGGCTTTTTCGGTCTGGCGGGTGTAGCCGTGCTGGTAGAGTTCGTGGCGCGATCTAAGGCCAAAGCGCAGCGCACTTCTCAAAAAGAATCCCGCTCGGGACCTGCACCGCCGCCGGTTATTCAGGAGGACATTCGTGCCCAGGTCAAGGCGCCCGCAACTGCGTTACTGGTGACATCAATTCTGAGTTGGGTATTGCTGCCATTCGTGTTTGCGTTTGGCCTTCCAATTCTCTCCAGGGCGCAGGCGCATGCACACGGCATGGCGCTGGCAGCCGGGCCATCGCATCCACTGCTGTTGCCCACGGTCATAATGCTTCTGGCGCCATGCTTGCTTTCCGGTTTCCTGGTTTACGCGAGTCTGAAAATGGCGCGCTTGGAGGCCTACGGCGTCGCCCTTGCGGCGAGCATTGTATGCATCTTAGACCCGTTTACATGCATTGGTCTGCCCGTCGGGATATGGTCTTTGGTCGTGCTGGCGCGGCGAGAGGTAAGGGAGGCATTTCAGGTCAGGGCGGCAGCGGGAATGGGCCCTGCGCGATTGGTTCAGATCGCCTGGATCGTGGTTCTCAGCGCCTGCGTAGCTGCGTTTGCGTGGCTGGGGATGCGCTCTCGTGTTCCGACGCATCACCCGTCTCCTCCCGAGGCCCCTGGCGCACCTGAGTCCCCGGGAGCCGTTGGTCAGGCGACCTCCGTTCGTGAGCTGGCCTCCTTCCAACCGGGAAGGGATACCCCGATTTCGCAAGACGCGGTGGTAGCTGATGATACGTGGGTTATAAACAGCCCCGGTCCGCAGGTGTTCAGGTTGTTTGAGGTTCAGAATCCCGGTGTGGAAAACTGCACTGTTCTTTATCAAGCCAGGCTTAAGAGCGAAGGTGTGGTCGGCCGAGCCTATCTGGAGATGTGGTGTCATGCTCCCGGCGTGGGCGAGTTCTTCTCCAAGGGTTTGGATAAAACTTTGTCTGGCTCGAATGGATGGGCCAGCTACGAAATTCCGTTCTACCTGAAAGCCGGACAGAAAGCCGACCTCATTAAGCTCAACCTGGTATTTGAGGGCAGCGGAAAGGTGTTTATTAAGGACGTCAAAGTGATGGCTGGGCCAGCGCAGTGATACGTTCAATGTTCAAGGTTCCAAGTTCCAAGTCCAAACAGCTTAAGAAGGAATCAAATATGAAAAGATCAGCAAACGTAGTATTAGGACTCATTACAATTGTGGTGGCGGGTGCCACGGCAGGCGATTCGGCAGCGAAACCAAAAGTGCTCAAAGCCTTTGGCCCGAACGACACGACTATCTCCAAGGCTACCGTTCTCACGGAGGATAAAACCTGGATGGTGGATTGCAAGAAGGCGCAGACGATCCGCCTTTTCGAGGTGAAAGAACCGAGCGTCGAGGATTGCATGGTCATTTATCGGACCAAATTGAAAACCGAGGGCGTCGAGGGTCAGGCTTATTTGGAAATGTGGTGCCGCTTCCCTGGGAAAGGCGAATACTTTTCGCGCGGATTGGACAACACGGTCACAGGCTCAAATGATTGGGCCTCTTACGAAACACCGTTCTTCCTGAAGAAAGGAGAGCGACCGGATTTAATCAAGCTCAATTTAGTAATCAAAGGGACAGGAAAGGTTTGGGTCAAAGATGTGGAACTGCTCAAAGGAGCGTTGCCCGGCAAGGAGTGAGCGGAATATGAAAACGATCGCTATTCTCATCCTTTCAGCGACGACTATTGAGAATGAACGTCGCGGCTACCGAAGCCGGATGCGAGCGGGGAACTTCGCGCAGAGTTTGGATTTCCCGAGCTTGATCGAGCCCGGCCCGAAAAACTGGATGGAGCCCAAGGTGTCGCAAACCCAAACTTCCTTAGCACCTGCATCGAAATAGAGGGCCATCTTTTCGCTGATTTCGCCAGGAGTATTGCTCGGAGAAACCACCTCCACCCATATTTCGGGGGAGCGTGGGAAACAGGCTCGCTTACCGAGCGTCCGCATGGATTGGCGGGAGGCCCAGGCGACATCTGCCGCTTTCACTCCATCTGCCGTCGAGATAGGACATTCGGTTAGTGTTTGGCCCTCGGTTTTGAGTGTCATCAAAAGATGCGCGATCGTGGCCTGGAAGCTTCCGTGAGACGGAGCAGGAGGTGGATACATAATGATGTGGCCGAAACGATCGGTTTCAATACGGCCCTCGATCTTCGCCAACTCTGGGTCTTTCAACAGTTCATTCCAGCGCCGCAGGTTGAACTCGGTCTGCTCGGCTTGTGGCGGCAGTTCAATGGTGACCGTTGCCATAGATCCACACTAGCGTCGCTGAAAGGCTGAGTCAATCGGCATCAAGCGAAATGTCCGGCTGGAAGTTCGGTAATGAGTCGAAGGCCGGGTGGTGCAAGAAGTAGTTGAGGTGCTGCGTTGACCAGAGCTGCGCTGGTGGCTTGGTCGCCTGCTACGCCGCCGCGGATCAGGACATCGAGGGGCGGATCGCCTTGGATCTGGACACGGTCGTGAGGGTCGGGAGCATCGAGATACATTTTGAGGTCGAGCGTGAGGCGGACGCGGCCGTTTTCTCGTCCGATAGCGCGCTGGTGCAGACCGCAGGCTTGGCCTCGTTTCACTACTACCAGGAATTGGGTGCGGATATGGCATTTGGCAACGACTGGTTCGCCGGTTTCACTGATTTTATCGAGGCGCCAACCTAGGCAGTGGCCAATCAGCGCCAGCGAATCCCGGAGGCCGGCGTGCCCTATGGTCCCTTTGCGGAAGCGCCGGAGGAATTCCTGCGGGGCCAGGCCGCTGCCGATTTTGCGCTGGAGTGGCTCGCGGCGCGTGGAGGCATCTACGACCCGATGCACCGTGATCGAGCGAACATCCCGGCAGACGCTGGTCAGGCAAATTGGGAGCAGGTCCATTACGAAACCAGGGTTTACGCCGGTGCCCACGACCCGGGCGCCGGATCGGCGGCAAATCTTATCAAGCCGGGCGGCCAAACGTGGGTCCCGGAATTGAGGGAAGAGCAGTTCCTCGCAAGAAGAGACAACGTTGATGCCGCGCCGGACGATTGGCTCGATCTGGTCAAAGGCGGCGTGGAATTTTGAGACTGCCGTGTGAAAAATGAGATCGGGTTTAGCGTGCTTGAGGAGATCGTCAATAGAGGGGTAAACAAGGCGCCTGCGCAAGCTGCGGTGCCCGGTGAGATGGCTCAAATCCTTGCCGATTTTGTGCGGGTCAATGTCTATTGCGCCGACGCTGTCTGCCCAGGGTTTGGAGGCGGCGAGTTTTAGGGTTTCCAGGCCGATCGGGCCGAGGCCAAACTGAGCAATTTTCATGGCGGGGGAGTGTCGGGTGGGCAGTGGCGTGTGTCGAGTGTGGAGTGCGCGGACATGTCATAGGCTTGAACTGCGCGATAGGTGGGCGCATTGGCAGATGAACGGGGAAGGGTAAAATTTGACCTGAACGCGGACGAGGCCGTCCGCGACTCCTGCGCGTTGAATGGAATCGGGCGCAAAAGCGTCTAATTGTAAACCGCGGCGTGCGCGGGGCTTGACTAAAGCGCGTGTCCGGCTGATGATAATATAGTAACTAGACAACCAAAGGTTGACCTATGAAGCTTTCGATTTCCAAGGCCGTTGCGCTAACCAGTGTCGGCGCGCTTATTCTTCTGCCAATGTCAGCCGCACTTGCCGGCGACACCGAAGCCACAGCGAATGTGGAGGTAACAACTGATTCATCTTCTGGAAAAGCTACTGCTGCGTCGCACTTGCCATACGGCGCCGATGATGTCCTGAAACTCAGCCATGCCCAGGTGAGCGAGGATGTAATCCAGCGTTTTGTCCAAAACTCCGGCACGATTTATAACTTGAGCCCAAACGACATCGTCTATCTGAAAGGCGAGGGGGTTTCCGATCGAATCATTAATGCGATGATGGACAATAGCGCAAGGGTAAAGGCGATTGCGCAAGCGAATGCTCCACAGCCTGCTCCGGCCCCATCCACTGCGCCGCCGCCGGCGTCCGACCCCGCCTACGCTTCAGCCCCGGCTTCCAGCAGTTACGTAATTCCTTATCCGCAAGCAACGGCCGCTTATTATGGGTATCCATACTCATACCCCTATTACGGCGGTTACTATCCCTATTATCCATATTACTACGGGCCATATATCTCGGTGGGGTTCGGATACGGGTGCGGCTACTACGGCTATCACGGCTGTTACTATGGAGGTTATCATGGGGGATACCACGGCGGATATCATGGCGGGGGCGGTCTCCACGTTGGTTTCCATGGAGGCTCTGGCGGTTTCCACGGGGGGTCTGGCGGCTTCCACGGCGGGTTTAGCGGGGGTGGTCACGGTGGGGGCGGTCACCATTGATGGCGTCCAGCGCAAGCGCGCCAACCGCCTGCTCCTGGCAGCCAGGCGGTCGAGGGCGCGAGCCAGGCTGCTGAGCCGGTTGGTTTTGCTGGGCCCGCCCGGAGCTGGAAAAGGGACACAGGCCGAGGTGCTGGAACGCAAGTTCGGGATTTGCCATCTTTCTACCGGGGAGATTCTACGAGATGTCGCCGCAGGGAATGGATTACCGCAAACTTCTGCGTTGAAATCTGCCCTGCGTTACATGCGCCGGGGCGAGTTAGTGCCTGATGCAACAATTCTGGAGCTGGTAAGAGAGCGCCGCGATTGTCTTCATGCGCATCAGGGCTTTGCGCTCGACGGTTTTCCGCGGACACTCCCGCAGGCCCGGGCGCTAAATCGGTTGTTGCTGCAGGAAGGCCTGACCCTCGACGCCGCACTGGAGTTTTCGCTTCCAATGGAGCAGGTGATCAAGAGATTAAGCGGGAGGCGGATCTGCCCTAACGGGCATGGGGTGTATCATCTGAAAGCGCGCCCGCCAAAAGTGGATGAGCAGTGCGACCGATGCGGCGCCAAACTGGTCCGGCGCGAGGATGATCGGCCGGAGGTCGTGCGCGCTCGGATGAACGCCTATGAAAAGAGCACAAGGCCGCTCATTGCGTTCTATAAAGAGCAAGGGCTGCTCATCACCATCAAGGCGCAAGGCAAGCCGAACGAAGTCTTCACACGAACGGTGAACGCCTTGAAGAGAAATTTATGATTTATGATTTATGATTTATGATTTTCACGTCAAACTGCGGGGTCCTGAATATCGCGAATCATAAATCATAAATCATAAATCATAAATCTCCTCAGGGTTCTATCCATTTGGAGTACGCTCGAGGGCCGAAGTATTCGTAGCCTTTTTCTTCGATGGGTGTGCCGAACAGAATGGCATGGATGAAGCCATTGCGCTCCACTTGGACTGTATGGAAGATTTTGTGCTCGGGATTCTCCTTCAGGATGAACTGGATGCGGCCAGAGAGAGCGGAGAATTTCTGAAATTCAGCATTTATTTGGGAGGTGAATTTGAATGATTCGGCAAGATCGTGCTGCACGGAGTGGCTCTTGCCCCAGGCACCACCGGCTGCCGTGACGAACGGTTTGCCATTGAGCAGGGCGTTGGCGTCGTCGTAGGCCAGAACGAGCAGGTAGTGCTCAGGAGCGGTGTTGGTTCCAAGCCACTGCACCAATTTCTTATCGTGACCGAGAGCACGGTCATAAGCGTAGGTGCTGTCGAGAAAGGCTATTCGCGTTACGTCGGCGGGGAGTTGCTGGACCGCATTCAAATAACCAAAGATGAGACTTCCGCCGCCGCTGTGGCCGCATATCGCGGTTTGGATCTCATCCGGAGGGGCTTGCTGCAGGCAACGACGTATGAAATTGGTTTTTACCTGTTCCAGCAGTTGAGGAATAAGCTGATCGCCATTCTTCTTTCGCCAGGCAGGCCAGCTTTTCTGGTCGGCTTCGAGATAGGCAACAACTACCACCTGGTCGTGCAGGACTTCGCGGAGGAAACGGGTTTGGGCGCCGATGTGCTGGATGTCGTAGTGCCAGTCGTCGCCGGGTTTGAGCGTTCGGCCTATAGTCTGCTCGGTGGTGTTTCCGTTGGGAAGAGCGTAGAAAATGAAGAGCAACTTCCTGGCGGGAGCCGGCGAATTATCGGGAGCATTGATGTGGACTTTGACCTCAGGGTCGAGGGTGAAAGAGAGGATGCGCTCATGGAAGGGGGAGATTGGCTCAGTGGCTGCGTTTGTCGGACCGGTCCGACCGGTCGGGCCGGTCTGACTAATGGCCGGCAGTGCATTAGTGGGGTAGCGCGGGTTTGTTATCGGGCCTTCATCGCTGAAGAGGCCGCACAGGGCGGGATCGGCCAGGACTTCGGAGAGTCTCATCTCTTTTCCATCCACCAGGACGCGTTGGTGTACCAGTCGAGTGCATTGGCTGTAATCCACCCAGGCCGCGGTATGGCCGAGATAGAGTGGCTGAATGGGCACTCCATTGGTTTTGTGCCAGCCATAGATGGCGACTTTACCGGGCGAGCTCGATAGCTTAACAGAGAGGACCACGTCCTTTTTGTGTCCAGCGACTAAGGCGCCCAACGGCTGGGACTTGAGGAGTGGCAGTCGTTGGGAAAGGATAGTTCCGTTGTGATTCGTGAATGTGGCAACGGAAGTCATCGCCGGACTTGGCGGGATGGGGGAGGGGGTGAGTTTCACCGCAGCAGCCGCGTAAATGTCGTTCACCATTTTTCGTGTGGGCAGGGAGCAATTGAGCGCGTTCGCAATTCGCTGGGCCAGATTGGGAGAAAGGGGCATGAGGAGGTAATCTTCGTCTGAGCCGATGGCCAGGTAGTCAGGAGTGACGTAGAACGTGGCTTGGTTTGTCGTGGATGGAGCCACATTGGTGACTTGGACGGGACAGAGTTTTCGAAGGAAAGAGGGCACATTGCCGGAAAGAATCTCGGAGTAGATGCGAGCTTCGCGGTCCTGGAGGCTGAGGGGGGCGATGGCTTGTGCGAATTGGTATCCGGTGAGGGCGGTTGCGGGTCGAGGAGGTAGTTGCAGTTCCTGGCCCAGCAGGGGCTTGGCAGTAACGAGGAAAATCCAAAGCGCCAGAGGACTGGCGCACTCCAAGACGCTGCGCGAGGTTCGAAGCCGGTGTCGAAATGGCGAAGCTTTTGGAGTGCGCCAGTCCTCTGGCGCTTTTGGACGGCTACTCATGCGCAAAAAAGCACTATTCCTCCTTGAGCGGAAACAGAGCCGCAGGTGTCCCGATCGTGTGACCCTGTTCGAGGCCCCCCCAGCGCGTTGCGTCGAATTTATCAGGCGCGGCATTAAGGCCAAGCTGAGCGTATATCTTTGAGGCGGTACTGGGGAGAAATGGCCAAAGCAGGACGGCGAGGATGCGGCAGAGTTCGGCGAGATTGTAGAGCACCTCGTCCAAACGCGGCCCCTGCGCAGGATCTTTAGCCAGCTTAAAAGGCGCCGTATGATCCACGTATTGATTGCCACGCCTGACTAGAGACCAAATCGTTTGGAGAGCGGCCTGGAGTTCGTTCTGTTCCAGATGCGCCTTTGTGGCTGAGGTGATCTTCTCGACCTCGGCGGCCAGTTCGTTGGATGCCGTGGGCACAACGCCGTTTCGATAGCGGTTGAGCATGGAGAGCGAGCGATTCACCAGATTCCCCAGGTCGTGCGCCAGCTCGTCTTGATAGCGCGAGCGGAAGCCAGCATCGGTCCAGTTGCCGTCGGGGCCAATGTCCAACTCGCGCAGGACGTAGAAGCGGAAGGCGTCCACGCCCCATTCGTCGGCTACGGCGATTGGGTCCACGGTGTTGCCCGTGGTTTTGCTTATCTTCTCCCCGTCTTTCTGCCAGAAGCCGTGAGCCAGGATCTGTTTCGGAAGGGATGCGCCCATGGCCTTGAGCATTATAGGCCAGTAAATGGCGTGGAATTTGACGATGTCTTTGCCGATGACGTGGATGTCGGGAGGCCAGAGTGAGGGAGGAGCGGGGGGAGCGTGAGGAGCTTGGCGCGTGGGAGCGTGAGAGCGTACTGCGCTTTGCACGAAGGGAAGATTCGCAAGAGCGGGGTCGCCGAGGGCGGCGGGGACGCTGATGTAATTCACAAGGGCGTCGAACCACACCCAGTTGACGTAGTTGGGGTCAAAGGGCAGGGGAATGCCCCAGCTCAATCGCGCAGTCGGGCGGGTGATGCACAAATCTTCCAGTTCGCGGGTTTTGAGGAACCCGAGCGTCTCGTTGCGCCGGGATTCGGGATGAATGAAAGAGGGATTCCGTTCGATGTAATCTATGAGCCACGCCTGTTGGTCTTTCAAGCGGAAATAGTAATTGTCCTCTTTGAGCCGAACCACTTCGCCGTAGGCCGGATCGAACTTTCCGTCCGGGCCACGGTCTTTCTCAGTAAGAAACGTCTCTTCTTTCAAGGAGTAGTAGCCTTCGTACGTTGCCTTGTAGATATGGCCGGAAGCATGGAGCTGCGAGACGATGGCTTTGACGATAGCTTCGTGCCGAGGTTGGGTGGTGCGGATAAAGTCGTCGTTGCTCAATTCCAGCTTTTTCGCGAGCGCTTGCCAGATCGTGGCGAGTTCGTCGCAATAGACCTGCGGCTCTTTGCTTTCCGCCGCGGCGGCTTGCTGGACCTTTTGGCCATGTTCGTCAACACCGGTGAGGAAGAATGTCTCCTGGCCGAGGCTGCGGCGCGACCGTGCGATCGTGTCGGCAACGACCTTTTCGTAAGCGTTGCCCACGTGTGGCGAGCCGTTGACGTAATCAATGGCGGTGGTGATGTAGAACCGCTTGCTCATTCGGTGTTCGGTATTCGTTAAAACGTTAAAAGGGTTAAAACGTTAAAGCGGGAGACGTGTCTGCACAAGTGATTTGAGAGGGCACGGGAGCGCGCCGGGCGTATCTTGAGCCCAAAGCGCCGGGTGAGGGCACCCGGCCTCCATGTCCACAGCGTCAAGCAGCCAAGAAATAAGTTTTTAAGTCCAATTAAGTCGAATTAAGTCAAAATAAGTCAAAATGGTCACTCGCAGATTTCGTGTTGGTTGCTGTGGCTTTGCAGGACGGAGGTCAGAGTTTGTTGCGGAAGGCGGTAGGTTCCGGTAAACCAGCCTTGTTCGGGACGAGGCGACGGGGCAGGATGCCATTCGAGGGCGCGGTCAACGATCTTGCGCATGCGGGCAATCCACCAACCGGCGCGTCTGCAATGGGGGCGGGAAATCGCCGGGGCTGATTTTGCAGCCTGGTTTGAGAAGCTAAGTTCCATCTGTTCATTTGTCATATTGAGCCTTTCTTTTAGTTTTTTGGCTCAATCTTACAACGGAGGGTGGGACAAAAACTGTCCTACCCTAAAATTTATTTTTGGGTATAAGAATACGATTTGCTAATGGAAAGTGGGCATGTAGAGGAGGATTACTTCTAGCTAATGGGCCGTTGGCTGGAAAACGAAAGCGGCGGAATGCGCCGCACTCCAAACGCTTCGCGAGTTCAGGAGCGCGCCGCAAAACCAGGGCGTTGGATGAACGCTAGCCGCCGATACTGCAAAGCGCGGGCAGGATGCCCGCGCTCGCAGGAAAGTGATTATCGGCGGTCGCGATGGTGGCCGCCGCGGTGATGGCGGCGCGGGCCGCCACGATCGCCGCCACGATCTCCTCCGCGGTCACCTCCGCCCCCGCGATGGTCGCGGTGTTCGCCGCGATCGGAGCGGTGATAATCGGGGCGATCGTGATGCTGTTCGACGGGCTCGCCGCCTTCGCCGCCCTGGCCGCTCTCACCGCCACCTTCGCCGCCGTCGCCGGCAGGTGCGCCACCGGACATTTGCTGGTCGCGCTCGGCCATGGCGGCTTTGCGCGAGAGACGGACACGGCCTTTCTCGTCAACGCCCAGGCACTTGACCCAGATTTCGTCGCCGAGTTTGACGATGTCTTCGGTCTGTTTGACTCGGAAGTTGGCGAGTTCGCTGATGTGGACCAGGCCGTCTTTTCCAGGCAGGAATTCGACGAAAGCGCCGAAATCTTTGATGGTGACGACCTTGCCGCGGTAGATTTTGCCTACCTCAGCTTCTGCTGTCATTCCAGTGATGGCGTCGCGGGCGATCTTCATGCCTTCTTCAGACACGGAGTAGATGTTGACTGTGCCGTCGTCTTCAATATTGATTTCGCAGCCGGATTCCTCGACGAGCTTCTTGATGTTCTTGCCGCCGGGGCCAATGAGCGCGCCGATCTTCTCGGGGTTGATCTTGATGGTTTCGATGCGCGGAGCGTATTTGCTGAGTTCCTTGCGCGATTCGGCCAGGGTCTTGCCCATTTCGCCCAGCACGTGCAACCTGGCCACGCGGGCCATTTCGACGGCCTCCGCCATCATATTGAGTGGGATGCCACCAAGCTTCAGGTCCAGTTGGAAACCGGTGATGCCTTTTTCGGTGCCCGCCAATTTGCAGTCCATGTCGCAGAAGGCATCTTCCCAACCGATGATGTCAGTCATCAGTTTGTATTTGGAGATTTTGTCATGATCATCGTGTTCAGTGCAGAGGCCGATGCTGATTCCGGCCACAGGCCGAGCCAGGGGCACGCCGGCGTCCATGAGGGCCAATGATCCGCCGCAGACGGTGGCCATGGAAGTGGAGCCGTTGGACTCCATGATCTCGCTGGTGATACGGATGGCATAGGGATACGAATCCGTGGGCACCATCGGTTTGAGGGAACGCTCGGCTAGAGCGCCGTGGCCGATCTCGCGCCGGCCAGGGCCGCTGATGCGGCCAGTTTCGCCGACCGAGAAGTTCGGGAAGTTATAATGGAGGATGAATTTCTTTTCGCTTTCGCCGCCCGTGTAGGAGTCGAACTCCTGGGCATCTTCGCCGGTGCCTAACGTGCACAGGGTCATGGCCTGGGTTTCGCCGCGTTGGAAGATGGCGGAACCGTGGGCCCGTGGGAGCACACCGACTTCGCTATGGATGGCACGGACGGTGTTCAGGTCACGGCCATCTAGGCGCTTACCCTGGTTCATGAGCAGGCCGCGGACGGCTTCCTTTTGGATGTAGTAGAAGGCGTCTTTGAGGACAAACTCGGTTACTTTCTCTTCACCGAATTTCTCGACCAACTTCTTTCCGATTTCGTCCGTGAGCGACGAAACGGCGGCTTCGCGAGCCAGTTTGCCGGGCGTGAGCAGCGCACTGATGATGCGCTCTCCTGCGAGGGATTTGGCTTCGTTGAGAATCTCCTCGGGGACGACGTTAAGAGTGATTTGGCGCTTGGTTTTTCCGGCGCGGGCGACCAGTTCTTTTTGCGCCGTAATGAAGGCCTGAATGGTTTCCTGACCAAATTTGAGGGCGGCGTTGAAATCGGTCTCGGTGATTTCCTGCGCGGCGCCTTCATACATGACCAAGTCGGTTTCGCTGCCGACGTAGATCATGTCCAAATCGCTCTCCAGCATTTGGGAGTGAGTAGGATTTGCGACGAACTGGCCGCCGATACGGCCTACGCGCACGGCCCCGAGAGGCCCGGCCCAGGGGATATCGCTAACCATGAGCGCAGCGGAGGCGCCCAGAACGGCGAGGATGTCCGGGTCATTCTCGCCGTCGGCGCTCAGCACGATGCACTGGACCTGGACTTCGTTGTACCAGCCTTTAGGAAACAAAGGACGGATAGGCCGATCAATCAACCGCGAGGTGAGAATTTCCTTTTCGGTAGGGCGGCCTTCGCGCTTGAAATAGCCGCCCGGAAATTTTCCGGCGGCAGCGGCCTTTTCGCGGTAATCCACGGTTAACGGGAAGAAATCCTGGCCTTCTTTGGCCTTGGTGGCGCCGACTGTGGCGACGACCACGATGGTTTCGCCCATCTGGACTGTTACGGCGCCGTCGGCTTGCTTGGCGATTTTGCCGGTTTCGATGGTGATTTGTTTATCCCCCAGGGGGATGGTGGCTTTTTCTGGCATAACTGATCTTTCTTTTTTCTTCTTCTAGTCGAGAACCGGCAGGTGCTGGCACGATTTGCCATTCTGCATGTGGCTCTCTGCTGGCCGCTCTCCGCTTAGCGGGAACGCGGCTCTGTGTTTTGCTGTTGCCTCCATTGCCACCGAGGAACTTCAGTGAACTCCGGGAATTGAGAGGGTTGGCGCGGATCCGCTTTCGCCGAGTCTTCGGCGGGCAAGCCGGCTGTCCGCGCCCCTGTTCGGAGCTGAATGAAATTACTCAGGGGTGATGGAGCTTTCTTTCACGCGATGTTATTTTGATCTGATAACCGGGCCGTTCGCGATAGTCGGCCGGGTTAAATTGAAAACGGGCGGCGAACCAAACTGGTTGCGCTGAGAGGCGGGAGATACTCAACCAATGCTTAACCACAGATGAACACAGATGGACACAGATCAAGCGCATCCGTGTTTATCTGTGTGCATCCGTGGTTAAAAATCCGTCGAGGCATACTGATCCGCCCGCTGGCGTTTCCAGCCCAGCTACTTTCGAAGTTTGAGCTTTTTGGTGACGTTCTGGTAACGGTTTACGTCCACGTTGTGGAGATAATCCAGCAACCGGCGACGTTGACCGACCATCATGAGCAGTCCGCGGCGGGAACCGTGGTCCTTCTTATGCTTTTGAAGGTGCTCGGTCAGATGGTTGATGCGCTGCGTGAGCAGCGCGACCTGAACATCTGCCGAGCCGGTATCGCGCTCGTGGAGCTTAAAGCCGTCAATCGCTTTCGTCTTTGCTTCCATACTTACTAATCAATCTGAATACACTTCTTTATTATGTTTTGCTAATAGTAGGGTCCAGTTAGGGGGCTGTAAAGGGGTTTTGGATGGATTTTTGGGGTCCAAAAGGATAGAGTTGTCTTACCGCAGCCGAGAAAGTATGAGCCGTCTGATTCTCTGTCCTTTGTTTGTAGCCTGTTTCATGTTCGCGGGTTGCCGGTCTTCGAGCCCTGCAGGAGGTGCCCCAATTACTACGAGCGCGGAGGCGATTTCCTTCTGCCTTGGGCCTATTGATCCTCCCCGACCCACCTACATCGGTCACATCGTCCGCACAAATTCCCTGGATCCTACCCAGAGAGTTCGAGTCCTGGTGTTGGGCTGCGTTAATCAGCCGGGCTGGGTCACAGTTCCGAAAGGTTCAACTGTGCTTGGCGCAATAAAGATCGCTGGAGGCTTTGAGAGGAGAGGAGCGTCCTGGTATGTTCAGGTCGTTCGGGGGTCCAAAACGTATCTGTATGAACTCACGACTGGAGCGCTAAGCCGCAAGTCGCGAGATGAGTACCTTATCTGGTATGGCCCGTGTCAATGGAGCATTCGGAGCGGCTCTTATGTGGTGGATAAACGAAGTCGCAGCGATGTGGTGCTGGAGGACGAAGATAAAGTTTTGGTTCCGTCGGTGCTGTGACATCAGGCCTGTAATCGTCTGACAATCTGCAGCACTTCGCGCTCACTCCATTCACGCCCCAGGATCAGGTCCGCTTTTCTCGACTGCGGTTCCACGTATTGCTGGTGCATCGGCTCGACCATGCTCCAAAACTGATGCTTCACTGATTGGCGGGTACGCCCGCGAGATCGTAAATCGCGGGTGAGGCGGCGTTTGAGCCGAGTCGCCGCCGGGCAAGAGATGAAGATGCTGAAACTAATTAGCCGGCGCAGCGAGCGTCGGCGCAGAATCCATAATCCATCCATCAGGATGATTGGCGCGGGCCGGAGCCGTTTCCAACCTGTTTTGCGTGAGTGCGTTTCAAAATCGTAGGCTGGAACGAGGACGCTGCAGCCGGCGAGGAGGGATTCCAGTGCGCTCTGGAGTTTTGCCCAATCAAGGGCTCGTGGGTGGTCGAAATTGAGAGCTGCGCGGCGGGGCAGGGGAAGGTGAGAACGATCGAGGTAAAAATCGTCCATCGAAAGCCGTGTTGTTCTTCGGCGAAAAGCTCCTTGGAGCCTGGATGCAAGAAGGGTCTTGCCGGAGCCACTGCCACCTACGATGGCCACGAGGAGTGGCTTCCCCATCGTCCTCGTCCTCGTTCTCTTCCTCGATTCTTGGACTAAGCCCGCAGAAGTTCGAGGACGAGGACGAGGACGAGTGGTTTCTTTGCTAGGCTTCACACTATTGCGCAACATCCTTCACTCTCGGAAGCCAGAGGGCTATCAGCGCCGCAGGTAAAAACAGCGCCGCAGCATAAAGCAGAACCTTGCGGTGATCGCCGAGGTCGGAATAGATCCCAAAAAACACGATGCCAAAAGCCGCGGTTATGCGGCCAATGTTATAGGAAAAGCCAGCGCCTGTGGTCCGAAGCAACGTTGGGAACAGGGCAGGGAGGTACATCGTGAACAAGGCAAAGGACCCCTGGCAAAAGCCGATTGCCGGAAACCACCAGAAAAGCGAGGAGTGGTCCCGCGGCACGAGGTAGGCGCCAGCCATGACAAAGAAGTAGGCCAGGAACATCCAGGCAATTGTGGCGCGATAACCGATGAACCGGGAGAGCCAGCCGGCGAAGAAGTTGCCCAGAATAGAGGAACCGATCACCAAGTACATACCCTGGCTGGCGAGTTGGTTCCTTTGGGTGGGCGGCAAGCTCAGGACGTCGGGCAAATTGCGCAAGTGTTGCTGAAACCAGAACATGAAGGCCCAGTGGGCAGTTAGAGAAATGCCGCACACCAGAACGACGCGAAAAGTGACGCTGCGAGACTCACCTTTAAACAGATTGCGCAGACGCGGCTCGTTTTGAGTGGCGGATTGTTTGGCGCAGCACCATTCTTGGGTCTCGGGCACGGCGCGCCGGATCCAAAGCACCAACAAAGCCGGAATGACTCCGACCAGGAACAGGAAGCGTGGTGGCGCCCAGGCCAGGAGTGAGTTAGCGAGGCCTGCGCCCAGAATGCCCACGTTCACTCCGCTCTGAAGAACGGCGGCAATCCAGGGGCGCCATTTCAGTGGCCAGGTTTCAGACAATAGACAGGCGCCGACGGCCCATTCTCCCCCGATACCCAAAGCGGCCAGAAACCGGAAGATAAGGAGATGCCACCAGTGGTGGGCGAAGAAAGAAAGTCCCGTGAACAGCGCATAGGTTAGGATCGTGAGGCTCAATGCACGGGAACGGCCCAGGCGATCTCCAATGCGACCGAAGAAGCCACCGCCCAGAGCCCAGCCCAACATAAAAGCGCCCTGGATATAAGAGCCGAACTGGCCGACCCGATGGTCCGTTGTAGGCAGGTTGCCCAGTAATTGCGCAACAAAGGGGGCGGCTACGAGCGTGTAAAGGTGCATGTCCAGCCCATCGAAGGTCCATCCCAGCCATGCAGCAATGCCCGAACGCCATTGCTGTGAGGAGATCCGAGCGGCGGTTGAAATCTGGGGAGGTGGCGTGGCCACCTTTACCGCGGGGCTGTCCATGATGGGCGGAATGATGCAGGAATTCGAGGGAAGGAGCGAGGTAAAACTCGTGTTGAGGAGTTGCGGACGGCCTCGTCCGCAAGATCTGTCTTGAGTTAATCGAAAACTGGCGGACGAGGCCGTCCGCCGCTCCTTTAAGCGTTGCGCAACCCTTAAAGCTCCCTAACCTCACCCCATGAAACGCCCCGTCCAGGAACTCGTGGCTCAAAAGCGCCAGTGCCACTATGAACCTGCGCCCGAAGACAAGGCGCTGGGTTTCAAAGGCTGGTATTCTTGAAAGTATCTTCCGCAGAAACCACGAACCGGCGGACGAGGCCGTCCGCCGCTCCGGTGCGCGCTCCTTTACAACGGCAGCCGGGGCATTAGTATGAGGGGATGTTGATCCGAATCGTTCCGTGGATTTTGGCAATGGTCGCAGCCGCGTGGTTTGGGCGGATGGCCTATTCCGCAGGGCGGAATTGGATAGCGTGGACGCTGGGCGGAGGTCTGTTTGGTTTGGTTATTGCCACCATTGTGTTTGGGGTTGGGCATGCTATCTCCACGCCGTTCTCGGATCAGGAACGGTCAATCGAGCACATCGAGTGGACCTGCGTGGCGATTGTGGTGATCGGTCTCCTGGGTTGGATTTTTACCGCGCCACTCCATGGAGCGCATAAAACGCTCCTTGGCCTGAATCGCAAGCTCCCGGCACCAAACCCGGAACCGCCTGCTTCGGCCCCGGCCAAAGGAAAGCCGGAAGGGACCCGGTCTGCGGCGGAATCTGGAGCGGGCAAGGCGGTTGGCGCGAAATCTAAGGCGGACAAGTGATCGCAGAGCCGAGGTGGCGAGGCTGTGATTTAGAGTACGGAGAACAGAGGACAGAGGGCCGAGGACAAGCACGAAGTTCGGCTTCCGGCCGCTTGCTCACAGCGCGCGACTCTGTTCCGTTTTACGTTTTAACCCATTTAACGTTTTAACGATTTAACCCTGTCCGCTCAATACACATCCCTCAAATACCGCTTCTCCGTCTTCATCAGAGTCACGTTGATGTATTCTGCGGCGGCATCGGGTGAAAGGCCGCCCTGGGTTTGCGCGATCTCTATGAGCGCCTGGTGGACGTCTTTGGCCATGCGCTTGGCGTCGCCGCAGACGTAGAAGTAGGCTCCATTTTGAAGCCAGGTCCATAATTCTTTGGCCTGCTCGCGCATCCTATGTTGAACATAGATTTTGGACGCCTGGTCTCGTGAGAAGGCCACGTCCAAGCGGTGGAGGTTGCCTTTTCTTTGATGATCGAGCCATTCGTCACCGTAGAGAAAATCAGTTGCCTTGTGTTGTTCGCCGAAAATGAGCCAGTGACGGCCCGTCGCGCCGTCGAGGATGCGCTGTTCAAGGAAGGCGCGGTAAGGAGCGACTCCAGTTCCCGGGCCGCACATGATGATGTCAGTGGCGCCATTGGCTGCCAGGCGGAAGGTTCGCGATTCCTGCACGTAGATGGGAATATTTTTCGCGTGCAGCTTGGCCTGGTCCGCTAAGAAACCAGTCACCAGACCGGTTTTCGACCGGCCATGGGTTTCGTAACGGACTATGGAGATACAAAGATGAACTTCGTTAGGATGCGCAGGCAACGCGGAAGCAATGGAATAGAGGCGCGGAACGATGGGACTTAGTTGGGCCAGGAAGGCCTCGGGAGATTCGAATTTGGCTTCCGAAAACTCACTTAGAATATCCACGTAATCCCGGGTGTGGATGTATTGGTTGAGAACATCCCCATTATCGAGAATTTCCATCAATTGGTTGCGCTGTTCACCTTGCGGAATGATTTCGGCCAGGCCGCCGATAATTTTCCGGTTCGCGCGGTTCAGCGTGTAATCGCGGAGCAGGCTTTCACGAAAAGTCGTCTGGCCCTTAGGCCCCGTTACCGGCGCGTCTGCGTCGAATCCGGCGAGGGCGATCACTGTATCCACGAGCGCGGGAGGGTTTCGGCCAAAAACGGCGAGCGAATCTCCTGGGGTGTAGGTTAAGCCGCTGCCTTGGAGGCTGAACACGAAATGCCGGGTGTCCTTTTCCGAGCCTGGTTTGGTCAGGTGTTCATGGCGAATCAGCTCAGCCAGGAATGGGTTTTTACGGGAATAAGGTAATGGCGGCGCGCTGGCCACGGTCTCGGAACTCATGCGGCAGAGATTAAAGGGAGGGCGGGCCGAATCCGCAACAGAATGTTTCGAGCGCGCACAGCAAGGAGGAGCAGATTTAACGCAAAGACGCAAAGGCGCAAGGAGCTCCAGTCATTCGAAGCGGAGGATTGAGAATGAGCGTGGTGGAAAGGTGTGCGTTAAGGGTTCCTGGTCGAGATTGCAGCGCCACTTGGTTTCGGCCGGCTTGATGTGGGCTGGTTGTTCGGGGGTATTGATGTCGTTCCAGGTGCCTGAGAGGACAGTTTCGTGGACGCGGGGTTTGCGAAGGGGGAAATCTTCGAGAGTGATAGTGGTCGAGATAGGATCGTTGCTGGTGTTGGCAGCTTGCAGGACGAGGGTTTTGGCGCTTTCGCTTCGGGTGGCGGCGAAGATGAGCGGCTCGGGCGATCGAGGGGCAGGCGGGACGCCTGCCCTACTTATTTCGGTTTCGACGCGCAGTGGCAGATAATTGCGCGAGACCATTTGGGTGACGAAGTAGGGCGGTTGGGGCCAGACTTGAGAGGGAGAGAGAAACAGGAGGCCCTGGTTCCAGCCGTTATCGTTTTGTTTGTAGGGTTGGAGGCAATTGGCGGAACAGGCGATTTGAATGGGCGCGGACAAGGCTGTCCGCGCCTCGATTGGGTCGCCCAGGTTTTCGATTTGGCAGATCGCAGATGCATTGGCGAGGGCGCGTTTCAGGGCGTGATTGTTCGCGTTGAACTCGAAAATTGCCACTTTGAATTTGGCTCCGGGACTGAGCTTTCCGAGTTGTTCGATGAAGCTGTGGACGCCAGGCAATCCGTAAGGCGCGGGCGGCTCTTCGGTGCCGATATGGACGTCGAACCAGACTTCGCGGTTATGCTCACGGGCGAGGTCGAGGATTTTTTTATGCGTGGCCAAGCTCTTGATCAATGGTGCGCCGGAAAAGTTGTACGGGTCGGTGAATGCTTTGTCGTATGCAAAATCGCCGACCACCAGGACGATGTTTGGATCTTTGGCCCAGATGGCTTCCGCCATCGGTTTGAATTTGCGCCAGTAGTCCTCGTTGATGGCCTCCTCGTTGCCGAGTTCAACATATCTGAGCCCGTAAGGTTTTGGGTGACCATCTGCCGCGCGGCGGCTCGCCCAATCGCTTGGACCACTGACCACTGACCACTGACCACTGACTCCTGATCTCTGATCTCTGTCCTCTGTCCTCTGTCCTCTGTCCTCTTTCCGCCGAGCCTCCTTACCTCGGCTGCTACGATGTCCGTTGGCGTATTCGATGAAGTCCGCCATATCTTGCGGGCTTTCGCCAATGTTGACGGCTGGAATGCCCAGAAAAACGGCGGCTTCACAGAAGTTGAGGAAATCAAAAATGCCCCAGCCATTGGAGGAAAACGGGTACCAGGTTCCATGATATGGCGGACGGTGGTCACGAGGTCCGATCATTTTCTTCCAGCGATATTCAGGATCGTTGACCATCGAGCCGCCATAGCGCAGGACTGTGATGCCCTGGGCCACGAGGGCCTCGGCGACGTCGCGGCGGTCCGGAAGGCCCTTGAACCGGCCCCATTCGCCGGGTTGGAGAAAGGCGTAGCCGATGCAAATCGAGCCGGGTTGATTCAGCGCGATCGCGAAACGACCGGGAAAAAGCGACGGCGCCTCGCCCGGTTGCAGTAATCCGATGACTGGCACCGAATCGCGGGCGGAATAAGGGACCAATTTGAAGTCCAGCCGCTGCCATTCCCTGCTTTTCACTTGCAAGCTGCTTTGAGCATAGCGCTGCGTCCCATCCGCGCTCTCGAGCCTGACGTACGCGGTGGCCGGGTGTTCGGCGCGGGCCCAGAGGCAGCCTTCGTAGGGTTTGCCTCGGACAAAATTCATGCCGCAACGATTGAGCCCTTGGTTCTCGAGGCCGATCTCGCCTTCGCCGCTTTTGAACGCCAGGCGCTGCGATTGCTGGCCGATGAACGGTGAATTGGTTTCGATGGCGAACTCGCCTTCCACCGAGCCATGGCGGAATCCGCGCCACATGCCGCTCACTTCGCCAGGGGGTTCGATTTCGGAAAGCTGAAATGGAAGTCGTTTCACCGCGCCTTTGGCCTTGATGTAAAGCCCTCGGAATTGCGCAGGCCGCTGCCAGGTGCGCAGGCCTAAGTGTTCCCCAGTGAGAGGATGTTCAGTATCCGTGTAACTCAAGACGCTCGAGCCATTGACGAGCACTTCGAGCGAGTTATTTTTCAGGCGGACGGTGAGCGGAATCCATTTATCAGTCGGCACCGGGCACGGCACATTGCGCAACGGTTCCCAATTATGACGATGCCTGCCCAGCACGAGTTGGCCGCTTGAGTCGAGTGAGATTTCGTAGGCGACAAACGTGTCCGCTCCCTTGCTTGCGTCACTGACCTTCAGGATCAGGCCGGCATTGCCGCCTTTGCCAGCAGGCAAAAGGACCTCTACACCAATCTCGTCAGGGATGACCGGCTCCTGCCAAATCAATTTAGGTCCATCGCCCGCATCGGCATAGAGTACCTCCGCTTTGGGCACCCAGCGCCCGCCATAAGCCGTCCAGCCTTTCAAAACCGGCGTGGCAGGCGGCTCCTGGAAGCTCTCGCCGAAGATCATTTGGCTGTAGAGCCCGCCGTAAATCTCATGATTCACGTCTTCGATACAGGCTCCAGTTAGATAGCGGCTCAGATGCTGCGCCGGCTGGCCTGCGTGGACAATGATATGGGTATCCTGAGCGGAAGCGACAGCGTGAACAACGGATAAAATTGCGAAGAGATGGGTCCGACGGTTCTGAGCCATGGGGTGAGTTTAAGTTCAAGGTCTAAAGTTCAAAGTTCAAAGTTCATCCAGCATTGTGGACGACTCAAGGAGCCCTTTTTGATAAGGAGCGGGGACGGCCTCGTCCGCGCATAAGGCACGCGAAGCCGTCCGCGCCCCGTTGTTGCAAAGGGACTGAAGCCAACCATTACCAAAGTCCCGTGACCGTCCCTTTTTGAAATCAGAGTGCGGTTCGCGGTCGCCGCAAATCTAGTTTGCACAAGTGCAAAGATTATGTGCTTCCTGTTTAGGACGGGGCCGATTTATTCGCCTTTAGACCGCGGCTCGAGACGGTGTCGATACTCCCAATTTTTCGAGCGATTCTGTTATTCTGGCGCATTACACATCAGTTACGCGCCGAGATCGAAGTCTCATTTGGCATAGTCCACGCTTGAGCCCGAAGGGTGTTGACCAGACCCAAGGTTACCGAGTTTGCGGCTACGGATTTAGTAAAACTGCAACGCGTGCCGCGAGACGTGGCGCGATGGCAAAAGGCGCAGCAACAGGTTCTACGCAATTTGCCTGGAGCTGCTCTGGCCAATTACCGGGAGCTGGTCCAGCGTTTCCCGGGCATCTCGCAATTGTGGTTCGAGTTGGGGATCGCCGCGTCGGGAAATCTGGAATTTGCCGCTGCGGAAACTGCGTTTGGCCGCGCAGAAGAATTGTCGCCGGCAGATGCGAATATGCTGGTGCTGCTGGGCCAGCAATATCATCGGCTTCGGCTTCTGGAGCGTGCTCGCGCTTGTTTTGAGCGCGCCGTGGCCGCTAATCCGACGTCCATTCATGCTCAACTGAGCCTGGCAGCGTGGTGCGAGCGGGAGCGGCGTTTGGATAGGGCGTGGGAATGTGTTGAGGCCTGCGTGAAACTGCAGCCCGGAAATCCACAAGCGTTATGCGTTCGCGCGCTGCTGCTACATCGCAAGGACCAAAACACCGAGGCTGAGGCGCTTTTGCGTGATCTTATTCGCCGGGACTCCGCAGATCCGAATGTGAGGCACTCCAGCCGTCACTTGCTGGCGTTGGTCCTGGATGAGTTGGGTCAATATTCGGAAGCCTTCCGCTGGCTCTGCGAGGCCAAGACTGTCCTGCGCAATCCGTCCGAATTAACCCGCATGCAGCGGGATTACGATGAGGCCGACAGCCGCAGGCGGGAGTTGTTGAAATCGCTGACGCCGGAAATTTTGCGCCGCTGGCGGCAGGAAGGTCCTGCCAATCATATTGATATTCAGCTAGCCCTTTTGGGCGGCCACCCTCGCAGTGGCACAACGTTGCTGGAGCAGATTCTGGGCGCGAACCCTGCCGTGGAAGCGTTTGATGAGCCCGAGGCCTTCGCGCAGGAAATCTGGAACACGCTGGCGCCCATGCCGCCGGCGCCTGTCTTGAAGCTGGCTACCCTGGATGGCCTGAGTAAAGAAACCCGCATCCACCTGCGGAACCGGTATTTGAGAAGCCTGCTGCGCGACAAGCGCGGGCAAGGTGGTCTAACGCGCAAAGTGTCTGGTGACTCGCTGAACAGCAGGGAATTTGGATTCCAGCAGGGCACGAACGGGAATGGAACACACCCGCAACTGCTGCTGGACAAAAATCCATCGCCGACAACGGCGCTCTATCTTTGGTTGCGTCTCTTTCCCGAGCTAAAAGTCATTATCGCGCTGCGTGATCCTCGTGACGTGGTCATCAGTTGCTTCTTCCAGAATCTGGCGCTCACGCCAACGAACGCAAATTTCCTGAGCCTCGAACGCACAGTCATCCACTACGCAAATTTGATGGACGTGTGGTTGAGGATGCGAGAGTTGGGTGAGTTTGACTGGATCGAAACGCGATACGAAGATCTGGTCGAACATGTCGAAGTTGAAGGCAAGCGTGTCACCGAATTCGTTGGGATGCCGTGGCATCCCGACCAGGCGAAACACCATGAGATAGCTCGCCAGAAATTCCTTTTCGCGCCTACATTCAACGAGGTGGCCAAGCCGCTCTATAACAAGTCCGTTGGCCGCTGGAAAAATTACGCTAAAGAATTGGAGCCGATACAGGAGAGGTTGGCGCCTTATTGTAAGGCGTTTGGTTACGCGCATTGATGGAGCGCGGACAGCCTTGTCCGCGCGAAGCAGACCTCCAAAATAACTCGACTAATCGCGCGGACAAGGCTGTCCGCGCTCCATTACCGTAACCAAGCCAAGCAAGCCCAAGCCAAGAATCACCCCAGCCAGGCTGACATAAAGTGGCGCCACTGGAGGCTGGAACTGGAATTGCACCTCGTGCGCTCCGGCAGGCACAAAGACACCGCGCATGATGTAGTTGCAGCGCAGGAGCTTTTCGGGTTTGTGGTCAACGAGCACGCGCCAGTGAGGATCGAAACGATCATTCAACAAGAGCACTGAGGGCTCCGCTGCATGTGCGTGCAGGCTGATTTTCCGGGGAGCATACTCAGCAAAAGTGACGGTGCCGTTTGATTTCCCCGGCATGGGGGAAGGCAAGTCTGCAGGGCCACTCACCACCACACTCTGCTCCGGATCAAAAGCCTGGCTGGCCACCTGATCCAAAGCGGCGGCGTTATTCGTAGCAGCCTGCCAGTTGCCATAGAGTTTGGCCCGGGGTAGTGCACCGCTGAATTCCACCAAAGCCAGTCGGCCCTCCGGAGCTGACGAGGCCGTCCAGTCTTCGGGCCGGGTTGATTCGGGCCGATTCGGCTTTGTTTCCAATTCAAAACGCTGCACGATGTGGAACCGTTTCTCCACAGGGTCCACCTCATCGTTCAAGACGGGCACAGAATCGCTGGTGGCCAGGACATAGCGCGCGTTAGTAAGTTGCCAAAGTCGTTTCAGGAGGCGCGCGCGGTCAGTCCTGGCATCGGCTTCAAAGATCGCGTTAAATTCCTTGAGATCTTCCGGCCAGCGAGACATTTGCACGACGCTGAGCGACTGAATGTCATAGTACGGAAACAGGTGCTGCATCCACTCGACGGTGTGGAGTTGGCGGAACCTGGTCCAAAGTTGAAAGAGTTCAGCCATTTGTTTGGGCGGATCCATAGGGAGCAATGCCACACGATGTTCCCATGGTTTGGAACGCAATACATCAACCACGGGATTGGCGAGATACTTCTGTTTGAAATCCCAGTAAACAATCCAGGGTTGGTTGGCCAGGCCAAGATCCACGACCAGCAAGAAGCCAAGCTCGACAGCCGCCAGCAACGACTTCGAACCGGCCAGTGAGCGGCTGAACACAAGTACCATGAATCCCGAGCCCAACAACAGAAACAGGACGAACCATCCCACATGACGAATGCTGAAGCCTGCGATGCGCCAACTGGACTCGCCCGTGAAGCCTGCCTTTTGCACATATTCCGCCAACGATGAGCGAGAGGAGGCATAAGCCAGCCAGCCAAAAACGGCCAGGCCAAGAGCAATACAGCAGCCGCGTACCCAGCGCTTCTCGAATCGGCTGGCGTGGGCCCACCAGGCTTTGAAGCCGATGCCAACATCGGCCGCCTCGCCGTTGGTGCTGGTGCTCGCGCCGCCTTTATCGCTTTTTCGAGGACGAGGACGAGGACGAGGACGAACAGGTTCGGGGCTGGCGTCTCCATTGGGGGTGACAACATAGGAGCCCCACAAGCCTTCGATGCCGAAAGCAAAGATGATCACCAGCCCGATGCTTAAGAAATGCAAGAACTTGACCGGATTCCGGATGGTTGAAAAATACGGCAGGGCATAGAGCAAGCGATAGAATGGCGCAAAGCGGCCAAACGCAAGCAGCAGCGATACCACGCCTATCGCTAACCAGAACCAAATCCATCTGCGTTGCCACAGGGCAAAGAGCGAGTTCCTGCGGCGCAAGGATTGCGCCGCAGCCCACAGCGCAATGAGCAGCACGACCGCTCCGGCATAAAACCCGCCTCCCACGAAGCGTCTCACTGCTCCTGGTGCCGGGCCGTGGCTTCCGCCTTCGATATACCTGTCCCATGTGGGATCGCGTCCAATCCCGCCCCAGTAGGCTCCGTCTGTTAGATCATCCATGCGGTATCCGAACAATCCGGGCACTGCGATGGAAAGAGTTTCAATTTTCGGCAGGCTCCACTGTGTGGCCCAGTCCCAGTGCTTCTCTTTGGTTACTGCGTTTTGCTCAGTCCCCGCGATGCCCGTGATGTTTGTGGCAGTAAGTTCGGACAGAGGCCGCGCCGCCAGCAACGCGGCGCAACAGGCTACCACCGCGATCCGCCCAACAGCCTTAAGCAGGACCTGCGCACATCCTGGCGGTCTGACCGCAATGTCGCCCGGTCCGCCGCGTGAGGGCACGCGGCCTACAGGTGATTTGTAGGCCGGGTCCCGTGAACCGGCGCAGTCAGGTGTTGCCAACCCTGGTTCATTTCTCCGATCCAACCAGGTTTGCCAAACCAGGAAGGTTGCAACGAGCAAGCTCAGCAGCGCGCCCAGGTCGGCCGCCTCGGCCACAGCCATACCTACAGCGAACCCGGCCACCGCAAAGTGCAGCCACCGCCTCAAGGAGCGCCGGAAACCAGGTTCGCTTGAAACGAGTGCACCCTGAATTTGGCGGGGACTTGGGTTCGCTATTGCGCCGGCTTCCACTAATTCGCCCAGCGCAAACAATGTCATAGCGACCGCAATGACATGGGAGCCAACGCCCCAACACGCAGTTGAAATGAAGTTAGAGTTCAGTACGAAAGCCAGACTCCCAAGAACGCACGCAGCCGGACCCAACCGCAGCTTCCGAAACAGCCGCCAGGAGCACAGGCCCAGTAGGAACAATGATAATGGCGCGTAGAGTTTGGAAAACAGAAGCGGCTTGAGCAGCCATTGCATGGCGAAGCTGATGTTCGGAACGGCTGCTCCTTCGCGGAAACCAACACTGTTGAGGTCCTCCCAGCAGCCCATGAACCGTTGCGGCAAGCGATGGCAGGCGGCCATCAACCGGCCGAGCGGACCATCATTGGAAAAGAGAGTCAGATCCGGCAGCAGGACTCCGCCCATCAAAAGCATCAAAACTGCAACCAACGTGACTGTTACTATTGCGAGTTGCCAGTTACCGATTGCAAATTTCGCCCTTTCAAGACCTTGTGCGGCCATTGAAGACTCAGGGTCCGCCCCTATGAACGGTGAATCGACGGGATCTGGCACGCGCCCTTGCGGAGCCGCTTTCCCTTCGGACTTCGGAGTTCGAGCTTCGGTTTTTGCGTTAATCACGAGTGCTCTTCCATTATTTCTTGCGTTTCCTTTTGGCCTCACGTTTCACGTTTCACGTTTTTGCTCATTTCGGATCTACTTTAGGGATTCCCAACCTCCGGCATCGGCGCAACTCGTCCCAACGATTGAAACGGAACCGAAGAAACCGCAGTATCCAAAAGTCCCCCTTTCGGCGCAGATTCTTCAGCCGGCGCCGTTCGGCAACAACATGACCGCGTAGTTTCCAGCAATCCCGGATTGGCTCAAGCAGCGAGCGCTGAAAATGGGACCAGCGCCTGGCCAGCGCACTGATGGCGGTGGCTTCAATGGCCACCAACCCGACTTGGAGCGGAACCAGCAGCAGAAGCAAGTGCTGGCTGTTCTTCAACAGAACCAGGAGGTTGTTCCGGTTGGCATAGTAACGTTTGGTGTCCGAGGTGCGGATTTCCTCGATGCGGCAACCTCCTCGCGGATTGACCGAAGCTGCGCTCCGGTGATGCAGCCGGGCCAGATGGGCCAGGACAATTTTGCCCCCGGCTGCCCAAATCCGCCAACACAGGTCATACTCATCGGCGTACATGAAGAACTGAGCGTCGAATCCGCCCAGCCGGTGGAACCAATCGGCTTCGATCAGCAGCGAACAGCCGCCGGCGACGAACAATTCCCGCGATTTGGACCACGCCGTTTGAGCCGACAATAATCCGAACAAATCAAAACCCGCATAGCTGGCGAATTGCACGCCATCGTCAGCGTAGTTCATTACCATGGGCGTTACTGCGACCGCGCCGGCAGCTTGCATCTCCCTAAGCAACTGCTCCAGGCAGTCCGGCTCGAGCCAGGTGTCGGCATTGAGGAAGAACAGGTAACGTCCCTTTGCGCCGAAAGCTGCTCGATTGTTGCCCTCGGAATAACCGAAGTTTGCGCCCAGGCTTCTCACCTGCGCGCGCGGCCAGTCTTCGAGCAAGTGCGCCGCCAGCATCTCGGAGCCGTCTTCCGACGCGTTATCCGCCACGACGACTTCGATCTCCTTGAATAGGGTCTGATTGCGAACCGAGATGAGGCATCGTTCCAGCCACGGGCCGCCGTTGTAATTCAGAATGACGACGCTCAGCAGCGGAGCGCGGCAAGGGGTTTCTGACCCATTAACGGCGGCTGGTTCAGCTTCTTGCGAGACAGGAGTTAATCTGACACGGCTGGCCAGGGTTTGCTGTATGTTACTTTCAACAGGCGATGCAAATCCTTTGCCCGGCCACTCTCCTTTGTTGGTTGGTGTTGCATAACGAAGCTCGATGCTTTTTGGACGTCCGTTAGGAGCGTGGTTGGATCGCATATCAACTGGTCCAATAGGTCAGATCTCGATCAAGCAATTCACTTAAACGCTCAACTTCGGATCCAAATTCGCGCTTAAGCCTGGCGCGAAGCGCGCCCGGCATTGGCGGGCGCTGCTGAAAAACGGTGTTACGTTGGCGCAACCTGGCGTCGGCCTCGCGCAAAGCGCGGAAAAGAAATCGCGGCACGCAGGGCCGAAGCTGCAGGACAATTCGGCGCAACAGCGGCTCGGTCAGCAATGCATTGAGAGCGCGGTTGCGGATCCTCCTGGACGCGTTGATGACTTTGAAAGGAACATCCAGGTGGGTTGAGTCAACACCCAGGAAGTCCAGCGTTCTGCAGTAAGCCGCTGCCGGATTGGCCGAGAACTGGTCATAAAGGAGTACCAGCACCTGTTCCCGGCCGAACGCTTCGAGATAACGCCGCACCTGGCCGGCATAACGAGCCGTTTCACGGTATAGCAATCCTCTGGCAAAATAGCTCCTTCTTCCAATCAGGCGACCGGCGCGCCGCTCCGGTTCCGCCGCCAAGGCTTCCTCAAAAGTGGGCAAGTGCTCGTTTCCATCAAATCGAAATTGATAGTACAGCGAGTAGAGCATCTCCGCCGGATTGCGCAGCATGATGATGATGCGCGACTCAGGATTGAATTGCTTGATTTCCGCCGCTGCTTGTTCTGAAAACAAGTACCACACGGATGCCTCGCCTGCACAGCGCTCGCCGTTGCGAGAGGCGAACTCCGCTAAATAGTTTCGAAGATCGCGCCGATAAAACTGCCGTCCAAATTGCAGATCGGCCCCAAACGCGTGCAACTCCTTGGGCGCCATAAAAACATCCGGATGAGTGGCTAAATAGTGCGTCAAGGCTGTCGTTCCACATTTCGGCGCCCCCACAATAAAGAAATCTGGTTTGGCGCGGCTCGGCAGTGAGGACCGGAGTGGAGTTGCCTCGCAAAGAAACTGCGTGTGGGCCGGTAAAGGGGATGTGCAACCCGGCTGCACTGCGCTGACTCGGCGAATCGGCACCTCGAACCGTTCCGCACTCGCAGCGGAGCATGCAATCCAGGCCTTTTCTGGCACATCGACGATTCCAGGCCGCTCTCCGGTGACGGTCGGCGGGATGGTCCGGGCATTGCGTGGCAGCCAGTCTTTTTGAGTTAACGTCACTCTTCGGTGCCCAATGCACGGTCTGTGCCAACAGGGCAGGGGCAAGGAGCATCCAATTGATGTCAAGACACTTGTAGTGAGCGAAAAAGCTCAGAATTACCGGGCTGTTATGAAGGTCTGGATGCGGCGTATCCGTACGAATCGGGGGTTCGAGAAACTGATGCGCCCCAAAAGCTCTGCTAAGGCAATATGCAGGCGTGCGAAGTACCTTTTCTCTCCCCGTTGACCGTTTTGCCGTTTCGAAACCAGCCCTTTCCGAGGGCAAAGCCCGGCTCTGCGGACCAGTTTAGCGTGCCAGAAAACGAAAGCGCGGGAATGCCGCGCACTCCAAACGCTTCGCGAAGCAAGGTGTGCTCACGAAGTCGCGAAGCGTTTGGAGTGCGGCGCATTCCGCCGCTTTCGATTGAAAGGCTAAGGAAGGTTAAACGCGTACAGCTCGCCGGAGCCGCAGTGGCCATAAACTCGAGCGTGCGCTTGAATCATCCGTCGATCACTGCGCTGGCCACTTGCCGCCGCTGAAGACAGCCGCGCTCCTGTTACCTATCCGGCACCTTCGGCACGATGTCGGTCTGCAGCAGCGGGTCCGCGGCGCGCACTTTCGACTCGCGCAACCCGAGTTCGCGCCGGACGATGTTTGTGCCTTGGGCGATCGAGACGCTTTTAAAAAAGGCAATGTCCCGGTTGCAACCCTGCCGGCCAAAACCGCAGTCGCTCGAGATGATCAACTGCTCGGGCGCGATGTGTTTGAGCGCCTCACGGATAGTATTGGCGACGGCTTCCGGTTGCTCGACCTGGAGTGTTCTATGACTGACAACACCTACGCATATCTTCTTCTTTAGCTTGCCTTTGAATGGCGCAAACAGCTCGATCTCGCGCATGTTGCGGTCCTTGGTCTCGACCGTCCAAACGTCGCCGCGGCAGGCCTCCAGATAAAGTTCGAACGATTCTTTGTAGCTGTCGTTTTCAATCACACGCTGCATGTTCGGATTGCCCCAGCAGGTGTGTATCCAGATTTCCACGTCGTCCAACCCCTGCACCTCGCGATTGTATGCCTGGATCATGAACTTCACATTGTCATGGTCGCGGCCGTAGGTATTGGCCCAAAAGTGCAGGGTGGGTTCCTCGATCTGGATGCACTTGCAGCCGGCATCGCGCAGCGCCAGCAGTTCCTTGTTCATCGCCACGGCCATGTCCCAGATTACTTCGCGATTGTCTTTATACTTGGTCGTGTGCAAGTCCAGGAACAGTCCCATCACTTGCGAGCAGCAGGTGCCGAAGCGGACCGGCTTCGAAGTCTTGGCCTGGGCCAGGCGCCAGATCTTGGCATAATCAAGTGGACGATGCTCAATTTTGTCCACCACCCGCGGCCAACGCCAGCCAGTGTAGATTTCATTAAGAAGTGTGCCTGGCGGATATCGCAGCCAGGGCGAGCGAGTCTCTTCCGATTGCAAGTAATCGCCCGAAAATCCTGCCCAGCGTTGCAACGGGTAGTGGTGCCACGAACGCCCCGCCATATCGTCGTCACAGTGCAAATCACCATGGGTAAGTATGTCCAGGCCCGCGCGGTCCTGGTCGCTGAGCACCGTCGCGAGCGCATCGTGAAATTTCTCACGGAAACGCACGTCCATCATGCAAGTATCTATCGGACGGCCCCACATGCTCATATCGAACCAGCGCGGCCGGGGCCAGGAACCGGTGACGGTGCAGGGAAGGATGGAGTTGGCGGTGATTGTAAGCATGCGTCTATGGATAGCGTAGGGGACTGAGTTTGGCAATGCTGGCCAGACGCAAACACCAAACACCAAACACCAAACACCAAACACCAGAGAAACATCAAACATCAAACTCCAAACAAGGAAGGTGCGTTTAGGCCAGTTCGCCGGCTCGGCAGGGAGGGGGCGAAACCGGCTTCTAACCAATAACCGAGTTGCCAATCCTGCGTTTGGATTCCCGGCTTCTGTCTTTGCTTGGCTATCTTCTCTCTGCTAATTAGAACTCAATGGTTACTTTGCTCATTGCGACTCGAAACGCTCACAAGTTGGCGGAAATCCAGGCAATTCTCGGAGACGGGTTTCGCTCTTTCGATTTGAATGCCTGGCGTTACGCGCCCGAGGTCATCGAGGACGCCGGCAGCTTTGAGGGCAATGCCATCAAAAAGGCGATCTCACTTGCAAGATGGTTCTCCACTTCCGGCCGCGACAATTCACGTTCCACGTTTCACGTTTCACGCATCACTCATATCCTGGCCGACGATTCCGGGCTTGAAGTAGATGCCCTGAACGGTGCGCCAGGCGTTCACTCTGCCAGGTTCGCCGCCCTGGACACAAAGCAGGCGGGAAATTCCTCAAGCAAGGACAACAATGCCAAGCTGTTGCGCTTGTTAAAGGATGTGCCCTCGGAAAAACGCACCGCGCGGTTTCGATGTGTGTTGGCGCTCACGCCGGTTGTCATGCTTGAGAAGGAAAGCGCGTCACCGGTTTGTTATGCGGATGAGTTGGAGATGGCGACTGAATTGTTCGAGGGGGTTTGCGAGGGACGAATCGGATTCAAATTGAGAGGCAAGGGTGGATTCGGATATGACCCGTTATTCTTTCCCGCCGGCTATAATCAGACTTTCGGGGAATTGCCCGACTCCGTGAAAAATGAATTAAGCCACCGAGCGAAGGCTCTGGAAAGGCTTAAGGCTCGCTTGAACACCCTGAGTCCCGCCAGGGACGACAGACAATAGCCCACCGATTTATCGGTGGGGCAGGGGCTCACGAAAGGGACAAGTCCCGTCAGGGACGGCAGAACCAAGGTTTGGATTTCCTTTTTAAGAGCAATTCTGTCGTCCCTGACGGGACTCGCTTGGCTTCGCCCCGACTTCACCCACCGATGAATCGGTGGGCTATTATCTGTCGTCCCTAACGGGACTGACGCTACACCAAATGCGCTTGGGGAGGCGCGACGATCTAATTTGAATCCCGCAATGGCACGCCTTTTCGGTACAAATCCATCTCCTGGCCCAGTTGCTCAACCAGGCCCGTCTTGCCTTGTGCTCCTGCCATTTGTTGCGCGTGTTGGGCCGTTGCGAGCGCGTCGCTAAACTGTCCGACTTCGGCATAAGCAGCGGCCAATGTGCGGAGAGCGAAGGGATTTTGTCCTCGGAAAAGTTCTTCAGCGCGTTTGGCGGCCTCGACCGCTTTGGCGCCATTCCGGGCTGCGGAATCCAAACTGGTGGCCATTACCCATGCCATACTATTCCACGCAGTCGCGAAATCGGATTGGATCTCAACGGCCCTCTGGAGGTGGCCGATTGCCTGTTGTGGCTGCCTGAGGCCGAGCAGCACCAAAGCCAGATTGTAATGAGCCTCAGCAAAATCGGGGCGGATCTCCAACGCGCGCTGGTAATGCGCCTGTGCCTCACGGCTCAAGCCGACCTGGGCGAGGGCGTTGGCTAGATTCGCGTGGGCTTCGGCAAAACGTGGAGAAATTTCCAGCGCTCTTTGAAAATGCGCGATGGCAGCATCCAGTTGCCCATCCTGTCCGAGCACGTTGCCTAACTTGTAGTGGAGCGGCGCGTGGTCTGGATCGATATCAAGGCCGCTTTGATAATTGCCTGCGGCTTCTTTGCTATGGCCTTGCTCGAACAGCGTGTCTCCCAGGTTTTCATAAAGGATTGGCGCTTGAGGCTCAATCTCCAGCGCTTTATTAAATTGCGCCATCGCATCCCCGAACCTTCCTTGTCTGGCATCCATCGTGCCCATGTTGTTTAGCGCCATCCAGCACCTGGGGTTTCGTTGCAGTGTGGTTGTCCAGAGAGTATCGAGATCATGGTACATTCGGCACTGCCGCCATGTGAGCACCGAAAGTCCCAGCAGCAGCACGGCCACAAAAGCCGGCTCGACCCGGAGCGCCGAATTCCATTTCGGCGCGTTGCAAGAGGGCGCAGCTATTCGCGCCGAAAAGGATTTCGGCGCTCCGGTTTCGCGATGACTGCCTAAGGCCTCAGCTTTTGCTTTTTCATCCGCCCATTTGGTTCCGGGTTGGCTCAGGAAACTAAAGCCCCGGGTGAGCCCAATCGCGGCCAGCGCCAGCGGCCCAATGCAAGCGACATATTGATAGTGATCTGCTACGAACGTGTATCTAAAAGTGTAGAGCATCACAAACCCAAGCGTCGGGGCGAGACTCGCGACGTAGAAAATGGCTCCCACGATCACGGCGCGTCCAAGCCCTCGTCTGGAGATAAACAAGGCCGCTGCAAAGGCGAAAGCCGCCACGAGCCAGACGTAGCCAAACAGATTGGTTGTATCGATCGTCCATTTGGGATACATGAAGATGAGATTTACCGGGCACAAGAGCTTGCCCAAATAAAACCAGAGCGCTTTGCTTGCGATCAAAAGCCGCTCCATCAGGTCCAACTCGAACATGCTGCCCATCGTGCCCTGGTGGTAGCGTTCCCACCACATCGCCACCAGGCCCATTCCCAATCCGAGCGCAAAAAAGGGAGCCGTTTGCAACAACCGGCGCCAGCCTATTCGGTCCCCCTTGAGCCAGGCCACGAGTAAAAGCGTCACCGGAAGTGTGCATGCAGTCGTCTTGCTGCTCAGCGCGAGCAGATACAAGAAGACTGTCAGGAGGTAGTAGAAGGAATGACCGAAACGTGAAACGTGAAACGTGAAACGTGATTTGTCCCTTCGACCGTCGACCCCCGACCCTCGGCCTCCGCCCTGACTTTCGGTTTCGGCTTTCGGCCTTCGGTTTTCGGATTTGAGAAACCCCATCCAACTCAGAAGCGCGAGCAGGTAAAAAAACAACGAAAGCACGTTCTTAAGTTCCGTGACCCATGCCACGGATTCGACTTGCACAGGATGCAGAGCGAATAAAGCCGCGCCGAACCAGGCCGCTGGTGATTCCAATCGTCTCAATAGCCTCCACACGAGCAGCGCATTTGCTGCGTGAACCAGCAGATTTACCCAATGATATCCACTCGGCTTGAAGTCCCAGATGGCCCGCTCAAGCCGCAGCGTCGTATATACCAACGGAAAATACTGGGACGGAGAATCCAGCGAGAACCAAATCCGCTTCAGTCCATCAGGGGCTGTGAGAAGTTCGTTGTTAGTTACGTACCGATCATCATCCCAGATGAACCCTGCCTGCCAGGCCGGTTGGTAGGCGAGAACGGTCCCGCACACGAGAAGTAGGGCAAGCAGCCAATCCCCGCGTGAGAATTGGAGAGCGGACAGCCTTGTCCGCGCGGACAAGGCTGTGCGCGCTCCGTGGCCGTCGGCGCTCCGCCCCGGAGCCACCGGTTGATCACCGTGTTTCACGGTCGTCAATGATAGGCGAGTTGGATGGACGCTCAAGGCGGCAACGGTTGTTGGTAGAAGCTTATCCGAATGTCGGGTTGAAAATACTTCTGACTTCCACGATCAACGGAAAACCCGAATTCCTCGACCTGATTCAAAGAGTTCGATCCAGCACTTGAAAAAAGGCCAACCAGGGCTCCATTATCGCCGATCAATGGAGTCAGCAGACAGCCGTTGGACCCCAGGGAGGTCACAAATCTTTTCTTGTGTAGTTTGGGATCACCTGCCAGGCGGTACACGATAAAGCAAGGTGGGGTGGTGTAGAGTAGCGATCGCACCTTCCCCATCCACGAATAGCTGATGGTTGCTTGCATCCAAATCGTTTGATTGCGCCATTGTTGGAGCGGAACCAGGGTGAAAAATTGGGTCGTCAGGGAACTTAAATAGGCTCTTTTAGATTTCGTGCATAAAGCGGATGAGTTCCTTTCCAGCAGCGAAAGCCCGTGATCAGTGAGCACCGGATGGTAATTATCCAGTAAGGCGCTCATTGCGAGCGCGTCACACTGCGGTGTGAACCGATCCCCTAACTGGGCAATATCGCAGATTACAAATTGTGGCGCCGTTTGAGCGTTGCGGTAAAAGTCTTCATTCGCCTTTTGCAGAAAAGGGTGCCAGGCGGCGAATGGGATCGGCATCGGGCGCGAGTGATAGCTGAGGCCATTGAGCAGCACGAGGCCGGGGCGGTCTCCGAAATAGTCCACGCCCTCGCCGCCTACCCGGGCTTTAATTTGGGGAAGAGAAAACCTTGCCTCCATTTCCCGCAACTCACCGCGCATCTTTTCCAAGCTCGCCTGAGGCGTTGTTAGCCAGTTGAAGTTATTGGCCAAACGGGTTTTGAGATAGTTCAGGCTGTAGCCGAAGTCCCCTCCGGCACCGGCAGAAATCGTGCAGGGTTGCAGCACCAGCAGGATTAGTCCCGTGCAGGACCCAAGGACGCACCAGTTGCAGACAGGCTTAGTAGCCCACACAAACCGCGATATCGGCCTCGATTCGGGGCCGCATTGCGTACCCGAAGGAAGGAAAAGGAGCGGTGGAATCAGGAGGGCGGCTGTGGCGCAGAATTCAACAATATGCCAGATGTCAGATGAGATGAAACCGTGTTTCCATGCAAGGGCCAGGAACGAACACTCAATCGCAGGACGGGCAAAACCGGCCTGGCCAATCCGCCAATTCAACAGGCTACGCAGGATCAAAACCCCCAGAAGCAGCGAGCCGGCAATAGTGATTTGCAAGGGTGCGCCGTAAGCTGAATGCCGGCCATCATTGTATCCGCTGCAGAAAGCAAAGATGCCGCGCAGGTACCCAGGCAGATTCATCAAATCTTGTCCTGCCAGCAGCCAATGGATGGCTAGGAACAAGCAAAATCCAAGCGGGAACTTAATGGCTTGCGAGTATTTCTTCCGTAACATCTCTTGCATCGAAATCGCTATGATCGCCCCACTGGCAGCGACGAAGAGCGTATGCTTCGTCAGTGCGGTGAACGCCAGGAAGCAAAGCAATCCGCTGGAGAACACCAAGTAGCTGAGGTCCGTCCGCTCCTGCAGGAGGTAAAGCGCCGACAAATAAACGGCCAAAATCCCATAAGGCTGGTCCCATTCAACTTCCGGGAACGCGCCTGGCATCTTTGCCCCAGAAGCGAACGACGAAACATGAACGAAACATTGAACCGCAAAAAAGCAGAGCCACCAAAAACTCCTGGGTGCACCGGGTGGCATCCGTCCGCCGGCCCATAAAACGAGCGATAGGAGAATCAGGCGAAAGATGTTCTTCAGCACGATTTTCCGGATTGGGATAAACCCGGCATACCCGTCGGCATAGTGAACATAGCCGTAAGGTCCGACGTTCTGGAAAACCTCCTTGCCGAATTGAAAATGTTTGGCAGCGTAATACTCGAACGTAGCGTGGCTCGACAAATCATGTTGCGGGCTGTACGGGTGTCTTGGAAATTCCAGCAGATCGAGCGTAAGGAGGGCAACAGCCGCCACAAGGATGGATTTCTGAAGGGCCGGGTTTCGCAAGATCTTTTTCAATTTCTCAAGCGTAGAGTCAGTTGTGAGGGCCATCATCTCCTTCGGGCGGGCAGGGCCCGCGCTCATGTTGGACCGACCTTAGCCGAGGAGCGCGGCGTTTACGCCGCTTCAATGTCCTTTGGGTGGGCGCGCTGGAAAAAGACAGCCCGCAGCCTGGTCGTGAGGTGAAGCGGCCTGAAGGCCGCGCGCCTGTGGCAAACGCCCGCACATCAAGGCCCCGCATATTGTTCATCACGATAGGGTTTGCCAGCCTGGTAAAGCGCCAGTCTTTGCCGCAGCCGGCTGGTTACCGCGGTGGCGTTACTCTTCTCAGCAGCTTCCAGAGCGCTTTGAGTGGCCTTGATAGCTTCTGAAAACACTCCCGCCTCCGCATAAGCGGCGCCTAATGTGGCCACTACCATCGGGTTCATTCCACCAGTAAGCTCCTCGGCGCGGCGGGCCAACTCGACCGCCCGCTTGCCATCGCGCTCCTGGGCCTCCGGGCTTGTGGCCAGCACCCAGGCCAGGCTGTCGCACGCTTGTGCGAACGCAGGCCGTAACTCAACGGCCTTCTCGAAGTGCAATCGGGCTTCGTGGGCGCGCCGTTGCTGAAACAGAAGACCGCCCAGCTCATTGTGGGCTTCGGGCAGTTTCGGGTTCAACCGCAGGGCTTCCTCATAATGCGCAATTGCCTCCGTGGGCGTCGTTGAGCGCGCGGCCTGATCGCATTGACCAAGCGCGGCGATGGCGTCGGCCGAGCGCGGAGCCACGTTGGTTTCCAGGAAGGCGCAGATCGCCTGGGCGACCAGACGATTGGCCAACGCGCTCGGGTGCGCATCTGTAGAATTAACCATTAGTTTTGCACACGGCAATCCTTGCAGCACCGGTAGCAGGTCCAGGTGCGGCACGCCGCGGTCACGCCAGAACTGCGCAAGTCGCTCGTGAACGAAGCGATATTCATAGCTCGCTTCCAGGGGTTTGTGAACGAACGGGAACGTGGCCGCCAGCATCTGGCCTCCTTGAGACTGTATCAGCGTCTGGATGGCTGCCAGCCTCTTCTTTTGCCGCTCCCACAAAGGACCCTGGTACGCTCGCAGAACAAAATGGTAATAGTCGGCCATTTCCGGGTTTCGCCTCGCTCTCAGGCGATACGCCACTGCGCTGGCAAAATAGCTGTTCCGCACCAGCCAATTCTCGTGCTTGCTTTCCTCTCGAAATCTTTTAAGGGCATCTGTCCACTCGGGCGCCAGGTCACCGATGTCATTGAGGTTATACACCAGCACCACCTCGTCCAACTGCCAGCCTTCTCCGGCGATTCGTTGGAGCAGACTGTATTCCTCCCCAGTGTCCAGCCCATTGAAAGCCCACACCATCACATCCCATTCAGGGTGGCTCCTGCGCACGCGGTTGGCGAATCGGTCCTCCACATTGGCCAGCCCGTGACCCACGACAAATGAATCTCCCAGGAACCCGATCCGGCGCTTGCTGGGCTGGAAGCGTGGATAATACTCAACATCATCCCGAAATCCCATCGTGTTGAGTTGATAGTGACGTTCGAACCAACGCAAGCTGCCTTTGGTACAGGCGAACGAGTCCGTTCTATCCAGCGCAAATCGATACCAGCTTTCTACGCCCAGGAAAACCAAGGTGGCGAAAAACAGGCCGACAAGCCCATTCCCAATCCCCAATTGCACCCATCTCCAGCTAGCCAGCGGTGCCTTGACATAGCTCCAGAATCCAAAGAGCAGAAGGCCGCTGGCGGTTGGCCAGGACACAAAAACTAAATACGATTGGGCGTCGCTCACAAGCGGCCATTGAGGATAACATCGGGTCAAGTCCGTAGGGAATCCGCAAATAGCCAAGAAAATTCTATTGACTTCCCTCTGGATTTCTTATTAAATCGTTCAGACTGCCATGTTGAAGACCGATGAGGATGCGTGCCATCCGCTTCCTATGGGCTATCACGGGGTCTTTCTTTCCAGCCCCGAAGGCCAGCGTTTTGGGCACAATGCATGCCCCGCTCGCTGTCGATCCGAGTAAATGCGCAGTACTATTATGAACACATCGCCAATTGCCTCCGGCAACCGCCCACGCGACTCGCGACCTGCAATCCTATGCACCTGCCGCGTCCTGCGTCCGGCGCTGTGCGCCCTGGCCTTGATCACTCTTTTGGCCAAGCCGGGCTCTACCCAAGCTTGGTGGGGCAATTCGGATATCAACCCCACGAGTTTCGGCGGCGGCTGGGCTACCTCGGGCGATTGTGGGACGTACTGGTATATTTTTGACCGCTTCACCGCTTGCAGCGCCCGCGGCTTCAATATGACCTTTAACTGCGGCTTTGCGTGGAATGGGCGCGGATACATTCATTTGCAATGGGTCAACTCCGGCAATGAGGCCGACACTATCCTAACCATGCGCTACCGCAATCAGGCTGGCGGCCTGACCGGCGAGACTTCCACCTGGAACGATTGTGCCCATACCTGTAGTTGGCAATCAGCCTTCGATCGCGAGACTTGCGACCAATACAATTACAACGGCATTTATCGCAATGCGGACGAAGACGTCAATGGCGGCTGCGGCAGCATCTGCGGCTTTGCACCTGAGGCCGGCCGCGAGATCAACATGTATGGGGACAAATGGGTTTATTTGAACGACTGGATCGTTTGGGGTGGCTACGGCAACACGGCGGGTGTGAGCACTGTAGGCTGGACTCCACCCTTTGGCGAAAGCGGCATCTATGTGTATGGCGCCATTGACACCACGCACGGGAACTACTTCGCCAGTAATCTTTATGGCGGCAAGACGCCCGCGCGCGTGCAGACCGGCGACTGCGGGGCCAACTCTTCGCCGGGCAACTGCAGCTATCCTAACTACCTCAACTTTCAGGGCAACGCGAACGTTGGCGGCATCGGCGCTTGCGCAAACTGCGACGAGTATGCCTTTTGTTGGGTAAACACAGCCACCGGCGCCGGCCCGCAGTGGGGTGTCGGCTCAGATGACGGCGATCGGATATGGTTGAACGGAAGCTTGATTGCCGACAACAACGCTGCGCGCGGCGTGACGTGGGACCAGGACCGCTTTCTGCCGGCGGGAATGGTTGCAGGGTGGAATCGTGTTATATTCAAGGTGCATCAAGGCGGCGGTGGTTCGGGTGGCGTGATCAGCTTGCACAATGGTACAGATTTCCACCAAATGGAACCTGCTGTGACTCTTCAAGGCGACCGCTACGGAGGTTTTAGCGTCGGTTACGAGCAGGACGCCTGGTTCCCGACAATCACGGTGACGAATTTTTCCTACTCGTTCAGTACGCCAGCCGTGGCCGCCGTTTTTTATACGAACAGCACCGGCTTCAACGCCGGTGGGACGTCGGCGGCTTCGACCTCCCCTTCGCCCGGCGTGCCTTATTGGAAGACTATGCAGTACATGTGGGGCTACGGGTTGGGCGGAGTGGATTCCAACTTTGCGCCTGTGTCTGGAAATCCCACGAGCACTACATGGGCCGATGTGATTACCGGTGTGACGGGCCACCGCCGTTTTCATTACTTCGCTGTGAGTCAGTCAGGCCGCACCTCTGGCCAAGCCAGCGGTTCCACCGGCGGCTGGACATTTGATAGCGGTCACGCGAAGTATTTCGATGTCTATGTGGACAACGTGGCGCCGGTTAATCCGACGTTTTCGAGCGTTTCCGCCGCCAGCACAACCTCCATTTCCCTAGGATGGGCCATACCGCTCGACCAGGGCGTGGGCACTGCCAACAGCGCCACTGAAGCAGCCGGCAATATCAGCAACAACACGGATGCCAATAACTATTATATTCGTGGTGATGTAGGCGTGCAGGCCTATCGCGGTGGCTCGACAGTCGTTTCCGCCTGGGGCACGGGCACCTCGGCGACCGACACGGGCCTCAGTCCAAACACCCAATATACGTACACGCTGCAAGCTCGCGACAATAACAGCGGCACGCGCGGGAACTGGAACAACACGACTGCCCAGACGGGTTCGACGGCAAAGTACACGCTGTCGGTGGCGCCGACCTCCAGCACGGTTTCAGCCGATCAGTCGAACCCCGGTCGAGTCGTCTGGACGGCGGTGGGTGGGTTCGGCGCCGGGACGCTCGACCATTATAAGTACGTCTTCGACCAAACCGCCACGCATAGCTTCAGCGGCAGTGAAGCCAACTGGTCGAGCGGTACCGTAACAGGCGTGCCGACGAGTGGCGGCACATGGTATCTGCACGTACAAGGATTCAACGGCGATAGCGTTGCCAACGGCACATTCGATTATTCAGTGGTGGCGCCTGGCGCGCCTGCGGTTGCCACTCAGCCGACGGCGCAAAGCGCCTGCTATGGGCAGAACGCAACCTTCACCACTTCTGCCTCGGGCACCACCCCTTCGTACGTCTGGTTAAAGAATTCCAAGGCAGGCTGGGGCAGCGCCTGGACTGTTGGCGCCAGCAGCGGAGGCACTTACCTGGGCAGCTCGGCCAACAACAACAACGGCGGCGCAAACTGCAACAGTTTCAGCGGCAATGCCGACATCAATACCTCCAGTGGCAATTCCTGGGGGCTTTTCGGCGGTAGCTCGGGCGAGTCGTTGAGCCGAAATTTCCCGTCCGCCCTGACCAGCGGCCAGGTTTTCCAGATTGATATGGATAACGGCGGGGTGGACAGCGGCAAACAAAATGGGTTCACTCTTCAGAATTCCAGCGGTGCGCTGTTGCTCTCCTTCTATTTCAACGGCGGCGGCTCGTTTTACGGATTCACCGATGCGAGCGGTAACACGACCACCAGCGTCGGGTTCACCCGGAACGGATTGCGTGTGGAAGTGATCGTTGGAAACGGAAGCCCGGCCAGTTATACGATCCTTATTACGCCTTGCGGCGGCTCTACGGTGGCCTATGCCGGCACCTTTGCAACCACAGGCGGGCCGGCCAAACTCGTGGTCTATAACAACAACACTTCTACAGGCAGCGCCAACGATCTGTTCTTCAACAATCTCTACGCCGGCAATAACTACGATAGCGCCGACAATTACTCCGGTAATTGGGCCGGCCTCGACAAGGGCGACCAGGCGATTTCCGGCGCAACCAGTTCGTCTTACTCCACTGCCGGCAATAACGGCGACCTTTACTACGCCCTGGCTTTCAACAACGCAGGTGTTACCAACTCCCTCAAAGCTCAACTCACGATCACGCCAAAAGCCCTCACTATGAGCGGCCTCTCGGTGCCGGCCAGCAAGGTCTATGACGGCACGACGGGAGCGACGGTCAGCGGAACCCCCGCGCTCCAGGCCTCGGAGACCTTCCCCGGCGGCACTTGCGGCGACGGCAAACCATTCACAGGCGATCAGGTCGGTATCAGCGGCGCAGCCGTTGGCGCTTACAACAGCAAAGACGTGGCCACCGCCAGCTCAGTGACTTTCAGCAGCCTGAGTATTACCGGCGCGCAGGCTGGCAGTTATACCTTCACCATCCAGAGTCCCGCCTCCGCGACGATCACGACCAAAGCACTGACCGCGCAAGGCACCCTGAGCGGCGGCGGCAAGACTTATGACGCCACGACCGGGGCCTCGCCGGGCGGCAGCGCGGCTCTCCAAACCGCTGAGAGCACGGGAACAGGGAATACCTCCGACGGCAAACCTTACACGGGCAACGGCGACAGCGTGAGTTTATCCGGGACGGCGAGCTACGCTTTCAATAGCAAAGACGTCGGAACAGCCACGACCATCACAGCGAGCGGGCTTTCGCTCACGGGGACCGGCAGCGGCAATTATACCCTGACTGCGCCTACCTTGAGCGCGAGCATTAGCACGAAAGCACTGACCATGAGCGGCCTGTCTGTGCCGTCCACCAAAATCTATGATGCCACCACCGGAGCCACAGTGAGTGGCTCGCCGGGCAATCTCCAAGCCGCCGAAGTGGCCGGCAGCGGCTCGACCAGCGACGGCAAGCCGTACACCAGCGATACCGTGAGCCTGACCGGGACGGCCACAGGCACTTACAACAGCAAGGACGTGGCCACCGCCAGTTCAGTAACTTTCGCAGGGGTCAGTCTTACGGGCGCGCAGGCGGGCGACTATAATCTGACCACTCAAAGCGCAGCTCCGGCCACAATCACGAAGAAATCCCTGACCATGAACGGCCTCTCGGTTCCTGCGAGCAAAGTTTACGATGCCACGACCACTGCGGTCGTTAGCGGCTCACCTGGCAGTCTTCAATCCGCCGAAGCACCTGGCGCAGGTTCGACTGCTGACGGCAAGCCCTACACCGGCGACACGGTCTCCACCACCGGCACGGCCACGGGCGCCTACAACAGCAAAGACGTGCCCTCAGCCAGTTCCGTCAGCTTTGGCGGGGTGAGCCTAACGGGCGGGCAGTCGGGCAATTATAACCTCACCCCACAGAGCGCCGCGTCGGCTACGATCACCGCCAAGCCATTAACTATGAGTGGTCTTTCGGTGCCCGCCAGCAAGGTGTATGACGCAACGACCACAGCGACAGTCAGCGGTTCACCCGGCAATCTCCAATCGGCTGAAGCGCCTGGCGCCGGCTCGACGGCCGACGGCAAGCCTTACACCGGCGACACGGTGAACCTGAGTGGCACGGCCACCGGTACGTACAACAGCAAGGATGTCCCCACGGCCAGTTCTGTGAGCTTCGGTGGTTTGAGCCTTAGCGGAGGTCAGGCCCCGGACTACAGCCTTGCGACTGAGAGCGCAGCTTCAGCGACGATCACTGCCAAAGCGTTGACGATGAGCGGGCTTTCCGTGCCCGCCAGCAAAGTTTATGACGGCACTACGGGCGCCACAGTCAGTGGCTCGCCCGGCAGTCTTCAGTCCGCCGAAGCGCCAGGCGCGGGCTCGACCGGCGATGGCATGCCTTACACGGGCGACACCGTGAGCGTTACTGGCTCGGCTACGGGCACTTACAACAGCAAGGATGTTGCCTCTGCGAATTCAGTCACGTTCGGGGGTGTGAGTCTTGCCGGTGGACAGGCAGCCAACTACGGCCTTGCAACTCAAAGCGCAGCCTCAGCCACAATCAGCCAAAAACCGCTCACGATTTCCGGCCTGAGTGCTAACAATAAATGCTTCGACGGCTCGACCAGCGACCCGCTTTCCGGCAGCGGGACCCTGCAGGCCACGGAACCCGCCGGGAGCGGCTCAACTGGGGACGGCAAGCCTTACAATGTGGACTCTGTTTCCGCCGATGGCAGCCCATCGGGTGCTTTTGCCGACTCCAGCGTCGGTAATGGCAAGGGTGTGACGGTGAGCGGCGCCTCGATTGTTGGCACTGGTAACGGCAACTACTCGCCCACTCAGCCTACCGGGCTGACCGCCAGCATCTTCGCTTTGCCTACGGCCCGCAACGCTACCGGCGGCGGCGCGTTCTGCACGGGCGGCTCAGGTGTGACCGTAGGCCTGGATAATTCAGATAGCGGTATCAACTATCAGCTCTATCGGAACGGCTCAGCGGTCGGTTCGCCCATGGCGGGCAACGGATCAGCCATCAGCTTTGGAGCGCAGACTGTGGCCGGTACTTATACGATTCAGGCCAACAACGGCAGCACCTCGTGCAGAAATAACATGACTGGCAACTCCAAAGTAGTTGACTCGTTGCAAACGCCGCTGAAATGGATTGATAGCAACGGCGCGTGGCAGTTCAGTACCATCGCGGGGAGTTGGCAGGACGGTGCCACCAATCCGGCTACTTATTGCGATGGCTACGACATTCTCCTGGATGACAGCGCCAGCACCACCTCGCCAACCATTTCACTTGGAACGACCGTTGCCCCCACCAGCCTGACGAACAACTCCACCAAGAATTACACCATCACCGGCAGCGGCAGCATCTCGGGTAGTGGTGGGCTGAACAAGCTCGGCCTCAGCACGCTGACTTTGGGCTGCGATAACACGTACATCGGACCTACTGTGGTAAGCGCAGGCACCCTGGCCTTGTCAGGTTCGATTTCCAACAGCCCGAACATCAGCGTCGGTGCCTCGGGAACATTGGACGTGACAGGCCGGTCCGACGGAACGCTGGCCCTGGGCAGTGGCCAGAGCCTTTCCGGTGGAGGCACTGTCATTGGCGTGATTGCTGTGGGCAGCGGCGCAACGCTGTTCCCGAGCGGAATTAACTCACTCACCAATACAGGCTCAACCTTGCTCCAGGGTGGTGGCACGAATGTCGTCAAAGTGATTGATGCGCCGAATGCCGCCGGCGTTGGCTACGACAGCCTCACCGTTTCCGGCACTATCGGCCTGCAAGCCACGAGCGGAAACCCGTTCAATCTGAAACTAACCTCACTCGATGGGACCGGCGCTCCAGGCTCAGTCACCAACTTCAACAAGGACACCAGTTACACCTGGACCGTGGCCAGCGGCACATTCACAAACTATGATCCAACGCTGATGAACCTCGATACCTCAGCCTTCAGCAACGACCTCGCGGGCGGCCAGTTCCTGCTCCAGCAAGGCTCGATCAAGGTCGTGTTCACAAATGATCACGGCCCGATAGCAATGCCCACCAATTACACTCGCACGGCCGGCCAGACGATTAAGATCAATATCCCGAGCATCATGGCCAACCTCACCAGTCACCCGGATGCTTACGCCCGGCTGCTCCACCATTTCGAGAGCATCAGCGGAGCAATGAAGAGCGCTCGCGGTTATACGGTCATCACTAACAGCACCTATCTCTTCTATACCAACACGGCCGATAACAACCTCGACAGCATCAACTACATCATCACGGACAACGCCCCTTATCGGCCTGGCGACAGCCACCGCTTTGCCACCAACTCGATCGTCATCTCCACCACCACCTCGGTCACCAGCACGAATAATCTCAGCATTTCGTCCGGTGGCTCCGGAACGAACATCCTGACTTTTGCCGGTGTCCCAGGATTGACCTATGTAGCCCAATATGCTACAAACCTGGGCCCCAGCGCCCTCTGGTTCGACTTGGTTACCACCAATGCTCCGAGCAGCGGCATCTGGACAGTCATTGACAGCAACGCGACAAACGACGCGCGGTTTTACCGCTCCAAGTGGCAGTACTAGAGTGAAATCCGAAATCCGAAATCCGAAGCCCGAAGCAACAGAGTGAAATCCGAAGTCCGAAGTCCGAAGTCCGAAATCGTTTTCACCCGTGGGGTCCAGCAAGGTGTCGCCCGGTTTGGTGTGCCCTCTCGAGTTTCGATTTTGGCGTTTGTTTCGAGCTTCGGCCTTCGGATTTCGGATTTCGGATTTCGGATTTCGGGCTTGCTTCTAACCTTGGCTCTGCCCGCCCATGCCGCCCTTTACTCCAGCGGCACCATCAATCAGGTCATCCCGGATGGCGACCCCAACGGCGTGGCCCTCCACATGAACGTCAGCGGCTGGGGCGCGGGCGACGCAGTCTCGAAGGTGAACGTGTTCTTCAACATCTCCGGCGGCTACAACGGCGACTACTACGCTTATTTGAGTTATAACGGCATCCTTGTACCTTTGCTCAATCGCGTCGGCACTTCCGGAAGCGACCCATTCGGGTACGGCAATCCCGGGTTCGGACCCACCTCGCTGGGTGTGCAGTTCGAATTAAGCGATTCGGGCGCATTCAGCATCCACAACTACCAGGACCACAGCCCCGTTTATAACTCTAATGGCCAGCTTACCGGTACTTGGGCGCCGGATGGCGGAACCCTTTCCAGCTTCAACGGCCAGCAACCCAATGGTAGTTGGACCATCTTCTTCTCCGACCAATCCGGCGGTGATCAGGGCACGCTCGTGAATTGGTCGCTCGAGATTGACTCCATCATACCCGAGCCGATCGCTGTTGCTCTGCCAGTTTTTGGCATGGTGATGGTTGCGGCCTGGGGTATTCGGAGCAGCTACAAGCGCCCGGCTTGAACCCTGGGAGCGATGGCGTCTCGCCGGCGAGTATCAAGCTCCGGAAGGAGGGTAATCTTTTTAGCCGCGCAGCCAAAGCGCCAGAGGACTGGCGTACTCCAAGACGCGCCGCGACTTCCAAGCCATCGCCCTGCTGGCGAAGCTTTTGGACTGCGCTCCCGATCCATCGGGAGCGCTTTTTCCTACTCCAAGCTCATCCCGTTCGTGCTCTGTTTTGCCCGCGTTGCCTGTCTGCCCACCCAATACAAATACCCCGTCAGCAACAAGAACGGCAGGAGCGCCAGCCAATCGGCATTTGCCCCATCAAAAAATGGATTCTTCGCCTCAGCCCAACTGTTGATCCTGCTGTCCCGGTCCGGCATTGCGCCGGCCAGGAAAGCGATGAGAATGCCCGCGATCGCCCCGCCCGCAATATAACCCGAAGCCAGCAGCACACCGGGACTTTTGTCAGTCTCGGCGGCGAGTTCGGCCTCGTCCAATTTGTGCTCGCGCAAGCTGTGGCGCAAGCGCCGGTCCACTAGCCACCGCACGAGGCCTCCGACAAAAATCGGGGTTGAGGACGAAATCGGCAAATAAACGCCGACGGCAAAAGCGAGCGAGGAGACACCGCACAATTCCAGGGCCACGGCAATCATGACGCCAAAGAGCACCAGCCCCCAGGGCAGTTTCCTATCCAACATTCCGGTGATGATGTAACTCATCAGCGTCGCTTTCGGCGCGAGGAATTTGTGGACTGGCGTGCCGTCCGGCCGCTTTGTGACCGTACCGTTTATGCCAGGGTCCACAAGCCACACAGCTTTGCCCGACGCATCGAGTAAAAATTTGGTGCTGCTCCCGCCTGCGGTATCAGGCTGATACCACACATAATATTTTTGCGGAGCGCCCGTCTCCAACTGAACCTTTTCGCCAAACAGGGCGGCGATTTTTGCGCCGATGCCTGGAGATCCGGGATACACTTCCGTTTTCAAACCGGAAAGCTTTGTTGCGTCCCGCACTTCCGGGGCTCCAGGGCTTGCAGGCACATAAACCGTAGCCGTATCGTTCAGCCCCAACAGAATAGGACCGAGCACCAAAGCACTTGCGGCCGCGCCAATCAGGATGGCCACCTGCTGATGCTTCGGCGTGCCACCGATGAGGAAGCCTGTCTTAAGGTCCTGGGACGTCGAACCGGCGTTCGACGCTGCGACACAGACGATGCCGCCAACCGAAAGTGCCGTAACGTAATAGGCGCCGCCTGTCCAGCCGACCACCAGAAAGCAAAGGCATGTGAGCAGAAGTGTGGCGACCGTCATGCCAGAAATCGGATTGGAGGACGAACCTATCTCGCCCGTGAGCCGCGAGGAGACGGTCGCGAAAAGAAATCCGAACACGATGATCAAAATCGCGCCCAGAATGTTCATGTGCAATTGGGGCGCGGCTAAAATGGCCAGAATTAAAGCCACAATGCCCCCTGCAACGAATTTCATGGACAAATCCTGCTCCGTGCGCAAAACGCCGGTATGCGCTACGACAGCGGCCCGAAAATCGGAAAGGCCGGAGCGGATGCCATGCACTATGATTGGCAGCGACCGGATCAGGCTGATAATGCCGCCGGCAGCCACTGCTCCCGCTCCAATATAGAGCACGTAAGCGCTGCGGATGTCCGAAGGGTTCATTTCCGCAATTGGTTTCTTTCCTGGCGCGAGCGGACCGTTCAACGCATCGCCGAAAAATTTTATGAAAGGCGTCAGCACCAGCCCGCTGAGCACGCCTCCCGCCACCATGATCGAACTAATCCGCGGCCCTATGATGTACCCCACACCGAGCAACTCAGGGGTGATCTCCGCAGAAATGACTCCGCCCTTGAAAGGAGGCCCAAAAATCTTTTCCGGTGTGTCTTTCCAGAAACGCAGCGCCGACATCAGCGTCCGATACACCAGCCCAATGCCCAGGCCGGTGAAGATGGTCGAGGCGCGAAGCGCCGTCGGCGCGCGGACGGCCTCGTCCGCGCGTTTTTGCTCCATTCCCGCGTTCAACTCTGCATCCTGAAACCTGAACCCTGAACCCTCCCCCTGCGCTGCCCCGGCCTTCAGCACCTGCGCGCACGCCGTGCCTTCCGGATACTTAAGTTGCCCATGCTGCGCGACGATCAGCGCCCGCCGCAAAGGAATCATCATCAAGATCCCCAATAACCCTCCCAGCAAACCCACCAACATCACACGCCCAATTTCCAGATCGAACCCCAAAATCATGATCGCCGGCATTGTCACGCCTAGGCCGAAAGCGATTGATTCACCCGCGGAACCTGCCGTCTGAACAATATTATTCTCCAAAATGGTTGCGTCGCGCCCGCCCGCTTTGGACCACAACCGGAACAACGCCAGCGAGATGACCGCCACCGGAATCGAAGCACTGACCGTTAATCCCACCTTAAGCACCAAATAAAGCGACGAAGCTCCAAACACAATCCCCAGCAACGCTCCCAGGATCACGGCCCGAACCGTAAATTCTCCCGGCGGGCTGTTTTCAGTCACTCCAGGATCAATCTGAGCTGGTTGCGTAGGCATTTTATCAGGGCTCAACAATTGCGATTAGCGTGCGGCAAGAAATCGGAGTGTACGCTCCGGAACAAAGTCCCCCTCACCCCAGCCCTCTCCCCCTCGGCGGTGGAGAGGGAGATTAGTCGGCCTCGTCTCTGCGAATGGGCGTTCGCGGTCCGTTCATGTAACCATTTAACCATGTAACTTAATTAACTCATTTAGGCCGGTGCCTGGCCATAAACCCCGGCTCCATCCCCACCAAATCCGCTTTTCGCTGCCGCGCCAAAACTTCACCATACACTCGCAAATCGCGCACTGCCATCTCAAGCCTTCGTTTCAGCGATTCGCTCACAATTTGTCCGCCTTTAACATCTTCATCTTCCATGAGCGAGATGCTGTAGGGGAGCGTCCAGGCGTAACATTGCCGCGCCACAGTCCGCAACTGGTCTGTCACCGTAAGTCCCTTCTCGTGTGAGGCAACGATGGTGACGAAGAGCTTGCCTGCAAACTCCTCCCAGAAATGGTCCAGGAAGTTCTTCATCGGGCTGCTGATGCTGCCGTGGTAATCCGGCGTACCCAGGATAATCACGTCCGCCCGCTCGACGCGCCCTTGGAGGGCTGCATAGCCGGGCAACTCGTGGGCCACATCTGGATTGTAAAGCGCCAGCGGCTCGTTCTTAAAATCAAGGACGTCCGCGACGCAACCTTCCGCCTTCAGCAATTCAGCCACATGCAGGATGACCACCCGGGTCACAGAATCCCCTTGCAGGCTGCCCACCACAGCCAGAACGTTTAAGGATGTCGCTGCCATTGTTCCGGCAGAGCGTAGCAATCGAGTGGAGAACTTCAAACTATCTTATGGCAACCCTCCAGGTTGGTGCATCCGCCCCAGCAACTCTGGCCCGTAACGGGTCGCAACGGCTGTTAACGGCTGCTTAACGGCTCGCTAAATGTAAGCCATTGATTTTACACTCCTTTGACGGGTTAACGACTCTCGGGGGGGATGTCGCCTGACACTCTCCCGGCGAACGGGCCGGACCGGAGTTTGGTCTCCAGCCGGGAGCACTCATCACAATCCTCAGCTCTCTGTGCCTCTGTGCCTCTGTGGTTTGTTTGTTGCGCCTTTGCTTCTTTGCGCCTTTGCGTTAATTTCCGCACCGTAACCGCCAGTGGGACGGATCCATCCATCCCTGGGACGGGTAGTGGGACGGCTAAAAAGTGCAGAATCGCTCGTGTTCACCGGGCTTGGGACGCTGGGACGGATAAAACAGTAGCCCTGTGAAATGATGCCAGTTATACCCAGCCTCCTTCTAACGCTATTTGCTGATTTTTTTCGTATCCTCAAGAATAACAAGCACAATGACCCCTGCCATTGAGGTTCGTTCCCTGAGCTATCGCTATCCGCGGTTCGATTCCAGGCTGGCGCTGGAGGATCTCTCGTTTTCGGTGGCGGACGGCGAGTGTGTGGCGGTGCTGGGGCCAAACGGCGCTGGCAAATCCACGCTGCTGCTTCACCTCAATGGTCTGCTGCCAGAGTCCGTGTCGCCAAAGCCGAGCGTGTGGATCGGAGGCGTGCCTGTGACAGCCGCCTCTCTGGATACGGTTCGTCAGCGTGTTGGGCTTCTGTTTCAAGATCCGGACGATCAAATCGTCTCGACCACGGTCTTCGAAGACGTGGCGTTCGGGCCTCGGCAGTTTGGGGTAGATGGCGGGCATTTGAAATCATTGGTGGAACATTCGCTGGGGTTGGTGGGTCTGCGCGGATTCGAGGACCGTGAGCCTCATCGGCTGAGCCAGGGTGAAAAGCGCCGGGTTTGCCTGGCAGGAGTTCTGGCCTGCAAACCGAGTGTGCTGGTCCTGGATGAGCCCACCAGCGGCCTGGATCCGCGCGGCCGCCGCGAGATCAAAGCGCTGCTTCAATCACTTCCCGGCGCCAAGATCGTTGCTACGCACGACTTGGAATTGGCGGTTGAACTCTGCTCCCGTGTGATCATACTCGATAACGGGCGGCTTATTTCGGAGGGAGCTACGATTCCGCTTCTCGCCAACGAGGAACTGATGCTCGCTCATGGGCTTGAAAAGCCGCACATCCTGCTGCATAAACATCCGCATTCATAGCGCGCATATTTCCAACATGCTCAGAATGACGACACCCTGCAGGGGACGACGTGAGGAGTCCCTTCGTATCGTCGTGTTCCAAGAGGGACTCCTTCCCAGGAACGGCTCTTGCGCGAAAGACCCCTCACCCCGGCCCTCTCCCCTTCCGAAGGGGAGAGGGAGAATC
>PSRM01000209.1 GCA_003176045.1 Verrucomicrobiota bacterium | reverse complement strand
CATCCGAAATCCACTCATTGCAATTCCACGCCCGCTACCGACGGACGCCGCATCGCGGCCATCTTCGGTTCAGAGGGCCTTTTTTGCTTCGACACCGACGGAAAGCTCATCTGGAAAAAAGATCTCGGTCCGATGGATTCCGGATATTACGTCGTGCCTTCGGCGGAATGGGGTTTTGGCAGTTCGCCGGTTATTCATCATGGCAAAGTCATCGTGCTGTGCGACGTCTTAAAGAACTCATTTCTGGCCGCCTTTGATCTTGCCGACGGCAAGGAGCTGTGGCGCACGGCACGCAAGGACGTACCGACCTGGGGCTCTCCTGCGGTCGTCGAATCGGGCGGACGCACGGAGATCGTGGTGAATGGCTGGCATCATTCCGGGGGCTACGAACTTGCCACCGGCAAGGAATTGTGGCGGCTCAACGGGGGCGGCGACATTCCCGTCCCAACGCCCATCTTCGCCAACGGCCTCATTTACCTCACCAGTGCGCACGGCAACTTGCGGCCCATGCGTGCCATTCGCCCTTCAGCTACTGGCGACATCACGGCTGCCACTCCTGAGGGAACCAACGCAGGCATTGCCTGGGTACATCCCCGCCATGGCAACTATATGCAGACCCCCATCGCTGTGAGTAACCTGCTCTACGGTTGTACCGACTCCGGCGTGGTGAGCTGTTTCGATGGCGTGACCGGCAGGATTTCTTACAGTGAACGGTTGGGGCCGGCGCAAGGCTACACCGCTTCACCTGTGTCCGACGGGCGAAACTTATTCTTTGCGGGCGAGACCGGCAAGGTTTTGGTTGTGCCGGTGAAGACCGAATTCTCCACTGCCGCCACCAACAACCTCGGCGACCTCTGCATGGCCACACCCGCCCTTTCAGACGGCACGATCTTCTTTCGCACCCGCAGCAAGCTGATTGCGATTGGCAGCAAGTGATTGGCTCTCGCGGTCACGATGCATCCGACTGATACCTGCGGCAAGGTAGCCCGCCTCCCGCTGACTTGTTTTAAGTCAGCAACATTGCAATATTGGCGGCATCTAATGAACACCACTTCGGGCCCGCTGTATAAGGTTACGGTCCAGATTTCGATCTGCGCCATCGTGTGCGGGAATTTGCTCGGCGCTCCGCTATCCGGCGAATTGTTGCCACCAGGGTTTCGACCACGTCCTCCGGGTGTTCACGCTCTGGTTGGCGGGAAGCTGGTCATAAAACCGGGCGATGTTCTTGAAGGCGGCACACTGGTTATCCGCGATGGCCGGATTGCGGCTATCGGCAAGGATGTCAACATTCCGCCTGACGCGCGCGTCTGGGATATGCACGACAAAGTGGTTTATCCCGGGTTCATTGACTCCTACCTGGTGCTGGATTCCACAAACCCGCCGATTTCGACACTAGGCTCTGAGCCGATCGATACCGCGTTCACGTCGCCCGGCGTTAAGTTTTTCGGTGTGCCGGGCGTTCAGACGGACATGGGCAGTCCGGGACCAGGCTCGGAAATTTCCAGGATCAGACCGGAATACCGCGCCGTGAGTGATTATTCGCCAAAGGAGAAGACTCTCGCTCCGCTGCGCGAATTGGGTTTCACAGTGGGCTTGATCGCTCCCGCCAAGGGGATCATACGCGGCACCAGCGCGCTTGTGACTCTTGTGGAAGATGATCCCAACCACGAGGTCCTCAAACCGGACGTGTTTCAACACATCGCTTTCGAGCCTTACGAGCGCGATGATCGTTCTTATCCAGGATCGCTGATGGGCGTGATTGCGGCTGTCCGCCAGAGTTTCTTCGATACGAAACACTATGCGCTGGATCGCGCCGATTATCTCAAACATCCAACCGAGCGCGAGCGGGTCCCATTTGCTCCTGATCGCGAGGCGTTGCAGCCGGCTGCGGAAGGGAAAATGCGTGTGGTCTTCGAGCCCGGAAGCGTGTTGATGGTGGACCGCGCGGCGCGCATGGCCCTGGAGCTGGGCGCCACTTTTTGTATCGTTTCTTCCGGCCAGGAATGGCGCCGGCCGGACCTGGCCAAAGCCACGGACACCACTTTCATTGTGCCGCTAAATTTTCCGACTCTGCCGAAACTGCCGAATGATGAAGATTGGGACCAGATCAACCTCGATCAGCTTCGCGCCTGGGATTGGGCCCCCGAAAATCCTGCCTTGCTTCGACAACAAGGCCGCCCCGTCGCGCTGACCACATACGGGTTGAGCGACAAAAAGAACTTTCGCCAAAACCTGCGCCTTGCCCTGGACCGTGGCCTTTCCGAAACCGACGCACTTGCAGCTCTAACCACCGTTCCTGCCCAACTCTGCGGCATCGAAACTCAACTTGGCACACTGGAGCCTGGCAAGCTCGCCAACCTTACGGTGGTATCCGGAAAGAGCTACTTCGATCCAGATGCCAAAGTAAGCGAGGTATGGGTTGACGGACGTATTTACCGATCGGCCGGAGACGAAAAACCAAAGAAAGACGCCAGCGAACAAGCCCAAGCTACTGAAGCCAAAGAGGAGCCTGAGAAGCAGCCTAAGCCCGCAGAGGTTGAATCTAAAGAGTCAGAAAAGGCCGAAAAATCTGCTGAACAACCCACGACGGGTGAAAAGAAGCCGGAGAAAAAGGACCAAAAGAAAGAACAACTGCGGCAGTTGCAGAAAGTTCGTGTCGCGCACTCGCCGATGGAGGGTCGAGGTCCAATCAGCGAGCCGAAGGCCGTGCTGATCGAGCGCGCAACTGTGTGGACTTGTGGCCCAAATGGAACGCTGACGAACGCTGATGTGCTGGTGGTAGGCGGCACCATTAAAGCGATTGGCAGTGGGCTTGCCGCGCGCTCGGACTATGCGGGCCCGCCGCTTGCGATTGATGGGCATGGATTGCACGTTACACCGGGCCTGATTGATTGCCATAGCCACACAGCGATTCTCGGCTCGGTGAACGAATCCACGCTGCCCTCGAGCGCAATGGTCCGAATCCAGGACGTAGTCAATTCTGAAACGGCAAATCTATACCGCCAACTCGCGGGTGGCGTGACCGCAGCAAATCTCCTGCACGGTTCTGCCAATCCGATCGGGGGACAGAATTGCGTGATCAAGCTGCGGGATGGGGCATCGCCCACTGATCTCGTCTTCAAAGAAGCGCCGGCAGGAATTAAATTCGCTCTGGGTGAAAATGTGAAGCAATCCAACTGGGGCGAGAAAATCAACACCAGGTTTCCGCAAACTCGCATGGGCGTGCGGACTTTTATCGCGAACCGGTTCACGGCGGCGAAGGAGTACCTGGAGAAGTGGCAGGACTACGAGAAGAAAAAAGGGACAGGCGGGACGCCTGCCCTACTTTCGCCCGCGCGCGATCTGGAGCTGGAGGCGCTGGGCGAAATCATCGAGGGGAAGCGTTGGATTCATTGCCATTCGTATCGCCAGGACGAAATCCTGATGCTCATCAGGCTTATGGAATCGTTCGGCGTGAAGATCGGCACGTTCCAGCATGTGCTCGAAGGCTATAAAGTGGCCGATGAAATCGCGAAGCACGGAGCCGGTGCTTCCACGTTTTCCGACTGGTGGGCTTACAAGTTCGAGGTCATGGATGCAATTCCATACAACGGCAGCTTGATGCGCGAGCGTGGCGTGGTCGTTTCCTTCAATTCGGATTCTTCCGAACTAGCTCGCCGCCTGTACGATGAAGCCGCCAAGGCCGCGAAGTATGGCGGCACGCCTGAAGCGGAGGCCCTCAAGTTCGTCACTCTGAATCCGGCCAAACAGCTTCGCATTGATTCGCATGTGGGCTCGCTGGAGCCAGGCAAGGATGCGGACTTCGCCATTTGGTCCAAATCGCCGCTGGATTCCGAAACTGTATGTCTTCAGACCTGGATCGAAGGCAAAAAATATTTCGATCGTTCTCTGGATGCCGACCGCACATCGAAACTCGAGAAAGAGCGACTGGATTTGGTGGCGAAGGCAACGAAAGTGGCCAAACTCTCAAGCGGCAGCGCTGGTGACAGCGGTAGCGACAAAGGTGAGGGATTCTTCCGGGTATGTTTGGAGCATGAATTTGATGGTAAAGATCGGGGGTGCGAGGATTAGGGCTTAACCATGGATGCCCAGTGAAACCTCAAGCACCAAACTTCGAACTTCAAGGAAACTCCAAACTTCAAGCATCAAGTCCGGCGCCTCGAACTGTCCTCGGAGTTTGGAGCTTGAAGTTTGTTTGGAGTCTGGAGTTTGAAATTTGAAATTTCAGCAATATCCATCGCGTTTGTGGACTCCACCGAGAATACATGGCTTCTTCTCAGATCTCCTCCCGCCGATTGCGCTCTGAACATGGCATTGGATGAGGCGTTGCTGGAGGCCATGCCCGGACTGGGCAGGCCGGTGCTGCGGTTTTATAACTGGACCGCACCCGCGGCGTCGTTTGGTTATTTTCAGAGGTATCAGGAAGTAGAGCCGCTGACCTTGTTGCGGCCATTAGTGCGGCGTCCTACGGCAGGCGGGCTGGTGCCTCATAACGGGGATTGGACGTATTGTATCTGCTTTCCCAGCAACGACGAGTGGTACTCGTTGCGGGCCAATCAAAGCTATGAAAAGGCTCACACATTGATCAAGGATGCGCTGTGCAGCTTGGGAATCGCCGCTGAGCTTGCGCCGGCCGCGAAGAAGACTCTGCCCGGCCAGTGCTTCTCGGGCTATGAGAGATTTGATGTAATTTATGGCGGAACGAAGATAGCCGGGGCAGCCCAGCGACGAAGGCGCGAAGGGCTGCTCATTCAAGGCTCAGTCCAATCTCCGCGAGCGTCATTGTCGTCGGTGGAGTGGCAGCAGGCTGTGGTCGTGGCGGCCCGAAAGCAGTTTGCAATTCAGTGGAATGATTTTGAGCCGGACGAGTCCTTGCATATTCGGGCTGAGGAACTAGCCGGGGAGAAGTATTCACAAGCGGCTTACAACCTTTGGCGTTAAAGTACAACGAGCCGAATCTGTTTCATTAACACCGTAGCTTCAGCCCGGTGCTGAGGATCTCGGCGATACTTCAAGCCGTTTCAACGGCTTGCGAGATGAGCTGGCAAACTGTTGAAACAGTTTGCCTCCCGTGCCTCGCTCTTGCACCGGGCTAAAGCCGCGGTGTTAATGAGAGGGTACTGCAGAACGCTGCGCTGCTTGGGTTTTCGCCACTCGACACTCGGCACTCGACACTCATGCTCGCTCTGGCAGGCTTGTAACTGATCAAGATGCAAAAGCCAATCCGACTCGTCTTGTTCGATATTGATGGGACGCTTTGTCATACAGGCGGCGCCGGGGTAAAGGCTTTCGCCAAAGTGTTCCAGACCGAGTTCGGCGCGGTGGATGGTTTCGAGCGCTTGAAATTTGCGGGTCGCACGGACATGAGCCTGGTGCGTGAGTTCTTTGGTTTTCATCAAATCCGTGCCACCCCGGGCAACTTCGATCGGTTCTTCGACCGCTACGTGTTTTGGCTGGACCAGATCATTCGCCAGAGCCGGACGCGGCTTTGCCCTGGCGTATGGGAGTTTATCAATGGTTTGAAAGCCGTGTCACAGCCACCAGTGCTGGGTTTGCTCACGGGCAATATCCGGCTGGGCGCCGAGATCAAGCTGCGCCACTTCGACCTTTGGAAGGAGTTCGAAACAGGCGCCTTCGCCGATGATCACGAGGAACGGGACCAGATCGCTGCGATTGCATTTGAGCGTGGCGCCCGTCTCACGGGCGAATCCCTGGAGCCAGGTCAGGCGCTGGTCATCGGCGACACCCCTTTAGACATTCGCTGTGCCCGTGCCATCGGCGCGAAAGTGATGGCAGTGGCCACCGGCGGCCATTCGCTGGAGGAATTGCGAAGTCACAAGCCGGAGTGGGCGGTGGCGGACTTAACGGCGGTGAAGTCGTGGGAGGTAGTGACGTGAAACGTGAAGCTGCGGCGGACGGCTTGGGTTTCCTGGGAGCGCCGGCGTCTCGCCGGCGAGAGTTAAATAGGTTAAATGAGTTAAATAAGTTAAATCCGACCGATACGGGAGCAGCGGTCCCGCTCGATTCTAGTCGGTTTTAGATGACTCGCCGGCGAGACGCCGGCGCTTCCAGGGCTTCAATGCCTGTGCTTGCCTGCGCCACAGGCGCAGCCGGAGCAACCGGCGTTGCTGCGAGAGGAGGAAGGCGCTGGATTGCTGCCCGCCGTGGACGATGCGAACACGGAAAGCTTTTTGGAGAGTTTCGCCGAGCCGCAATGAGGGCATCGAGCGCCTCTCCAGTTGCTGGAACGCACCAGGATCTCACTCTCGCGCTCGCATTTCTCACAGTAAAACTCGTAGATCGGCATAGTTAGAGTGTAACCGAGCTATCCCGGAAGCACAAGGAAACGGCGTGGTTCTCACGGGGTCATTTTACGAAGATGGGCTTCCCTACTGTAGCGCCTCCAATCTGCTGTATCGCAGGGCTTCCAGCCTGCAGACCGCACGACAAGTTCAAACCCGCTGGAATTTCCCACGCCTGCCGATTGGAAATCGGCGATACAGCAGGTTGGAAACCTGCGCTACCCTTCACGTTTCACTGCTTCGATAAACGCCCGTACTTTCGCGTGATCCTTTTTTCCCGGCGCCGCCTCCACACCACTAGACACATCCACGGCATAGGGCTGCACACGTCGGGCGGCTTCGCCTACGTTTTCTGGAGTCAGCCCTCCGGCCAGGAAAATCGGGCGCCCAAAGCGCTGCGCCTCGATGGCAAGGTCCCAGTTAAATGGCTGTCCAGTGCCGCCGATGAGGTCCGGCACATAAGTGTCGAGTAGCCAGGCGTCAGTAGAGTACTGTTTCAGGCTGTCCAGTGACGCACGGTCGCGAATACGAAAGGCCTTCATATTCATCAATCCAAACTGCGTACAATACTCCGGTGGCTCATCTCCATGAAATTGCAGCAAAGTCAGGCCACATTCTCCAATCGCCCGCACGACCTGGTCCTCAGGCGCGTTCACAAAAACTCCCACTCGCACCACCCAGGGCTGTAGCTCCCGGATAATGGATGCCGCAGTTTCCACCGAAACCTTGCGCGGACTTCGCTCATAAAAAACGAAGCCCAACGCGTCCGCGCCTGCCTGAATGGCGGCTTGCGCGTCCTCTGAATTTGTGATGCCACAGATTTTGACTATAACTGGCATGAAATGTGAAACGTGAAGCGTGAAACGTGAAACGTGAGGCTGATTGGCTATCGGCTATCGGCTATTTTTATTGCTCGTCCGTCAGTACTCCTTAGTCCGTAGTCAGTGGTCTGTGGTCTGTGGTCCTGTAGTCTCGTGGTCCTGTATTCTCGTGGTCCGTGGTCTCGTGGTCCTGTGGTCTTGTGGTCCTGTGGTCTTGTGGTCTTGTGGTCTTGTGGTCCGTGGTCTGTGGTCAGTGGTCATTCAGTCAGGTGACATTTCTCTAAGTGTTTTTTCAAGTTGCTGTCGCAGGCTCTCGCGTTCGGACTCAGAGGCATCGCGTGGCACGCGCATAGGCTTGCCTAATCTCACCTCGCACCGGGCGAAGGGCAAAGGAATTTGGAAGCGATCCCAGCTCTTCAGGCGCAGTTTCCAGTTCAGCACGTAGGAAAAAGGCATGATTGGCAGCCCGGTCAGCTTCGCCAGCGAAATCACACCATCCTGAAGCTGATAACAAGGGCCGCGCGGTCCGTCCGGTGTTATCGCCAGGTCATAACCACGCTCCGCCCAGGTTGTCAGTTCAGACAGCGCCTGAGGACCCCGGCGGCTGCTGGACCCTCGCACCGGCTGGACCCTGAAACACTCAAGGATGGCCGCCAAAAAAGCGCCGTCTTTGCTGGCGCTCACCATGGCCGCGACACCCGCCGTCGGATTGCGTCGGCGCATATAACGGTAATAGGCCGTCAGGGAGAGCACCAATCGGTTGTGCCAAAGGCAGTAAATGACGGCTCCTGGAAGCGGGGGCTTGAAATAACCGGATTGATCGTTCCATCGGTAGCGGATGGTGAGTTCTACTGCGCGAATTAGGCTGTAGATAAGCAAGCCACCGACGCGCTGATACCAGCGGGGTTCGTGGGGAATCACCACACCACTGGTTTTCGCAACGGAAGGAGCAGGGGTCACCGAAATTGCAGGAGAGTTAAATTGTTAAAACGTTACAAGGTTAAAACGTTAAAATGGCGGCGGGCTCAGGATACTGGCTAAAAACGAATGAGCTTTGGGCATCGCGTTGAGGAATCATTCGTGTTTATTCGAGTTGATTCGTGGTTTCAATCTTTGCCGCTAGTTTCCTTTGCGCAAACACGCCCGGACGAGGTCCTCAACAGTGGCCTGAGAGCCAAGAGTAGCTTGCGTCTTGCGGACTGTGTCATGCGCTTCGATTTGCTTGAAGCCAAGGGCGATCAGGGCCAGGACGGCGTCGTTCACTTTTTGATCGTCGGGTGAAAGCCCGCGCGCGGCGCTCGATGCCTCCCAGGCTCCGGCTGCCCCCACTTTATCCCGCAACTCGACCACCATGCGTTCCGCCGTTTTCTTGCCGACTCCTGAAATCTGGGATAACGCTTTGACATCCCCATTGGCCACGGCACCCCGGAACGCTGTCACGCTGATGCCGCTGAGTACATTGAGTGCGGTTTTAGGCCCGATGCCGCTCACGTTATTAATAAGCAACCGGAAAAGGTCTCTCTCCGCTGCAGACATGAAGCCGTATAGCGTATGCGAGTCCTCGCGCACCACCAGGTGCGTCAGCAGTTTTAGCGGCTGTCCGGGTTGGGGAAGCTTGTCATAAGAAGATAGTGGGATGAGAATCTCGTAACCGACGCCCTGCACGGCCACAGTGATTTGGGTCGGGATAGCTTCGATGAGCGTACCTTGGAGGAAGGTGATCATTACCTGCAACGCGAAACGTGAAACGTGAAACGTGAAGCTGTTTGGCTATTGGCTATTTTTGTGGTCAGTAGTCAGTAGTCCGTAGTCAGTGGTCTGTGGTCCGTGGTCAGTGGTCTTGTGGTCAGTGGTCTTGTGGTCTCCTGGAGATTAAGATTAAGAGAAAGATTAGGATTAAGAATCAAAGTCGTTTGGGTGGAGAGAGGTTATAACGGCCTTGTTCCTGCGCGTATGCCAGCGCCAGGGCGAGGGCGTCGGCGGCGTCGGGTGCGGGCGCCTCGGGCAGGCGCAACATACGTTGCACCATCTTGCCCACGGCCAGTTTTTGTGCTGCTCCGTAGCCCACGATGGCTTGTTTCACTCGGCGGGGAGCCAACTCATAAATTTCCAGTCCCGCTTCTGCAACTGTCGCCAGGGCGGCGCCACGGGCCTCCCCCATCAACAATGCGGTTTGCAGGTTTTGCGCATAAAAAAGGCCCTCGACCACGCAAACGCGGGGCAGGTGTTGCTTGAGGATCTGGCGCAGGGTTCGCGCGATTTCAGCCAGGCAACGCGACCGCCTCCAGGTCGCAGGGCATGAAACCGTCCCGTGAGCCAGGGCTTGAGGAGCGGGCTTGGCCACCCGAATCACCCCATACCCAGTACCGCGCAATGAAGGATCCAGGCCGAGGATGACCTGCTGGGGCATCGTAGCAGAAGCCGCCGCGCGCTCGAGCACGGGTCTAGCCGTTCGACGCGCGCCACCTAAACGTGCTTGCATTTCTTGGAACTGACGAGCAGTAATCGCCACGAGCTCTAGGATGACCTCGATGGCAGAAAGGTGAAAGTCGAAAAAGCGAGGGACAGAGGACAGAGAGCAGAGGACAGAGAGCAGAGGACAGAGAACAGAGGGCAGAGGTCGGAGGTCAGAGGTCAGGGGTCAGACGTCGAAGGTCAGGGGTCAGGAGCGGCACGACGGAATCGCCAATCGCCAATAGCCGATGAGCAGGAAAAGCGGCGCGGGGCCAGGACTTGATTTTTTTACGTTTCACGCATCACGTTTCACGTTTCACGTTTCAACGGTCCTCCGGATTGAGGAGCTTAAATACCAGGGCGGCGACCACTCCGCCACCAGCGTTCGCGAGTAAATAAATCCATAAATTCGACCAGGAGGAGAGGCCTATGATCGAGATGCCGAGAGCGACTGCAGGATTAAATGCGGCGCTGGAAACGCTTCCTACAGCGAATGCGCCGACGAGCACAGTGAACCCAATAGCCAGACCATAAAACGAGTTGCCGGATGTGCCTTTGGCGGTCGCAACATTCAGCACCACGTAAGCCAGAGCGAATGTGAAAAGGAACTCCGCAAGCAAGGCCGGTCCGACCCCTCCGAGCAAGTCACGAAGCTTAATCTCGCTGGGCGGGGCACCCATCCGAAGATACTTCAGGACCGCGGCAGCAAGTGCCGCAGCAGCAAATTGTGCGAGCCAATAGGGAATGAGGTCAGCAGTCGAACAGCGTCCGCGAAGCCAGACGGCCAGGCTGACCGCCGGATTGAAATGGCCCCCGGATAGATGCCCGCCCGCATAGATCATCACCATGAGCACCGAACCGATCGCCAGCGGCGCGATGACTCCCGCTCCTCCAATCACGACGACGCATCCCACGGTCAGCACAAGGAAAAACGTTCCTATGAATTCTGCGATGTATTTTTTCATGCGTAACACTGTCGGTTAATTGTCAAGTCAGGAACCGTCGTATTATTGAGCTTTATGAAGCAATTGGCTACCAGTTTCTTAGAATAGGACAGGCGCTCGCCTCCGGACGGGCCCGCGCACCGGGAATGTAGGGCAGGCTTTCCAGTCCCGCCCAGCGCGCCCAGCGGGATTCAGGGGGCTTTCCAGCCCCTTCTACTCCAGCAAACGCGGCGCTGAAAAGCGCCGCGAACCGGCAGGCTGGAAAGCCTGCCCTACATCGCGACCCTTCCCGGAGTCACTCAAATTCATTGTCTGTGGACACTGTTTGGGCAAAACCTGGACTAAACGCCCCTGCGGCATCGGAATTGCTTCATTTGAAGGAGGCCCTTTCCTTTGTCAGGGACCGAGTGCCTCATCGAAATGCGCAAAAAGTCATTAACCATCCTGAAGGCCGTGGCGGCGGGGCGCTCCTGCGAACAGATCCTCGCGGCCAATCCTGGCCTGAATTACCACGACATTTTCCACGCCATTGCCGAAGCGCCCACAAGCCACTGGAAAAGAAGTCCAGCCAACCAAAAAAACTGGCCCAGGTCGGCCAACCAATTCCGCAAGGGGGCCGTCCACAGAGTGGACTGACGAGGATTTAAGATTTGGGGGCCGGGGCAGAGACGGAAACGCCCGGCAATGCGAAATTGCAGATGGCAAATAGCAAAGTACGGTGAAGCGGACTCAAGTCCGCGCCCCTATGCCGGCTGCGGGTCTTGTGGTCAGTGGTCAGTGGTCTTGTGGTCTGTCACGGCGAGTGGCGATCCGGTGATCATCTCCAAATCCTCCTCGACTATCGCAAGATCAAAACGGGACAGGGCCGGGGAGGTGTGCTCCCGAACCCAATCTGCAAATTCTGCACTCTGGCCGCTAAAGAGTCCTTCCATGCGCTCTGCGGCCGTGGAGAACGAGTCTGGCAAACTGCCGCATGCTAAAGGAAGGCTTGCGGGACGCGTGATGGTGGTTAGCTCTCCGAACCTCCCATAAAACCAACCGTCGGGCATACCTGCCAAACCACGTTCAGGATGGAAGAGGCACCAAAGCAACCGAACCAGAGCCCCGCGAAGTTGAAAGGCCCCGGTACCGAGCGGACCGTGACAAGAAAAGGTGAGGGTCGAGCCGCCTGCGCAGCGCTCCAGCGCGCCAAGAGGGCGAGGGGCGAGGATGTCAGGAGCGCCGGCGCCTGCTCGAGATCCATCGGAGTTCCCGTCCGCAGCAACGTGGAAAGGGAAGCAACCCTCGGTTAATCGCCGGCCTGCAATAATATCGGGGCTTGATGCGGACAGGAATGTTCGCGCTCCGTCCTTTTGATGGTCCCTCAGCGCGGGGCTTGGCTGCGCAGGGCCATCTGAGCTGACTTGGCTTACCGCCAGGACGACTGCGTCATTTGTTACCTGCCAGAGGAGAACGTATTGCCGCCCGGGCCAGGTGCCGGCTCGATTGAATCGTGGCCGCAAGCTGCGCAACAGTTCTGATTCGCTGGCCAGGGCGCCCGCCTCATCGGCGCACTCGCGCAATTCAATCCTGTGAACGGCACGGAGCAGGCGCAGATGCCTGCGCGGCAGTCGGTCCGGATTTGCCACGCGATAGTTCCCCAGGCGCTTTTTCAGGTTCTTTGCCTTACCTACGTACAGCACTGTATCCTTTGAGTCCAGCATCAGGTAGATGCCAGGGCGTTCGGGTGCCTGGCGAAAGAACTCTGCGCCCAACAGCTCCACCAGCGGTCGTGGGTCTGGCAAAAGCAGCATCTGTGTCATGCAAGACGGGAATAGTAGCAGCCGACCTCCGCAGGCTCTAATCTTTCCGCGGCGCTCGGCGGCCCTCTGCGTCGGGTGCATCTTGATACTGCCACCGTGCAGGAGCGCGGCATTTATGCCGCTTCACCGTCCGTAGCGCGATGAACGAGCCAGATAATCCGGGCGCTTCGGTTCGTTCGGAGCGTGAAGAGGCATAAATGCCGCGCTCCGTCCCCCAGCGGCCGCTGCAAACCAGGGTGGTAGTATCAAGATGCGCCCCCTGCGTCTTCTTCGGGAAGTTTTTTACTGACGCCGCCCGGTCTATGTGCCTTAATGCGCATGGGAACCACTATGACAGACCTTTGGTTCAATTGTCCAAATTGCGGAAAACACGTCTTGTTTCAGAGGAGCGGGGACTTGTGTAGCTGTCCCCTTTGCGGACTGCAGTTAAACTACGCCCACGTCAGGAAAGATGGCAGTTCAGGTTTTGCCCAGGGAACGCTCAGCGTTTTGAAAGCGCTTGGAATGGTGTTCCTGATAATGGTTGGCATCGTGGTTGTGGGCGTTGGGGTTTTGTATGTCGGGTGCGCGCTCAGCCTCAACCGCAACCCGTGGTGAACCCAATGCTTCCAGTGCCGGACACAGCTTAAAATTATGAAACTGACTTTATTGCGCTACCTGTTGATGGTCGACGCGGCTTTTCTCTTGCTGCTTGGCGCACTATTGATCTTCGCCCCGGTCCAAATCGAGTGCGCCTTCCATTTCGATAACCTCCCTCAGGCCGTCAGCTATCTGATTGGCCTTTGGGGCTGCGTTTTTGTAACCATGGGCTTCGGTTATGTTGTGGCAGCAACCGATCCCCTGCGCCATTTGGCCTGGATCCAGGTGGCTATTGCTCGCGGAGCGCTGGAATTTGTTTTGGGCCTGGTTTATCTCGGGCGCGGGATTGTGAGTTGGCCTCAGGCCGCGTTCGGAGTGATCGCTGCCGGGTTGATTACAGTGGCCTACCTCGCGCTCTACCCTCGCCCCGCGCGTACTGCAGCTTCATGAAGGCGGTCGCGGAGGACCAACTCTTAAAACGGACGACTAGTCGTTGCCCCGCCTGCCATTCCGCTTGCTTTGCGGAAGTGTGGCGCACCGCCGAAAGCCTCTCGCGGGTCCTGCTAAAACGCTTTTGTCCAACGCACGGAGAAGCAACGGCGTGTATTGCATCGGATGCCCGTTTCTATTGGCTGGCACAAGGCAGACCGGAGAACGCCCGTTGCCTCAATGCCGGCTTCGGCCATCAAGCCTGTTGCGCCTCGGAGCAGGGCACTAGCGGTACACTTGGCCGCAACGCCGAAGGCCGAAATGGCGGCCCTTTCGAAAAACTCTCGACCTGCCTGGCCCTGATCGAGATCGTCCATTCCTGCAATCTCGCCTGCCCGACTTGTTATGCCGATTCGCCGCTTGGCACAGGAACTCGGGTGGATGCAGTGCCAATTGGAGAATTGAAACGTCGCATCCAGGGGGTGATCGACCGAAAAAGCAAGATCGAGATCGTCCAGTTTTCCGGAGGTGAGCCGACCCTGCACCCCGAGTTCTTTGAGCTGCTGGAATGGGCACAATCCAATCCGGGAATCGATTACGTCCTCTTGAACACAAACGGCGTGAGGATCGCGACAGACGAGGAATTTCTAGCCGGTTTAGGGGTGGCGGCCAAACGCAAGCACCTCCAGCTCTACCTTCAGTTCGATGGCCCACAATTAGATGGCCAACTTGCGCTGCGAGGGTCCGATCTACGCAAAATTCGACAACAAGCGATTGAAGGTTGCGCAGAAATCAACTTGCCGATCACCCTGGCAATGACAGTGACTCGGCACAACCTCCCGTTCCTGTGGCAAGCCATTGAATTCGGGCTCCAGTATCCGCACGTTCGTGGGATCAGCTTCCAACCCATGTTCGTTTCAGGTCGTATCCCTCCACCGTCGTTAAACCGGACAGGCTTGCAAATCCAGGCTTTCCAATCGCAAAGCAACCGGCCGGCGATTCTCCCTCTCCCCTTCGGAAGGGGAGAGGGCCGGAGTGAGGGGTCTGATCCGAATGGCGCTTAGTTTACGCATCGGATTTTCTGGGGTTGTTTTTCCAATAGCGGTTACGATGGGTAATTTCCTGAAGCTGATCGCGAGGTTTATTGAGCAGGGGATGGGGCTTGGGTCGGCGTTTGACGGCGCGGGGTTCCCGGCGGTTAGGACGCTCGGGCACCTCGTCGCGGGCAATGACCTCCAGTAATTCAGTGATCAGTTGCTGCTGCTGGCTTTTTGAATGGGCCTGGGCGATGGCCAAACTGAACTGCCGGACTGAATCGACCGTGCCCTTGAAGCTCATTCGGTCCAGTTCCACATCGTTAATGGTGCCGGCCTGGACCATCAGCCCGCGGATCAGGTTATAGGCAATGAAGAACATCTCCAATTCTTTGTGCAGCATCTGGGGACTCTTGCAGTGGAGGACCTCCATGCCCATGGAGGTTTTGAGGTCGCGGAACCACAGTTCGATTTTCCAACGCCGGGTATAGAGTTGGGCGATGTCTCGGGCCGGATACTTCTGTGGGTCCAGCAAGGTGGTTAGCAGCGTCACCGATTCGGGCCGATAACCTGGGCAGGACAGGTTAAAACGAATCACCCGGACACTCAGTTGGGCGGAGATGCGCTTCCACCAGGATTGAGGCAGCCAGCGGGGCTTCTGCTTGGGCTTGAGCCAAGTGAACAGGCGGTCATTTTTGCCCAGGCGCTTGCCTTTGCGCAAATCGGCTGGGCGGCACTGGTGCAGCCGAAAGAGGCTGGCCACCCGCAGCCGCAGCAGAAGGGCCAAAAGCACATAGCTGCAAAAACCCCGGTCCGCCACGGCCAGATCGCCGGGCTTGAACAGGTCGAGCAGTTTCCATAGGAGCCGCAGTTCGGATTGGTGCTTGTTGCCTTTGGCGTAGTCCAGCAACACGCCGGTGGAGAGGCTGAAGACCCCCAAGAGCCGGATCAGCGGGAAACCGCAGCCGGGCTTTTGGCTGCGGGATTGGGGATAGGCGCGCTGGTTTTTGAGCGTGTCGGGCGCACTGACGGTAGTGCTATCGACGACCTTGGGCCGCAGGCCGTGCCAGGGGAGGGCCTGTTTTTCGCCGGCGGCGGCGACCCCGACCCGCACGCGGCAGAGCCGATCCAGCGGCAATCGCTTTCGGGCCTGACAATAGGCGCTGCTGTTTTCATCGACCCGGCCCTGGTCGTGAAGGGCAAAGAGGGCCTGGATTTGACGAACGATTTCTCGGCAGGAGGTCTCGGGCTTGAGCACCTGATAAAGGAAACCATAGAAAGTGCGCCGAACGCTAAAAACGCGCTCGCGGCTGTTGGGGCCATCGTCGGCTTGGGAGAGCAGTCCCGGCGCCAGGAAGGGGGCCAGCAACAATTCGAGGTGAGCCAGACTCTGTTGGCGCAGTTGTTGGACCCGGCGGCGCAGGCGGGGACCGAAGTCAGGAAAGAAAGGTGTGTGCATTGGACAAGTATCTATACTTGTCCAGACTTGACCGCCAGCTTAAAATGAGGGTATGAAAAAGAAACCTCACTCAATCGATTCCCTGCATCGTCAATACCAACGCCTGTGCTCCAGCCTGGCCAGTACTGGCTACATCAGCCAAGGCTCAGTTCTGGACCGCTCAACACTTCGGCCCCCGCGCTCCGGTTATCAGTGGACCCGCAAGCTCGCCCGCAAAACTATCACCGTCGCGCTCAGCCCAGAGCAGTTTGCCTCCTTGCGCCAGGCCATCGAAAATCGGCGCAGGCTTGAAAAAACGATCACCCAAATGGAAATGTTGTCCCGGCAGATCCTCTTCAAAACCCTGCCTGACACCCATCGACGCAAGTCGTTGAGTAAGAAAGATTTAGGCCTTATCTAAGCGCCATTCGGGTCTGATCCAGACGCTGCTAGCACGTCCGGTTCTGGTCGCAGGCCTTCTACCAACCCTCTGACCACAGCGGACATTATCCTGGCCGCCGTTGCGCAGTCCGCCGGCCGGTTGCGATTCGAGGATTTCACTCCGCTTCCCTGCGGAGACCCGAACTGCGCGACGATCGGCTACCTCCTCAAGGCCAATGGCCGAACCTATTCCGTCAGCGATTTTGTTGATTTCTCCCGAGTCCAGGATTTCCTGCGTGACAAAATTCGTTATCGACTCGAGGACCTCGTCCAATGCGGCTGCGAGTCCGAACCACTGGGCCGGTTGCTCAAGCAATTCGAAATGGACGAATCCAACACCTTCCGGCTTTTCATAAAACCATTCATGGATGCGTGGACTTGGGATGAGGACAGGATCGATCGCTGCTGCACGCATGTCATCCGTCCCGACGGCGCACTGGATTCTTTTTGCAGGTATTACTCGGGCTTCGCCGATGTCAAATGTGCGCCATGAACCGCCTGGGAGCGCGGGCATCCTGCCGGCATCCTGCCTGCGTTTTCCCGCCCTTTTAACGTTTTAACCTCTTAACGATTTTAACGATTTAATTTTTGGCTGAGCCATTTCTGCCCCGTGGTCCTATCCCCCTATTTCTGGCTCCTGCTTGCCGGCATTGCCGTAAGTTTTTGGTTTTGGCTCCGCCTTGCTCGTCGTGACCGCCGGTTGCTGATCATTTATGCCGCGGCTTTGGCAGGTGCGTTCGCCGGGGCAAAAGTCGTTTATTTTTTCGCCGAAGGATATACACACCTTGGCGCGTCGGACATGTGGCTGCAACTGGCCACCGGAAAGAGCATTCTTGGTGGATTGCTTGGTGGCTTTCTGGCGGTCGAACTTGCCAAGCGCTGGATTGGCTATTCGGGGATCACCGGAGATTGGTTCGCCGTTATCGCACCCATCGGCATTATCATGGGACGGATTGGTTGCTGGATGCATGGCTGCTGCCGCGGAATCGAGTGTGCCCCCGCGTGGTTTACGACGACAGATGCCGCAGGCGTTACTCGCTGGCCCGCTGTACCAATCGAGATCATTTTTAATCTCCTTTTTTTGGCCACCGTGGTGTTGCTGCGCCGAGGCCGACTTTTGCCGGGGCAGCATTTCCATCTGTACTTAATCGCTTATGGGGCGTTTCGATTCTTTCACGAGTATCTTCGTGAAGAGCCGCGGCTGTTCGGGCCGTTCACCGGCTATCAGATCGCGTCGCTGGTTGTTTTGGCGCTGGGAGCGCTGGCTTTCGCGCATCGGAAACGGTTGCAAGACGAATATAACCTCATCCCCTCATCCACTTTTTGATTGCGCCGTCTTCGGGCCGGGTCCATTTATCCTGAACAATGAAAACGCGAGGCTCATTGTTATTCGCGCTCCTGGCCGCCGTGGCTCTGGGTATTGGTCTTGACCGGCTTCTCGTTCCGCCCCGCACATCTGAGTCCAACAACTACTCGGCCGAGGCATCTGCCAAAGCCGTCCCGAACGCTCCCAAGGCGTCATCGCCTTCCGCTCAGGCGGACGGCAACAAATTCCGCTCACTCGAGGATATCTCAGAGGCCATCCGTTTATTGGCCACGGAGCGGCTGGCTAAACGCTACGCGCTCATTGATGAGATCGCCGCTTCTGTCAGCCCGCAGGATTTTCCGGCTGTAATGCCGCTGGCCGAAGAGACATCTCCGGACGCGTTCCGCGCGACTTTTCGCCGGGAGCTGTTGAGACGTTGGGCAGGCAGCACGCCCGAAGAGGCCATGGCTCATGCCGAAAAAATTTCCCGGCCACAGGAGCGCAGCGAGGCAATCGACATCGTTTTGACCGCGTGGGCCGAATCCGACAGCGCAGACGCCATCGCCTGGATTGGACATCTGCCAACCGCCCGGAAAACCGAAGCCATTCAAACAGTCGTACTCGCACTGGCAGACAAGGATCCCGAGCAAGCGCTGGCTCTGCTAAGCAGCTCCGGACCCCGCAGCGATGAGTTTCCTCCCAGCCTGGCTGAGTCAATATTCGGCGCTCTTGCCCAATTGAATCCCAAAGCCGCGGCCGCCCGAGCCCTGCAATTGCCGCCCGGCCAGTTCCGCGAGGGAGCCCTCGAGGCTGTAGCCTCAACCTGGGCAGCGGCGGACCCCCTGGCGGCTTTGGCTTGGGCCAACAGCCTGCCTGATCCGGCTGAGCGGAATGGGTTGTTGCCCGCCGTGGTATCCCAATGGGCCGGCTCCGATCCCAGGTCAGCGGCAAATTATGTTTTGTCGCTCTCCCATCAGCGAGCCGGCATGCTCGAGCGAGTAGTGTCCGAGTGGGCCGCAAAAGATCTCAAGAGTGCCATCGCCTGGACGCGGGCACTGTCGAGCGGTCTCATCAGGCAGCAGGCCCTCTCTGCCATTAGCAGTCAATGGGCCCAACAGGATCCGCAGGGCTTCCTCAATTTTGCCCAGAGCCTGCCTCCAAGCAGCGTCCGAAACAGCTTTATTTCCGCTGGAAGCTCAGCCCTGGCCGGGCAGAGCACGGAAAGTATCACGGCCTTTCTCCAGCAACTGCCAGTCGGTCAGACGCGCTCCCAACTAACTCAAGGCATCATTGGGAAACTTTCACAAACCGATCCTCAGGCGGCGGCCAGTTTGGGGATGGATTTGCCCGCAGGCGAACAGCGGGCCAGGGCTGTTGCTGAGGTGGCCGGCAACTGGGCGGGCCTGGACCTGGACAGTGCCAGGCGGTGGGCCGATCTACTGCCGGACGACTACACCCGCAGCGCCGCCTTGCGAGGAATTGGCACTGAACTGGCCCAGAAAGATCCGAAAGCTGCCGCCGATTACGCCGCCTCACTGCCGCCCAGTGACGCTCGAAACTATGCCCTGCGTGAGGCGGCCAACCACTGGGTCGAACTCGATCTACAAGGCGCGGTAGCCTGGCTGCAAACGTTGCCGCAGCAGGATGCCAGTCATACCATTGACTCAATCATCAGGGAATGGGCGGCAATCCAACCAACACGCGCCGCGGCTTATGCAGCCAGCCTGCCTGCCGATGCTCGCGAAGATTCCTATTCTGAAATCGGCAAAACTTGGGCCCAAAGCGATCCCAAAAGCGCTTTAGGCTGGGCCAATGATCTGCCCGAAGCAGACCGAAGCAGGGCCTTAGCCGCGATTGTCTCCGGCTGGGCAGAAAGCTCGCCGCGGGACGCAGCCGCTTACGTCGCTGTCATGCCGGCGGGCGATTCGAAAAACGCGGCCATTCAAGAGCTGGTCCAGGCTTGGATCCAGGCGGAGCCGGCTGCTGCTGCCGCGTGGGCCCTTAAATTCCCAACCGGCGATGTTCGCGACTATGCGCTCCTGAGCACCGCCAACGCCTGGGTAGAGCAAGATCCTGAGACAGCCGGCAAATGGGTGCAGAACCTGCCGTCGAGCCAGTCGCGGGACGTATGCCTCGCTGCCTGCATCGCTCAAGTGGGTAATAGTTCGCCTCAATTTGCTTGTTCCTGGATCGAAGCCATTCAGGACGACAGCACTCGATTTGCGGCCATCGAACGTCTTGCTCAGAATTGGCTGATCACTGACCGCGTCCTCGCGGCTGCCTGGCTGGAAAAGACCAATCTGCCGGATGAGCGGAAACAGAAACTCCTGGCGGCCGATCAGTGAAGCTCATGCGAATCCCTGTCATTAAGGGCCTGATCAAGCGCCGGTTGCTTATAAATTTCCGTGCAGAGCCGGCTTGCGTGCAGAAGCTTCTTCCGCAGCCGTTCACACCCAAGCTGCATGATGGTCACGCAGTCGTGGGCGTCTGCCTCATTCGGCTCGAGCAAATCCGGCCTCTCGGCTTGCCGAGCCTCATCGGCATTTCCAGCGAGAACGCGGCGCATCGGATCGCCGTTCAATGGAACGACCCGGCAGGCGCGCGGCACGAGGGAGTCTTTATTCCACGCCGCGATACCGGTTCCTTTCTTAACCGGGTGGCTGGCGGGCGATTGTTCCCCGGCGAACATCACCCGGCGACCTTTTCAGTTGCCGACGTCCATGGCCATATCGAGCTTTCTATGCGGTCGCTCGATGGCTCAGTAACGCTGAGAGTCGTAGGCGATGATTCGGATTGCTGGCCGGCGACCTCCTGCTTTCGCTCACTCACCGAGGCTTCGGAGTTTTTCGAGAAGGGCAGTCTGGGCTATTCCTCGACGCACGACGCACATCGGCTCGATGGGCTCCTTCTCCGCACCGAGGGCTGGCGCCTACGAGCCTTATCCGTGAAGGAGGTAGCTTCCAGCTTCTTTTCCGACCCGCAGAAGTTCCCTTCCGGCTCCATCCTCTTCGATCACGCCCTGGTCATGCGAGACCTCAACCACGAATGGCATAAGGCTGAGGATCTATATACGCTCATGCCCGGCGCGCATTCGCCTTCTACTGCAACCTGAGCCAATGCGTGTCGGTCCGGTACTGCAGTCCATCGCTGGTTAGGACAAGGGCGTAGAAGGGGTGGAGGCCGAGGCCGAGATAGGAGCCGTCAATCGTGAAGGTGGCGGTGGGTTGGTTGGTGACGGTGGCGAGGAGGCCACCGGTGGTGAAGAGGCTGGTGAGGCTGACGGTGTTGGTGTTGGCGGTGATCTGGACCTGGTAGGTGGCTTGGGCAGAGCCGCTGTCCGGAAGGCCGGAGAAAACAGCGCTAAGCGGAGTGTTTTGGATTTGGACAGGCAGGATCAATCGTGCTTGGGTGCGGACATCGGAGCCGTCGTAGGCGACGGCTTCCAGTTCGTGGTAACCATCGGGCAGAGTCGTTGTATCGAGGTTGATGGTGGCTGCCAGTGTATAAGCGCCGGCATTTACATAGAGGTGGTTGCGAGGCTGGAGGTCGGAAAGGTTCGAATTCAGGGCTATTTTCGACCATCCTGGTGAAAGGCCAAGTTCGGGCGAAGAAGTAAGGAAGCAGGTTATGCCGGCGGCGGCATATCCCGGACTGATAGCCCTCAAGTGGAATGATAGGTTTGAGCTGCTCCAGTCTTCGGCCACCACCCCGTCGCTGCCTTGAAGGGCAGGAGAGGCGTTCACGGCGGCGTACAACTGTTGAGCCAAGGCGGTGAGAGACAGAAAGTTGGAGGAGGAATTGGTGACACCTACCGAAACTGTCGCGCCATTTGTCTTTGTGATGAGCAGGTTGATCCAGCTATTGGTGCGGGACGTGCCTACCATTGCAAATTGGCGCAGGCCGAACGCCGGCGAATCCATGACAACGGGCTGGCTGGCCGACAAAAACGTGGAAAGCACCGGCCCATTCCCGATGGAGCTGCCGGCTGCGACCTGGCCTGGGGTCAGGACCTGGTTAGTGAAAATGCTGGCCCACTCGGTCTGGTTGCTCGAGACATCAATCGTATAACCGCGCGCGGCTCCGGTCACCGCAATCACATTTCCCGCAGCGAACGGGGCTGGAAGAATACTAAGGCTGGCAGGGGGAAGAGCCGGAGGGGACACGACGGCCCGGTAAAAGTGGGCGCCTGTGTTAGTTGAACGCGGGTCAAGCAAATCAAAACAGCCGCCCGCCTGGTTGGTCGCGATGGGGATCCAGTCCCACAGGTTTGTGGAGGTGTAGAGGGTGTAGGCTTGAGAGGTTTGGGACTGCACATGGAGGGCAAGATTGGTGCCTGTGCTGTCGGGAGCCAGGCCAAGGGCCGGATGCTGATCGGCTGCCGAGACCCGGAAGAAACGCTGTGGATACGAAGCTGCCGCCTGGTCACTGAAATCCTGAACGCCACCCAGGAGGTTGGTTGCGACAGGCGACCAATCGAGGAGGTTGGTCGAAGCCAGCACGACAAACGGAACACCCGGGGCGGTTTCGATGTGCCAATGAAAAGCCGTATGGCCAGAGTCAAAACCCGTCGTGCTCAGCGCCGGGATGTTCGGAAAAGGCAGGTAATTCAGGCGATAAAAGGAGGCGGTGCGATTGATGGCGCCGGGGTCCAAAACATAGAACGGGTCAGCGCTGTAGTTTGTGCTCAGCGAGTGCAGTTCAACGCGATCCCCGTGCGCGAAGGCTTTTATCCTGGTCAGGTTGGTGACTGCGGGCACGTTGATTGCAGCTACGAGGCCCGTGCAAATGGATGTAAGGCTCGTGTTAGCGGGGACCGTGTAGGAGACGGGATAGCCGGAGAGTGTGACAGTAAGCTGGTTGCCGGCCGAAGGCGCAAGGTTGGTGACGGTTTGGTTCCACACGCCGTCCACAAACAAATCCAGTTGCTGCAACGGCGGCCGGCCAGGCTTGCCGGTAAAACTCAGAGGGAGTTTCGCCGTGGCGCTCAACACCGCGTTGGAGGCGACGCCGCGCCAGCGGCCTGAGGCGGGCTGAGCAAAAGGCGCTGAAAGCGGCTCGCCTACGATCAGCCCCAGATACGGGTCATTGATGCTCTGATAGTAGCTTTCCGCCAGGGCGTACCCCCGGAATTGATAAAAATAATCCAGCGGGTTGGGGAACTTTTGTGTATCGGAAGAAGGCTCGACCACTGTGCCGTAGCTGCCCGCAGCGCCGGCCGCAAGGAAATCCAGGATAGGAGTTTGGCCAGTGGTATTTCCGAAGATGATTCCGCTAAAGGAGGTCATGTTATCGGCAATGGCTCCCGGCACGAACGAATTGGGCGCCACGCTGAAAGTTGTCTGACCTGTTTGATAGCCCAGGACAGGCGTTGGCGAAGGCGGGGCGTCGGAATTGGTGCGCTGGATCTGGTTTCGGCCGAGTACCTGCGCATTAAAAATCGCATTGTCAAAGTATTGATAGCGGGCGTTGCGCCCTTGAGGATCGTCCGTTTTCTCGAGGATGATCGGCTGTGTGGGCAAGGCGCCATCCGCCGAGACGCCTTGATCCACGATTTGTTCAGCTTGAGTGAGCGAGTTGGCGGTAATCATGGTTGCCAGGAACGAGTAGCCGGCGTTATAGGCTGGCTGCGCCTGTGGGAAGCTGCCTTCGCTCAAGGCATAACTGTTCGCGTAACCGCTGGCGGTATTGGTATCGGGCTTCAGGCCATAGAACAAAGCGGAGGTTGTCCCGTTCACCGTCGAGCCGTTGACGGTTTGGAACGGGATATCCATAGACAGCACCACGTAATTGATCTGATTTGTAAGCTGGCGGGAAGCCAGCATCGAGAGCAAGGGCTGCAGCAAATTGGTTTGAAAATCGGTGCTGACCCAGGACGTATTCGGGCCAGGCCACGATATGCGCAGCACGTTTTGAGGCGGTATCTGGCGCCGTTCGCAATAATAGTTTCCCAGGGCGCAGGAGTTGGAACTGGCTTGGTTGATGACGACGACCGTGTTGAGGCCGCTGCCGCCGGCTTGGGCGGAGAAGGGCAGAATAGCCGTTAGAGTGATGGCGGCGAGTGCGTTTCGCCAACTCGAAGAGGGTGCATCTCGATACTGGCACCGTGCAGGAGAGCGGCCTTTAGGCCGCTTCAATGTCCTTAGCGCGAGGCACGGACTTGGTAAGCCCGGCGCTTCCATGCGTTCGGAGCGTGAAGCGGCATAAATGCCGCGCTCCGTCCCGACGGCGGCCGCTAGTGCGCTTCGCGGTATGCCGTTGCGGGGCGCAGACAACGGAAAGACGAAGTTAATGACAAAGTTAAAGACAAAGTTTCCTATGGTCGGCATGTCGCTCCGGAACGAGGGAGAGCGCAGCCGCATTTCGCGCCTGTACATTCGGTGTGGCATGTACACAAGAAGGGCCGATGTAATCATCGGCCCTTCGTTCGAAAGTTGCGAGTTAAAAATCGGGTCAAAAAGGAAACATTATTATGACAGCCGATTCCGGCGGACGACCATGGCGGCCAGGCCGAGGCCCAGCAAGGAGAAAACGCCGGGCTCAGGGACGGGGCCAACATCCAAGTGCTTATCTTTGAGCACATCTGCGCTGCCATTGCCGGCGATGGTGAAATCCCACTGCAAGGCCCATGTTGCGTCGAGGCTTGGGTCGGGTCCGCTGTTCAGATTGCCATTCAGATTGTACGGGGAACCCTGATTGAGGTGGTTACGGGTTGCTGTGGCCAAGTCCGCTTCAGCCCCATTGGCCATAGGTTGATCAACAGTTTCTGAGATTTTGCTACCGCCTTTGGTCACAGTCGCCTGGCTGAAGGAACCGCCATTTTGGAAGATGCTGGCAGTTTCGCCACCTTGCGTTCCACCGAGCATGAAATCTGAATATTGGAAGAAATGAAAGGTCAAGGGGCTGGAGGTTATGTTACGAATCGTGATGCTTTCTGTTATATCCGAACTCCCGTCTTGACCGCCGGGCAAGCCGCCACTGAGTTGATAGGTAAGGGCCAAAGAGAAGCTGCCGTCAGTATAAGTGGCCGTGACTTGGTTTACGCCAGAATTGACAACAGGCGCACCGATGGTGTCTATGGAATGTTGCCCGGTGGGGTCGCCGTCAATCCGGTACCAGAACCATTGCTGGTTGAGTTGATTGACGTTGTTTACGTTCCAGGCGTACATTCCGGCCTGCGATCCAAAGTTAACCGAGGCGGAAGAATTGCCGTCGGTGAGGGTGACAATCTGGGCCTGTGCGGAGGAAACCGAAAGGCTGGCGGCCGCCAACGTAGCGAGGAGGAGAGAGGATTTAGTGCTCATTGAAAACCCATTTACTTCTTTAGTTATTCGCTTCCATTCCAGGCACGTATAGCCTTGGAGACGCGCTTATTTAATGAAAAAACAGGGATGGAGTCAAGCCCTTTTTTTATTTTTTTTGAAAAAACCAATGCTCAGGCCCACCAGCGCCAATGCGACGACGGACGGTTCCGGCACGTTAGTCATATTGTCGAGCAGGCTCAGATTGAACGAACTGCTGGGATTGATGGTCTTGTCCCATTGCATAGCCCAGGTAATATGGCCGGGGCCGCCGCTGGTTGTGCCGTTCAAATTGTAACCGTTGACGGTGGTGAGCGAGGTCCGGGTCTGGCTGTAGGGTTCGACCTCGAAAAGCGTCGCGGGCGTTATAGCAGTAAAGTTGTTCGTGCCCACCCCAAAGTTGCCGAGGGTTTGGGTCGATGTGCTTACTCCGCTGAGCGTTCCTTCCTGAACGTATTGGTCCGAGGTGTAGCCCCCATCGCGCAGGGTAAAATCCGAATAAAGGAACAAATGTAAATCCAGCGTAGAGGAAGCGTTGTAATTGAAAACACGAACGCTCTCCGTCAGTCCTGAGTTGCCGCTGCCCGGCGCCTGGCCGGCCAAAGTGTATTGGAGCTGCACACCGTAATTGCCGCCGTTTGTATAGAGCGCCGTCAATTGGCTGGCGCTGTTAATGGTCACAAATGGAGAAGTCGTGATCGCGGTGAGATCCATTTGAGGTCCGCTCGGTCCTATGCGGAACCAGTACCACTGTTGGTTCTCCTGGTTCTGGCCATCAACGACCCAAGAATTGAGTCCCGCTGAAGTCCCCAAGTCCAGCGTGGCGCTTGAGTTGTTATTTACGAGCGTATAGACGGTCGCATCAGCGCTGAATGGCAAAAGGAGGGAGGCGCAAACAAGCGCAGAGGAGCAAAAGAGAATACGACATCTCGAGGTTGCCAACCATTTCATAAGGCCCTTCATGTTATAGTCCTACGGTTATGGGTATCGAGTCATGTTAGTTTTGCCCTTTTTAGAGCTTCGAGTCAAGCCCTTTTTTTTATTTTTTCACTTTTTTTCCGGATTTCCACGGACCCGGCAAAAAGAATTAAATAGGTTAAATGAGTTAAATGGTTAAATGGGGAAACCGCATTGTGCGTTTGTACCAGATTTCTTGCGCTAAATGAGCGAACTTGCGCAGTTGTTGGGGGGATAAGCTTAAACTGGGGTACGATTCGAGGACGAGGACGAGAGGAAATGCCAGCGGAGTTCAGGGTTCGGACCGGTTAGGCGCTGTTTCACGCTTTCAACTTCTATCTTCCCTCTTCTATCTTCCCTGCATGATACCGGCGCTTGCCTTGTTTTTGGCGCTTGGAATGGTCAGCCTTGGCCTGGCAGGGGCGGCGTGCGTGATGGCGTGGCGGCTCGCCCCGGCCCGGGAAAGGCGGGCCCAGATTGGCTGGCTGGCGCGCTGGGGGGCCAAAGGGCTGGTTTTGCCTTGCGCGGCGTGGTGGCTGCTCAACCTGGGGATCTCCTGGTGGCTGCAGCCGTTTATGCCCCAGATCCAGGCCGCTCAAAACAGCGGTTTTCCCTGGGCGCCGGAATTCCTGTCTGTCGCCGGCGCTGGCCTGTTTATCGTAAGTTCTTATTGGACGGCAACAACCCTGGCCTGGGTGGTATTTGAGACTGGACGTGAGCTGGAAGAAGAAGCTGCCCGAAACTTCAAGGGCCTTTGTTGGACATGTATTTTGGGCCTATGCCTGCCGGCCATCGTGGTGCTTGCACTCGGCGGTTGGTACACTGTGGGGCTGGCCGCGTTCATCCTCCTGGCGCCAATCGCAGGTTTGGCGCCGCGCTTTCTGGGCCGACAGGTTACTCCTACGCCGCCGATCTACGCCCGAGCCATCGCGCGAATCAAATTCGGCAAATACAACGAGGCCGAGATGGAAATCATTAAGGAACTGGAAAAGAGCGAGGAGGATTTTGATGGGTGGATGATGCTGGCGGAGCTTTACGCCAATCATTTCAATGATCTGCAGGAGGCGGAGCAGACGGTCCTGGGCATCTGCGAACAGCCTGTCACGAGCCCTTCGCAGCTCTCCGTGGCCCTCCACCGGCTGGCGGATTGGCAGTTAAAGACCGGGCGCGATCCCGAGGCGGCGCGGCGCGCGCTGCAGATGATTTGCGATCGGTTGCCCGGTACGCACCTGGCGCACATGGCGCAATTGCGGATCGCCCAGTTGCCGGCCTCCATCGAGGAGTTGAGTGAACGCGAGCACGCCCCGCCGATTCCTCTGCCGGCCCTTGGGGACCATTTCGATGAGGCAGCCGAGGCAGCGGATTCCGCAGTTGCTATCCAGAGAGCGACGGAGGCGGCCAATGCCTGTGTCGATCGCTTGAACCAGGACCCTGACAATGTCGCTGCGCGGGAGAAACTGGCCAGGCTGCTGGCAGAGAAGTTGGGCCAGCCAGATCGCGGCATCGAGCAACTGACGCTGTTATTTCAGGTGCCGGGCCAGGAAGCGCGCCGTCGCTCGGAATGGCTGAGCTGGATTGCTGCGTGGCATCTCAAATATCGTGGCGACCGAGTCGCAGGACGAGCGGCGCTGGAGCGGATCGTGCGTGAATTTCCGGATACGCCGCAGGCGATTGCGGCCAGACAGAGGCTGGGGTCAATGTAGATTGCAGATTTTGGATTTTAGATTGAAGAGCGAAAAATCCGAAATCCGAAGCCCGAAATCCGAAGCTGATTAACGGGCGGCGAATTTTAATGGCGCGGGCTTAGGCGAGCGAAGGAGCGCGGCATTTATGCCGCTTCACCGATCATTGCGAATTACGATTCTGAATATTCCGACGCCCTCGACGTTTGTGCGTTGAAGCGGCATAAATGCCGCGCTCCGCTCACGCGCTGGGGCTAATCGCCCTTGGACTTCTCTGGACTCCTAATGCTTCCGTCGGCCAATAGCGCGGTGCCGTGGATTGGGCAAAGGACCAGAACGGAATCGGGGCCGGCATCGTTGGGAAGCAAGTGAACAAGGTAAGTCACATTGGCGGGGCCCACAGTCTCCCAACTGGCGGCTGCCGTCTTTGAGTTATCAGCCGGGCAAACCAGAATCCTTGGACCACCTTTCTCCTTCAGCAAATCGGACATAGCCTTTAACTGCGCGTAGGAGTTTCGGTCGAAACCGTCCGCTTCCCGGGAAGCCAGCTCCTGGGTCCCCCCGGAATTTGTGCTCACGTTAAACGGATAAACGTTGTTTTTGTCCATCAATACAGCCTGGTAAACCTCGCCAATGCGGCTTAGGTGATCCTTGCACCCGATCATCTCAGCTCGCGCTTTGGCCTTGGCAAAGGCGGGCAGGAGCATAGCAGGGAAGATGACAACCGACATCAGGATACCGAGGTATCCCAGAACGAGGCCCGCGATAGCCATGCCCGCACCGCCGTAGAGAGTGGGCGAGCGTTTGGATCGGCTCAGTGCTATATGCCCGAAGATTACTGCGGGGATTCCGGTGAAAAGGAAGCAGAGGAACACGGATGGAATTCCGAGGACCAGACTGGCGATAGCCATGCCGGTGCGCTGGCCCTGGGCCTGCGTCGGAGTTGGGGCAGCGGCTGCCATTGGGCCAGGAGCCGAAGTGCGAGCGGCCAAAAGAGCGGCGACTTCCGGGATTTCCAACGCGGTCCTCCAATCGGTGGTGCCCTCCGGTTTGACACGGGTTTGAGGGGTGATGCGGCCTTCTGCCACCCATTGCCTCAATTGATCGAGGTTTACCGGGCCGTATTCTTTGCCGTCCGCGCCTGTGATTTTGTACATAATGGGCCTTTCGCTTTCTGTTGCGGGGATTTTGGGCCGGTGCTCGAAGGGTTGTCAACGCGGAATGGAAACACGAATCACGAACCACCAAAGGCACAGAGACACCAGCAAAGGGTTAAACAGGGTAAATAAGTTAAATGGTTAAATGGGGAAAACCGCGCGGGGTTGGTTAGCGGAGGGGAAACTGCTAAGCTGCTCTGCTTAATGTCTCAAAAGCGAAGCAGCAGAAAGAATCAGGCGCAGGGTAGCCGAACCGACAAGCCAGGTGCGCCGGCGAATAACCGCCGCCGCTCTCGTTTGTGGCTATTCCGTTTATTTGCAGCGGTGCTGCTCCCGGTGCTCTTATTGATTCTCCTCGAAGGAGCTTTGCGCCTGGCTGGCTATGGCTATGCGACGGGTCTGTTCAAGCGCATGCGGATCGGCCAGGAGGAATTTCTGGTGGAGAATGACCAATTCAGTCTCCGATTCTTTCCCCCGGAACTTGCCCGAACGCCTGGTCCCATTCGAATGAAACCGCACAAGCAGGCGGGCACATATCGTATTTTCATTTTGGGCGAATCGGCGGCCATGGGCGATCCGGAGCCGGCCTACGGCGCGGGCCGTTACATGGAAGCGTTGCTGCGTGAGCGTTTTCCTGAAGCCAAGTTCGAGGTCATAAACGTTGCTTTTACCGCAATCAATTCGAATGTCATTCTACCTATTGCCCGCGATTGCGCCGGTCAGGAAGGCGATTTGTGGATCATCTACATGGGTAATAACGAGATGGTCGGACCCTTTGGCGCGGCAACCGTCTTCGGACTGCAATCGCCTCCGCTGGGCCTGGTGCGGCTGGGCCTGGCGCTTCAAAAAACTCGCTTGGGGCAATTATTGATGGCCGTGGGGCGGCAGGTACGCGGCAAATCCGCAGGCCCGGCTTCCTGGGGCGGAATGCAGATGTTTTTGGGCAATCAAGTGCCGCCAAATGATCCGCGGAAGGAAAGGACGTATAGGAATTTTCAACAGAATCTCAAAGACATCCTGCGCATCGGCCGAACCTCGGGCGCGCAGGTACTGTTAAATACGGTGGCAGTGAATCTGAAGGATTGTCCTCCATTTGCCAGTGTAGGACAGGCGTCCCGCCTGTCCGCTGAACAGCGCGGGCGGCTCGAGGAATTACTGGCGCAGGCGCGCACGATGGAGGGGGCAGGAAAATTTGCTCAAGCGTGTTCGAATTATGAAGCTGCGGCGAAGCTGGACGCGCAATCCGCTGAGACAGAATATCGCTGGGGGAACTGTTTGCTCAGAAGGGAGAGGGTCGAGGGTCGTGGGTCGAATGGGGGCGACGGCGCTGAAGCTTCGAAAGCAAGCGGGTCCCCTGCCCTGCTTTTGGCGCGGCAACAATTCCAGCAGGCATGCGATTTGGATGCACTGCCGTTTCGGGCGGATTCGAGGATAAATGGGTTGATTGCGGAGGCCGCGCGGGAAAAACGCGCGGACCAGGCCGTCCGCGCTCCAATCACCCTTTTCGATGCGGCGGGGTGGTTTGCAACTAACAGTCCATTGCGGTTGGCGGGAAACGAGACTTTTTATGAGCACGTGCATTTCAATTTCGATGGGAACTACCGGTTGGGACTGGCTTGGGCGGAACAGGCGAGCCGATTGCTGCCGCCGGCTCTCACCAATCACTGCGCGACCAATTGGATGGCGCAAGAGGTCTGTGAACGCCGGCTCGGGCTGACCGATTGGAACCGGAAGAACGTCTTTGACGGGATGGTGCGGCGGATGCGCCAGCCGCCGCTGAGCGCTCAATCCAACAACGAATTACGCACCGCTGAGCTGGAAAGCCAGATCGCCCGGTTTCGTCTGCACATGGATGCGGCAGGGGCCGAACAGGCCAGGAAGATTTACCTGGAATCAATTCAGCGGTGGCCGGACGACTATACGCTGCACGAAAACTTTGCCACTTTTCTGGTTGCCTCGGGGGATGTTCCTGGTGCCGCCGCGCAATGGAATGTGGTTCGCGGGATGATCCCGCAGGATTATCTGGCGGATTTCCGATTGGGCGAGCTTCTGGCCATGCAAGGCAAGCTGGAGGAAGCGCTGGTGTCGCTGCGAGGGGCGATTGCCAAAAGGCCGTTCGCGAGCGATCCGTGGTTCAACATTGGGCAGATCCATTTCGACCAGGGCAAATTGGAGCTGGCGTACAACGATTTCTCGCATGCGCACCGGCTGCGCCCGCAGGAACCGGAGTATTTGTATGAGATGGGAAGGTGTTTGGTGTTGTTGAAGCGAGGTGGGGAAGCAGTCGAACTTTTTCGGGAGGCGATCCGCATCAACCCTGATTACTGGCAGGCGCGCGACGGCCTGGCCGGGCAGTTGGCGCTGGAGGGTAAAATCAGCGAGGCGAAGGCCGAGTTTGCAGAGGTGATCCGGCTCGAACCGCGCTACGCGCGGGCGCATCTGAACCTCGGAGTGGCGTTGCTAAAGCAAGGCGATGCCGGCGCTGCGGCGGTTGAGTTTGAGAAAACGGTGAGTTTGGAGCCGACGAATCAGATTGCGAGGGAGTATTTGAGGCAGGCGCAAAAGGCGCGACGTTGAAAACAGAAGAGCCGGTCTTTCGACCGGCTCTTCTTGACTAACGCGTATCAACCAAAAGCACAGGACAGGGGAGAGAGTCCTGCCCTGCGCTGACCAGGCGCAGGCAGTGTGCCCGCGCCCAAACTTACGGATTGATCAGGCGGAAATATCTGTTCCCACTTGCCGAAGGCCAGTTCGTGGTGCTGATCGGCCCATTGGTGGAGATAAAGCTGTAATTGCTCCAATTGGTGCCATCGGTGTTGAACAGATCGGTCCATGAGCCGGAGGGGAGGCTCGTTTTGGTTTGCAAGTGCACCCCAGGCCGGCCAAGCCAGGAAATGGCAGTGTGGCCTGCGGTGCCCTGAGCGGCGGAGAGCAGTCCGAAGTTGGGCTCGCTGAGGGTCGAGTTGCCCTGAGCGCCGAAGGTGTCCGGGGGCAGGGTGTAATTGGCTAACGCACGAATCCAGCGGACATGATTGTCGCCGCCCGGCGCTTCGTCGTCGTTGCCATTGATACTGAACTTATAAGTCAATTGGAGCAAGTTTCCTTTAGGCACGGTCACACCCAGTGTATATGTGGCGCTGCCGACCGGGTTATTGGTCATTTGGAACTGCGGCGGAGGAGAGGCTGAGCCCCAGCCCCACCAACTCAGGAGACCCAGGAAATCGCCGTTCAGATAAACCTGGTCAGTTACCGGGTTAAACTGGTGGTTATCCGTGCCATTGCCAATGACATAACCGTTGGCATTGGTCATCGTTACACTGAAAAAAACAAGCGTATCCGCCAACACGAAATCGGAGTCGGAATGAGTATCATTAAAATAAACGGCGGCCAGAGAATAGTTCGAGTTTGTAGCGCGAAGATTTGCGGCGCGATTATTTCCGAAAGTGCTGGCAGGGTTCTCCCAACCAGTGTTGCCAGCCTGTGGATCTGAATTCCAGAACTTATACTGCATAGTGTTGGGCGGCGCGACGATGACGGCTGTGCCGCTGAACAGATTACTGTTGGCGGCATTGGGATTGTTGGTCAGCACGAAGGCACCGCCGGTCCAACCGTTGAATGATCCGCGGCACTCGACGGTGTCGCCATTGTTGAAATTGAAGTGGCCGATTGTGGCCTGGACCGACATATCCACCTGGAAGTTGACGGTGTTGGTTGCGGGAGGAGCAACTCCGACGTCGTTAAAAAAGTGCGCGGGCAAGGCGTAGGTGCTGCCGGCCGAAGACATAGTCCAAAATCGGTTGCCGCTGCAATCCTGGTTCGTGCCGGCGGGGTTTTCCCAGTTGCTGCCCGTATCAATAAAGAACTTGTAGTGGCCGAGGTGCTGCGGGGCGGCCGTAATCGCCACGACATTGGTATAGATGTTGGGTGTTGGTCCGGAAGGATTATTCGATAAAGTCGTTGTGGTCCATCCATTCATGTCGCCACGCAAGGAGACAGTGCTTGTGCCAGGGATAAATGACCCTACAGCGATGGCTTCGGTCATATCCACCTGGAACGTGACTGTGTCGGAAACACTTGCCGCGGGCTCCGTATCGCTGAACCAGACCAGGGGCAGCGTCAGGCTCGCGCCGCTGGCTGCAGGCAGACCGAGCTGCCGATTGTTATTGTTGCAGGTGGCAGGGTTTTCCCAGCCTCCGCTATCAATGCAGTACTTGTAATTGAGCGTACTGCCATTGGCGTCGGAAGTGTCGTCCACGGTGCCACTGTAAAGGTTGGGGTTGGCGCCGGAAGGATTGTTGGTTAATTGATAAGTGCCCCAGCCATTGAAAGTGCCGCGGGCGTTCACCACGTTCACGCCGGGAGTGAAGTTGCCAAGTGTGATTTGCTGGCTCATATCAACCTGGAAAGTAACCAGGGTATCGGCGCGCGCGATAGCGGCGGAACTCAGTGCGATCGCAGCGCAGAGTGCGTAGTTCCAATTTTTCATTTTCATATTACAGGGGGTTTGATGCGCCGGTGGCTAAAGGATCAACAGTCAACGCCAGCGGTGGTTTTCATATAGAACGGTTTCAGAAATCTTGGTTGAAGTTTACGCCCTTTTAGCAGGCCGTTTCTACCGCATTTTTGTGCGGTGGGGGTTTGAAACGTGAAACGTGAGAATCGCAGGGTCGGCGGAGCCGCCTGGGCTAATTTTGACGGCGGGGCCACTGAAAGAATCAAAACCGGGCTTGTGGAATTCACGTTTCACGTTTCACGTTTCACGTTTCACGTTTCACTGGAGATCAAGATTAAGAATCAGAGCCGCTCCTCGGTTCTGAGATACTTCACCACCGCCTCGGTCCTGGAATGGACGTGCAGTTTTTCATAAACGGTGCGCACGTAGCTGCGGACGGTATCAATGCTGATCGCCATGCGGTCGGCGATTTCCTTGTAGGCGTAGCCTTTGGCGAGTTGGTCGAGAAACTCGCGCTCGCCCGGCGTGAGATTTGAGACCGGAGAACCTGTTTGGTTGGGACGGGAAAAGAACTGGACGACGCGGCGCGCCAGTTGCGGGGTCATGGGCGAGCCGCCCTCGTGAACGTCGCGGATGGCTTCCAGGAGCCGGGCTGAAGCAGTGCGCTTCAACAAATAACCGCTGGCGCCGGCTTTGAGCGAATTGAATAGGGACTCGCTGTCCTCATAGACTGTGAGCATGAGCACCTGCACTGCCGGGAGACTGGTCTTGAGGTGGCGCACACATTCGACCCCGTTCATGCCGGGGAGGTTGATATCCATGAGCACTACGTCGGGCGCGCGCCGCGGGATTTCCTTAAGGGCTGACTCCGCATCGGCGTAATCGCCGATCAGTTTAAGGGCCGAAGCACGGCGAATCAGGGCCGCAAGGCTGGTGCGAATGCCCTCATCGTCGTCCACGATTGCAACTTTGATCGGCATGTCGTTTTCAGCAAGAACTCTGGCGCTCACACCGGCACTGTGCCACAGCGAGTGGGGCGCGGACAACCGCATGATTGTGCGAGCGGGAGAAAACTCCAAATTTCAAAATTCAAACTCCAAGCAAACTTCAAATTCCAAAATTCAACTGGCTGTCTCTCGGCAGGAATTGCGGATTTAGATACTTGAGGGTGCCCTGAAGTTTGATGTTTGATGTTTGAAGTTTTCAATTTCCGTCTCCATCCGCAAAATCCATTACCAATCTCACGCTCGTGCCTTTGCCAACGGCGCTTTCGATGCGGAGCCGGGCGCCAATTTCCTGGGCGCGGCTGCGCATGTTGCCCAGTCCGTGGCGGCGGACGGGTGAGAGGCTCTGTGTGCTCGTGTCGAAGCCATGGCCGTTGTCCTGAACTATTATCTCCAGCCAATGAGGCTCCGTTTTTGCCAGGACGCGAACTTCGTCAGCAGAGGCGTGTTTGAGAGCGTTGGTGAGGGCTTCCTTGACGATCAGGAAAATGTTGTAGCGCGCTTCCGGCGGAAGGGAGCGCGCCGGCAGCTCGGCGGGTAAATCCAGCCGGCATCGCGCGTGGTCGCCTTCGAACAATTCATTTGCGGTGTGGGCGATATACTCGACCAGGCTTTGGAGCGTGTCGCTTCCGGGCCGCAGTGCCCAAACGATTTGTTCCAGGCCGCGCACCGCCTGCATGGAGGATTGCTGGATTTTGTCGGCCTGGGCCTCCACCTGCTCGGGATCCTTCTTATCCCCTTTCACCAGGTCACTTAGCAGAGAAATCCGCGTGAGAGAGGAGCCAAGATCGTCGTGTAAATCCTGGGCGATGCGCGCGCGTTCCCGCTCGATGGCGCGCTCCTGTTCAAGATTTTTCAAATGGCGGCGATGCCTCTTTTTCTCAACGATCCGAACAGCGCCGCCCGCGGATAGCGCCAAGCCCAGAAGCGAGAGCCCGATCACCCACTTGGCTTGCCAGAAGTGGGGCATCACAGTCAGGGTCAGGCTCGTGCCCGATTCGTTCCATGAACCCTCGTTATTGCGTGCGCTGACTCGGAATTCGTAGTTTCCCGGCGGCAAGTAATCGTAGGGCACCGAGCGTTGCAGACCGGCATCCACCCAATCCGTATCCAGCGGCTCGAGGCGGTACCGAAAACGCATCCGCTCCGGAGCAGCGAAGCTCAGGCCAGTGTAGTGAAACTCAATGCGATGACGTCCGGGGGGCAGGCGGAGGGATTGTGAGCGGGAAAGTGGCCGTGTGGGCGAGTGGGAAGCGGGTTTCGAATCGTCGGTCTTTTCTGCGGCTGAGCCATCGCCCACGCTGCTTCCCTGGCCTGCCTGTGCGACCCCATCCACCAACACTTCTTCGAGAACGACGTTTGGCACCGGCACATCTGACGCGCGCGGGCGCGGGTCTGCGACCACGATTCCTTTTAACGTCGAGAACCAAAGTTGTCCCGACTGGCTACGCAGACCAGCGGGCGAAAACCCACCTGTACATTCCTCGGAGGGCATGCCTTCGGGCCGTCCATAAACCTGCGGATAAATGGCGGTGGCTTTGCCCGCGGCCACCTCCTGCAAATCATTTTTTGCCACGTAGGCGATGCCTCGATCCGTTCCCAGCCAAAGCCGCGCGTAATTATCCTCCAGAATCTGGGAGATGGTATCGTCCGGAAGGCCCTCACGCATCGTGAAACTGACCAGCTTACCCTCGCGCAAACGGCTCAAGCCGCCGCCGACCGTGCCGATCCAAAGAGTGCCCGCGCCGTCCTCGTGCAAGGCCCGAATCACGCTGCTGAGCAGCCCGTTGCGCTTATCGAAATGCGCGACTACTCCATTTTGCCAACGATAGAGACCGCCGCCGCGAGTTCCTATCCATATGCCACCCACTTGAGCGGGCACAACGGCGACCACTGGGTGGTCCCCTGGCACATTGGTCTGGCGCGACCAACTTTTGCCGCGCATCTGCCACAATTCTCCCTCCCGCGTGCCGGCCCACAGGTCGCCTTCTGCATCCAGGCTTAACGTCAGCACGTTCAATCCGGCCAGCGCTGCCATTTCAGGATCGCTCACTGGTTCCTTTGGTTTTGGAACGCGAAATAGCCCATGGCTCTCGCCCATCCAACAAGCGCCGTCTCGCCCTACCAGCAGACAATTCAGCTCCGGATATTGGCGAGACCACTCTTCGCCCACGACACGACTGAAACTTCGTCCTTCGCACAGGTAGAGCCCGTCATTGGGTTTGGCCGCCCAGATTATACCGGGAGCGATTTCCGCCAGCCCGTGGACAGGCCCGTATCCCAGGCCTTCGTTCTGTCCCAGTATGGTCAGGTTTCCGTGCCGCACTCGATTCAGTCCGGCGCGTGTTCCGACCCAGAGGTTCCCTTCGCGATCTGCCATTAGCGACTCGATGAAATTGTCGGACAGTCCGCTGCTGGCATTTACGGCTCGCAGTTTTCCGGCTCGAAATTCAAACAGACCTTCGCTTACCGAAGCAGCCCAAACTGTTCCGTCCGGCTCCTCGACAAACCCGTTGATATAAGGCCGCGTCAAGTGCCTGGGAATTCGGTAGCGGCGCCACTGGCCTGCTTCATGGCACAGGACAAAATCGTCCCCTGCCCCGACCCAAATGCGACCTGCCTTGTCAACCAGAAGGCAATGCGGATCCTGCAGCAGGGTTTCGACGGTTGGATCAGTTTTGTGCTCCAGTTTTCCGTTCTGATACGAAAAAATTCCGGCACCCATCGCGCCAATCCACATCGTACCCTGACGGTCTTTGAAGAGGCTTGTGATGGGCTTGCCTTTAAAGTAGGGCAGGCGTCCCGCCTGCCCCGCGTTGGAATTTGGACTCGCTCCCGGCACCTCGGCCAGCCCTTCCACCGTGGCGGCCTTTCCTTCCCGCATGCACGTCAAGCCTCCCTCGGTGCCTACCCACAGTCGCCCATCATTATCTTCCGCCAGAGCCGTAACAGTATCCGAAGGGAGCCCGTTTTGCGCGGTGAAAGTCTGCGCGGCGCCGTCACTCCACCGAGTTAGTCCACCTCCTGCTGAGCCCATCCAAAGTGCGCCTGAATTATCTTCGAACAGCACACGTACTGAGCCGATGCGAATGCCCTCACGCAACCCGAAGGTAACGAATCGTGCTCCGTCGAACCGGGCGACGCCGTCGTCGTTTCCGATCCAAATATATCCATCCCGCGTTTGAGTGAGGGCGTGAACAGATTCCTGCGGCAACCCTTGCGCCCGCTGCCAGACCTTGAAGCTTAAGCCTTCGCCGGCCGGATTATTCGAAGCGGAGCCTCCAAACTGCGGGTAGCCGGCCGCAACAAAATCATTGAATGAAGTCGCAATAGCCATATCGCTAAATGTCCAGCCTCCACCGCCGCCGCCGTGCCGGAGATGTATCTCGCTGAAGGACGCATCAGCCTTGAAATGCGTAGTTAGCTCTTCAGGCTGGCTCGCCTCCGACGCACTGGCCGACAAGTCCGGATTTAACCAAACCGTGACGAGGTCATCCGCGCCTGCGACATATTGCACTTTGAAGACGATTGTGCGCTCAATGCCGCGTCGCGGGAATTCGTAAGGCAAATAAACTCCCGGTGCGGACGATTCCCGCCGCCTTGAACGGAGGTCCATGTCGCCGAATACTTTGTTCATCTCGCCGATTTCCGAGGTTTTGAAGGCGCTGTAGGCCCAGGCGCCCAGCGAGTTGCCCACTCCCAGCCGTTCCTGGTCCCCTTCGAAAAGCTGGAATCCCGCGAAATACTCTTCCGTGCCCAGGTCCGAGATAGGGTCCACGTGAAATTTGAAATAGAGCGTATCGGAAAACGTATCGTCCCTCCTTAAGGCGCCGCCGATAATGTCATTTCCAGCGCCGGTTTCATGCACCAGCGTTGCTCCCAAATCGCGCCAAAGAATCGTTGCCGAGCTGGTTGCGGCAGAGATGCAGACCAGTGCTACAAGCGTACAGGGAAGGCTAAAGTGTGATTTGCTTGCCAGTAAGGAGGTTCCAGAGAACCGACAGCAGCAACCTGCGCAATGCCGCGACATTGCCGTGAGTATGGCTGAAAATGGCAGGCAAATACAGAAGAAAAAAAGAGCCGACGCGCCTATGTCAGGCGTTTGAGGGTGGGGTCGGGAATTTGCAATTGGCGCGCAGCGAGGCGTGATACTTTCGCCTGACGACTTGGTTGAGGACCTGTTTTTCCTGGCCGATTGAATCGGCCGTCTCCTCCAGTATGGTCTGATAAAGCATTCCGAAGTGCCTGGCTTCGGGGCCCTCCTGTTGTTCCAAGAGGGCGTCGTATGCCTCAAGCAGTTTTTCCAACTGGCGCGTCGTCCGGGAAATACTTCTGAATGAAAGCGTCCGCTTCCGCCGCGGTCATTGGGTTGTGCAACATCTCAAGCGATTCGTTGAGTTGGAGCAATTTGCCCTCGAGTTCAGGAATAAACTGCTTGGCAGGAAAGTCCGGATCCTCCGCCATGCTGATAAGCATCCGCGCGGAACGGATGAAAAACTTAAGCTCCAATTCGTAACGCGCCAGTTTTTCGCGTGGGGGATCCTGCAGGAAGATTTCCTGCCGTTCGCGCCGCCTGAATTCGTTACAGGCTTCAACCCACGCCAAGGAGTGCTTTTGCTGTAAAGCTGGTGGCGTCGGATCGCTGGCCGGCAATGGCTATTTCCATGAAGTGAGCCTAGCACAGGCGGACACTGTGGAAAAGCTGAAAAACGGGCGCTCTGTCTCCGAAATTCGCAACCCTCAAACCTTTAATACAGAGGCTCAGGTCATTGGGGCACTGGGCTTTTGCGTAGGTAAATGCCTATCCTTTATTGCGAGGAAAGCCGAAAGAAGGCTGCCGCAGATGTCGCCGGGACGGTTATCGCAAAACGGCCTTGCTGAATCGTTGAGATTGCCGACACGGGAACCCACGTCTCACCAGAGCCAAGGGAGCCGCTGGTCTGCACCGTCACATTGGGAAAGTCGAAGGACCAGGAAAGTTGCATGCTGCCGCCCGATAAATGCGCATCAAGAATCCTGAGCGGCCCGGGAGCCGCGGGTAGGACCTGCACACTGGCCGAAACCGACGGCACACCGTTCTGATCTACTACGTAAAGCATGTAATAACCGGGCGGAGCCACATTTGGATTTGCCGGGGCAGGCACGGAATAGGTTCCACTTCCATTGGCAAGATCGGCGAGCCGCACATAACGTTGGTCCATATTTACCGCATGCGTCACACAGGAGTTGCGAATCAGGGCAACACGATTATTGGCTGTGCTGCTGGTGAAGCTTATGCTCAAACTCTGACCATAGAGTATGAGGTTCGGCGCCGATTGAATCACCGGGCGGGTCCCTTGAAACAAGTAGGGTGGGGAGTATATCTCGCCTGATGGCTCATCGTCCGAGCCCGCTACCAGTACGCGCCCGTCCGGGAGCAGAATTGCCGTCGAGTGATACCATCTGGGGATCTGATGTGGCGCAACCGTGGTCCAGGTTAAAGCCTGCGGGTCAAAGATTTCAGGTGTAAAGACGTAGATCGCCGTGGGGGCGTAATTGGACCGGCCGCCCACAACGAATACTTTCCCGTCGGGAAGAATGGCCGCGTTGAAATCCAGGCGTGGATAATGCATTGGCGCGGTAAGAGTCCAATGGGGTGACGGCGAATCCAGGTCAATGATCTCGGCGGAGCTTACCGGTTGGTTCGTGAAGTTTTGGCCTCCCATCACCATAATCCGATCCGGATTGGGCGGCAGCATCACCGACGGCGAGTCAAATCGTCCCGGATCGTTGAGGGAGGCGACGAAGGTCCATACATTATTGTTGACGTTATATGTGTCCGTCGTGCCGGAATTATTCGGTCCCGATCGGAACACCAGCCCGTTAGTCAATAGATGGAGGTGGGGATAGTAATCAATTAGTCGATCGCCCAACAGTTGCCAATTGTTCGAGGCATTTGAATCCCACAATTCAATGTCAGGATTGAAGTCGCCGGTTTCATCCAACCCGGAAAAGGTCGCAACACGCCCATCGCCAAGCGTGACGTTCGTGGGATACCACCTGCCATGTCTGGTATCTTCAATCCGAATCCACTGCCGGGTGAAAGGGTTGAAAACGAAGCACTCCATCGTGCCGGTTGGCGGATTGGAGTTAACCTGGCCGCCGGTTACCAGCAAAAGACCATTCGCTAAGAAACTGTGGCCCGAGCAAGCCGGGATCCATGGTGAGGGCGGCGCTACCTCGTTGGTAGCCAGAGTCACAGGGTCGAGTAAAAAGGCCTGCACGCCGGGCACTCCGTGCTCGGCCGAATACAAAAGCACCTTGCCGGTCGGGAGCATCGCGGCATGCATGGCGATCAGCGGCAACTGGAACGGCTGCGTCCACTGCCCGATACTGGAGGGCTGGGCCTGACTTGGCGGCTGAAGCGCCACAACCAAAACCGCTGCCGCGAAACTAGCTGAGAATGCTCTCATCGCTAAAAAGCTAAACACGGACAATTGCCGGCACACTGGAGTAAACAGCCCACAAACGCATCTGAGAATCCTTGCGGATGAAAAGCCTCAGTCTGTTGAGGTTCGAGTTGAGGGCGCAGCTTGTCGGCAGCGGCCGCTGGGTGCACGGAGCGCGGCATTTATGCCGCTTCATGCCCCGAACGCACGGAAACGCCCGGGTTATCAGGTCCGTTCATCGCACTACGGGCGGTGAAGCGGCATAAATGCCGCGCTCCTGCACGAATGGTGCGAAAAACTTTAGGGAAACACCCACCGATGAACCTCAATCGCGCGAGTAATCCATCTACGGAGCGCCGAATTCTATTTCGGCGCGAACCTGTCACGGATTCCGGACGCGCCGAAACGGAGTTCGGCGCTCCGCTCTGACTGAGGCATTATCAATTTGGGGTGAAGACCCTGTGGAGAACGGGCGCCCATGGGCCATATTCCGTGCGCCGTTCCTAAGCGCAAGATCCGAATGGAACACGCAAAAGACGTTGCAGCCTGGCGCCAGTATGGGAGTGGTTGCCAGCAGTCGTCGCGTTGCGTCCCAGCAAAGATTCACAGCTTGTTGAGACTGATTGGCGTATGCTCTTTAACTCGCTGAGCTTCCTTATCTTTTTCCTGGTCGTCTCGATCCTGTATTTTGCTCTGCCGCACCGATTCCGATGGGTACTCCTGTTGGGGGCAAGCTGCTTCTTCTACATGTGCTTTATCCCGATCTATATCGTGATCCTCGCGGCGACGATCGCGGTGGACTATGTGGCGGGGATTTTGATCGAAGGAACACCCGAGGCCAGCCGGAAGAAGGCCTACCTGACAGTCAGCATCGCGTCAGTGTGCGCGATTCTGTTTGTTTTCAAGTATTTCAATTTCTTTAACAACAATCTGGCGGCGCTGGCGAGGGTGCTGCACTGGAACTATCCGATGAAAACTCTACGGCTGATCCTGCCCATCGGCCTGTCGTTTCACACGTTCCAAAGTCTGAGCTACGTGTTCGAGGTGTATCGAGGCCGCCAACCAGCCGAAAAGCATTTCGGCCTTTATTCGCTGTACGTGATGTACTTCCCGCAGCTCGTCGCCGGGCCGATCGAGCGGCCGCAGAATCTGCTACACCAACTCAAGGAGGTTAAACGCCTGGACTGGCAGCGGCTCTGGAACGGGGTCTCGTTGAGTCTCTGGGGCTTGTTCAAGAAAGTTGTCGTGGCGGACAGCCTGGCGATCTACACCGACACGATCTACAACAACAGCCGCCAACACACAGGCGCCAGCCTGCTCCTGGCGACCTACTTTTTCGCAATCCAGATCTACTGCGATTTCTCGGGCTATTCGGATATCGCCCGTGGAATCTCGAGGATTTACGGCATCGAGCTGATGAAAAACTTCGAAACCCCGTACTTTGCGAAGTCCATTTCGGAGTTTTGGTCCCGCTGGCACATCTCGTTATCAACCTGGTTCCGGGACTACGTCTATATCCCGCTCGGTGGCAATCGAGTGTCTCTGGGGCGGAGTATGTTCAATATCGGAGTGGTGTTCCTTATTAGCGGGCTGTGGCACGGGGCGAATTGGACGTTCGTGATCTGGGGAGCTTTGAACGGGATCTATTATTTGGTATGGCGGAGTCTGGAGCCGGTCACTGCTGGGGTAAGGAGGCGGATTCCTGCGTTTGGTCGCCTGCCGCTCGGCGTCACACCAACGGCTACCGTTCGGCCATGGCGCGCCTTGGCCTGGCTGCGCGACGGCTTTTTGATCCTGGTCACGTTCCACCTCATCCTGCTCTCTTGGGTGTTCTTCCGCGCGGCAAATGTATCCACAGCGCTGGACACCCTGCGCCGAATCGCCGTGAACCGTGGCCCGCTTTTCTGGGATCCGATTATCGTCCAGGGAGTGTTAGCGATCGTGCTCCTCGTGGTGCTCGACATCCTTCATCGGCGCACCGGATTCTGGGATTGCCTGAACCAATTCCCAAAGTGGCTTCGGCTTGGGTATTCAGTGGCGCTCTTTTTCGGAATCGTTTTGTTTGGCGTGGATACCGGCACGCGGTTTATCTACTTCCAATTCTGAGCCATGCGGCGCGTGTTCTTAATCATGGGTGTGGCGGCCTTGATTGTCATTATGGACAGAGCGCTGGGCGCCGGCTTTGGTTGGCTCTACCGAAAGACTCATACGGGCGAGTTTGGCGGCCTGATCAACGACGCGCTCTCCCGCAAGACGCAGGTGTTGCTGCTTGGCTCCTCCAGGATGCGCCACCATGTCATGCCGGCTGTGTTGAATAGCAAGCTTTCGCTCACCGCATATAATGCAGGGATGGACGGCCAGGACTTTCTATATGCCATGATGCTGTTTGATCTGTGGCAGCGGTCCAACGCCCCGCCAAAAGCAATCGTCCTGAACATTGACCCCGAGTCTTTCGAAAGGAGTGAGGAGGAATTGCAGCGCGCCGGGGTTTTCTCCTTCTATTATGACGCCAGCCCGCTGGTGCGGCAGGTTCTGAACCAGCGAAGCCGGTTTGAGTGCTTAAAGTTCCTTTCCCGCGCATACCGCGCCAATGGCAAAGTCCTGGCAATTGGCTGGAATCTGTTCAGCCACCCGGCTGCCAACTTTGATGGTTTTGAGCCGCTGACGGGATGTCTGTCTCCCCAGACGCCTGGAGCGCCGCGCGAGACAATTCCCACGACAACCGAGTTTTGGTCCTTAAAAGTTCAGTGCTTTAATCGGCTGGCGGACTATTGCAGGAAGCATGGCACGCGGCTGTTCCTTGTCGAAGGCCCGCGCTATCGTGAAGACCCGCGCGCTCATGAGGCTCGGGTGAACGTCCTTTCAAAATTCCTGGCGGGCTATCCGGAAGCCGAGTTGATCGACCTCTGCACTTGCACCCATCCAGAGGTGTTTCAAGACAAAGCCGAGCTTTTCAGGGATGGCACCCATTTGAACGCGCATGGCGCCGAGATCTTCTCGACCATGCTTGCGGAGGCGTTGCAAACCAGGCTCCACTCTAATGGAAACCTCTCGGATTCGAGCATCACACGAACCGTCACCATTGCCCATTGAGGCAAACGCTGCACCATGCGACTGGGCGGCGCTGACAGAATGGGTATTTCACCCTTTTGCACCCAGCGGTGAGGCGCGTTTTACGATCAAGTGCGCCAAGCCGGTGACTTTTGGTCTGAAGTTCCGGTACCCGAGTTGGGCCGGCACGGGTATGGTCATCAAGGTCAATGGCCAGGTATTCAAGCACAGCGCTCATCCGGGAGACTTTGCGAGCGTGGACCGGGATTGGAAGAACGACGACCAGGTGCAGGTCCAATTTCCGTTAAACTTGCGCTCCGAATCATTACCGGGCGCTCCAGCAACAAAGGCTTTCTTTTTAGGGCCGCTACTGTTGGGTGGCGACCTGGGCACAAACAATTTGCCCGCCGCAATCGCTTACGCTCGGAATCAATGTCAGTATTGCGACCTTCCAGCCCCAGAGGTGCCGGCGCTGGTAGTGAGGAACAATCCATTGGAAAGCTGGCTAAGGCCAGTGGCCGACGAGCCACTGACTTTTCATACTGCCAACGCGGGACGCCCTGCCGACGTCGTCTTAAGACCGTTCTATCAACTGCATTATCAGAGATACACGGT
>PSRM01000197.1 GCA_003176045.1 Verrucomicrobiota bacterium | reverse complement strand
AGCATGCCAAAATAACTACTGGGACGAACTCTGGTTTGCGGCATGAAATGGTGGTACTGCCGAGATGCGCCCGGCGTATAATGTCAGCGGCCTGATGGGTTGCCACGGCGGCTTCTCGACATTCCTCTTCAACCTTGGCCCTATTTCCACGAACGGAGTCCCCTTCTGGACCCAAGGGTATTCGTTTGGAATCGGCGAGAGTAACACAGATATAAATCTGACATTGAATGACTGCTCCAGCGCGCCCGCGATCACACCGCCGGATGGCGACGGGCCCTCTTGCGATCAGCAAGAATGCCAACAGTGCCAGGGAATGCCGGTCTGGAGCGTCTCTTTACCCATGATGAATCTATGGCTGCAAGACGAACCCTTGGGGTACCAACCGGCTGTCGGCCCCAGGGTTTCCCTCGGCCTTGGGTACAAGCAGCGCGAGTTCCACGCCGGCTACAACGCCGCCCCCGATCTCCAGACCTTTGGCATGGGCAAGAAATGGAATTTCCAATGGCTCAGTTTTGTGAGCCCGGGCTCGCTCAGCTTCGCAGGTAGCCCCTCCTTCAACGTCCATTTCCCAAACGGACGCGTTCGCACCTTCGCCGGAACCGTGACGTCCGGAACCAACTCCTTCCCGATAGACTACCTCACCAACACGCGACTGACGGGCAACACAAACTCAGGTTTCACAGTCTCGTACCCTGATGGGAGCCAGGACGTCTATGGGTTTGTCCAAAACGTCGGCGGCATTTTTCAGAAAGCCTTCCTCACCGAGCGTTGGAATACCTCTGGCCAGAAGACGACACTCATTTATAGCTCTGCCAATAACGAACCTGTCGTCCGCCTGCAGTCCGTGATTGACGCATCCGGCCTTAGCACCTCCATCTACTACGTCACATCCAATTCGTACAGCACGAACCTCATCAGCCAGGTCGTGGATCCCTACGGCCGCTCGGCCAGCTTCGTCTACAACCCCCAGGGCTTTCTCACAAGCGTCGCCGACGTTGCAGGTCTTTCCACTTCCTTCATTTACGACCAAAATGGTTACGTGACAAACATGACCACCCCGTACGGCACCACTACCTTCCAGTTCACCGACGATCTTACGGGCGCAAACGCGCCACCGTACGGCCGCTCCGTGCGCGTGATTCAACCTGACGGAAGCTGCCACCTTTACCTCTATACCAATGGCGCCCCTGGCATTGCAACCTCGTACCCCACCAACCAGGTCCCATCCACGGCGCCATACTCCAACACTCTCGACATCACGAACCTGGACCAGCGCAACTGCTTCTATTGGGGCCCCAAAGAATACGCTGCCTTATCCACAACCAACATAACCTCACTCACATCGAATGAGTACGCGAAGGCGCACCTTCGACATTACCTCATCTCCACTTCCGACCCGATCAGTTTCACAGTTTCAATGGAGCGGCTTCCAAGTCCTGACGGAGTCACCGAAGGCCAGAAAATCTGGTATGACTACGCCGGCAAAACAAATTCCCAATACGAGGGAACCCAATCTCAACCACTCCTCGTTGCTCAAGTGCTTCCTGACGGTACCACACGCTTCACGCGCACGGGTCGCAACAGCCTGGGATTCACAACCAGCGAGACCAGCACTTACACATCAAACAGTGTAGTTGCTCTCCGAACCAATGCCTTCACCTACGCCGCCAACGGCACCGACCTGCTCACGGTCACCAATGCGCTTGGAATTCAAATATCGAGCAACGCCTATAACAGCTTTCACCAGGTGCTCACGAACTTCGACGCACTCAACCAGATGACAATTTACACCTACGATTTCACTCAGCGAGTAGCCTCCACTACGGCAGCAAGCGGCCTGGTGTCCACAAACCTCTATGGCCCAGACGGCTTTCTTGCCACGAACTCCGACTACGCCGTGATCGGTGGCAGCAATCTCTATTACCGGACCGATTCCTACACTTACATGAACGGCCTCGTTTACACTCACACCGACCCGAGGGGCCTCACCACCACAAGCCTTTACGACAACCTCCAGCGACTGATCAATAGCTCCGACTCTCGCGGCGCCATCTCCTACGTGTATTCCAACCTTGACCTTTTCCAGGTCATAGACCGCATGGGGTTCACCAACTCGTTCACTTACGATTCCCTCCGGCGCAAAAAAGCCGAAACCAACGCCCTGGGCCGCCCCACGCTCTACAACTATTGCACCTGTGGCTCGCTGGATTCCATCGAGGACGCCGCCGGGAACTTCACCCATTTTTACTACGATAGCGCCGGGCGCCGCACCGCTACCGTCTATGCCGACGGCTACGCAATAACGAACAACCTTAATCTCCTGGGCCAGATCACCAGCACCGTGGACAGTTCCGGCTACAGCGTCACCCAATGGTTCAACAATCAGGGTCTCCTCGTCGCTTCGAGCAACGCCTTTGGTCGGGTACAGTCTCTTGCGTATGACCTGCTTGACCGAGTTACTAACAATGTGGATGCGAACGGCGTGTCCATAACGAACACGTTTGATGCCCTCAATCGCGTCCTGTCGCGCTCCTACCCTGACGGTGGAGTGGAACGCTTCAGTTACATGCAGGGGGTTTCAAGCCCGACCAACTATATGAACCAGTTGAACCAGCCAACCTTTTTTACATACGACCCTCTTGGCCGCAAACTTGGTGAAACAAATGCTAACTCTGAATCGACCGCTTTCACCTACGATCCCGCTGGCGATCTCCTCACCCTCACTGATGGCAAAAACCAAACCACAACCTGGCAATACGATTCTTACGGCCGCGTCACCGACAAATTCGACGCCCTCAACACCAGCATCTTCCACTACGAATACGACGCCAATAACCGGCTCACGAACCGTGTCACACCGGCAAAGGGCAGCACACTATACGGCTACGATTCCGTCGGCAATCTCAAGACCATCCAGTATCCCTTGTCCAGCAATATTAGCTTGGCATACGACCTGCTAAATCGCCTCACGAACATGGTTGATGCCGTGGGCACTACCCACTATACTTGGGACAGCGTAGGGCAGCTTTTGGCTGAGAACGGCCCCTGGCCGGATGATACCGTGAATTACACTTACGCCAATCGCCTCCGAACCGGCTTGGCGGTCCAGGCCCCAAACTCCTCGCCTTGGACCCAAAGCTACACTTACGATTCTGCCCGCCGCTTCCATACCATCACCTCAGCCGCCGGCACCTTCACCTACGCCTATCCATCCAGCGCCCAGAACCTGATATCCAGCATCCAGTATCCAAACGGTTCCTTTGTCACCAACACCTTCGATCCCAAAGCGCGCCTGCTCTCCACCATCCTCAAAAACAGCGGTGGCACGAATCTCGATTATTGGGCTTACGTTTACAACCCCGCGAACCAACGAACGAATGTTACTCGCTTAGATGGCAGTTATGTAGCCTATTCTTACGATAACGCGGGCCAGCTAAACTCCGCCTCGGGCCATGAACTCGGTGGCGCCCTGCGCAAGAACGAGCAATTCAGCTATTATTACGATCCCGCCGCAAATCTAAGCACCCGCGTCAACAACGCCCTCACTGAAACTTTCAACGTCAATTCCTTGAACGAACTCACAACCGTCAGCCGTAGCGGCACGCTGACTGTAGCCGGCACGACCACGAGCGCCGCCACAAACGTCATCGTCAATGGCACAAATGCCGATCTCTATGGCGATTATACCTTTGCCGCGGCAGGTTTCACCCTCACCAACGGCATCAACACCTTCACCGCCATCGCCGCTGATGCCCTGGGGCGCCACGATACAAATTCTGCCATTTGCAATCTGCCATCTACCATCTCCTTCGCCTATGACGCGAATGGCAACATGCGAACGAACGGGAACCAAGTCCTCGCTTACGACGACGAGAACGAGCTAACCAGCGTCACCGTCTCAAACGCCTGGCGCTCTGAGTTCGTTTATGACGGCAAATTCCGCCGCCGCATCCGGCGCGAGTACTCCTGGAACGTGACACCTGGAACCTGGAACCTGACACAGGCAGTTTACTACGTTTACGATGGCAATCTCCCGGTCCAAGAGCGTGACGCAAATAGTCTGCCCGCCACAAGCATCACCCGCGGCCCTGACCTTAGCGGCTCGCTGCAAGGTGCTGGCGGTATCGGCGGCCTCCTGTCCCGCACGGATCACCATCTGCTCATGATCGGCGGTTCCGCAGCGCACGCCTATTATCATGCTGACGGGAACGGAAACATCACTGCCCTCACCGACACAAATCAGTTCATCGCCGCGCGCTACGTCTATACACCTTTCGGCGAGACTCTCAGTCGAAGCGGCCCACTGGCCGAGGCGAACCTTTGCCGGTTCTCGAGCATGGAAAATCACCCTGGCTCAGGGCTGACTCTCTATCCCTATCGTGCCTATGCGGCTGTCTCACAGAAATGGACGACCAGCGACCCCGTTGACGAACTTGGTTTTGAAATCCTGCGTGGGGTGCGCACGCCCGCCTTAGCCCCCGGCTCCAACCGGTATCAGTTCAGTTACAACGATCCACCCAATCGGGTCGACCCCTTCGGTTTGTTGACTCCCGAAGAAATAGCTATCCTTCAGGCCGAAGCAAAGGGAACATCCCAGCTGATTGCGCAGAAGCAAGCCCAACTCCAGGACCTCGCACACCAAATCGAATTCTATCGGGACGCAGCGAACGCGGCGGCGAAGGCAGGATGGGACATTCGAGGAGTATGCACTACTATCTACAATAGCCTCAGGGCTGATTTCGCGAATGCCATTGCAGAGCTCCGCCAACTGCAAGACCAATTACAGCGAATTCAAAATTTGTTGGCGGGAGCCGGAGCGGCAGCCACAGCCACAGCCGCTGGGGCTTTCGGCGCCGCATTTAGCACCTCATCAGGTGGGGCGGTTCTGGCCGGAGGCGCAGGCGCTAATGCGGCGGTAGTTGGGTGGGGCGCAGTGGGAGTCGCTGGCGCTGCCGGCTACGGCGCCGGTCTTGTGATTAACACAATTCCGAATCCTTTTACAGGGCAATCTATCGGGCAAGGAGTTCAAGATACGTTTAGATACCTGTTTTTCACGAAGGGATGGTGAATCGTTTTCTTTATGTGGACTTCGTCTGAGAGTAAGGGCGATTTGGGCGAGTTTATCGTTGCCGAGCTAAACAGACGCGGTCTCCGGTTTCCTAGGCCAAGCGAATCTTCCCGATTGCCTGCCACCTGGCGCATGTGGACCATAAAATTAGCGGGGAATCGCAGTGGGCTGGTTATGTCGGCAAAAGGATCTCCGTTCGAGAACGTTGAGAGCTTTCTATTCACAATTATATCGCCTTTCCGAACGCAGCGCCCGTTCTCCAAGGACAACGACTTCAGTTTCTGGTTCGATCTTCAAGGAACTGAGGGAACTTTTAAAAGGAATGGAGCGTACCTGCGGGTATCTCTTATCAAACACGGATTCTCGCTAGTGATTGTGCAGCGGGGGCCAGAACTTCACATCGGGTTTTCGGAAACGGCCTCGGCTTCACCCGAACAACTGAAAGGACGACCCCTGGCCTGAGGCCTTCGGGAGTTCCGTTGATCACGACCTCCCTATTCTGGCAGCGCAACTCCAGAAAGCGCTCCGCGAACTGAGGTTTGTTGAATACAGCCATAGCTACCACTTCCAAAGATGCTTGTGACCCCAAGCCGTAGGCTTGGTCAACAAGTTCAGGTGGCATCCCGCTTGGACCGGGTTCTGGCACACCAAACCCCACTATATTTGTACCACCTACCCCTCCACTACCCACCCCGGCATCTGTAAAGCCGCAGGACTTTTGCGCTGGTCTCCGGTGGAGCATAGCCCGTGTAGAGGCTGACATAAGTGGCGCCTTTCAGGTACTTGCTGAAATCCAACAGATCTTCGAAAATGCCGAGTATTTGCAGAACTGGGCCTTAGCAGGGGAGGCAGGCTATGCAGCCGTTGGGGGTGGAACCATGATTGAAGAGCTAGGAGCATTTCAGGACGAGGCGATGCACCAGTTCTTTTCTCTTTCCTTCTCTTTGGCAGAAATCCTCCAGAGTGGCCTCGTAAGCAGCCTGCAGCGTCTCCGACTGCCCTGGCGGAGCTTCGATAAAGGAATCCCAGCGTTTGATGAGCAACTCCGCTTCCCGTTTTATCCTGGAACGGGCTCGCCTGGAAACGTTTCCTTGAATAGGCGCTCGAAGTCCGCTTCGCTCATCGGGTCCTGAAGCATTTCCCTGGTGGCGGTGAGTTGCAGGAGCCTCTCCTGAACCCTGGGCAGGACCTCTGCCAATGGGAAATCGGGGTCCTCAAGCAGACCCTCAAGAAAGCGGCCCATTCTTATAAAGGCAGTTACCTGTCGGCGGTGTTTTTCGGAATCCTCAGGGGAGGGCTTTGCGGACAACAAGGCTTCCTTTTCCCACTGCTGGAACGCATCGCAACAGCGGAACCAAAGCTCGATCCACCCGCGGACCATGTCAGCAGCCGTTATGCTGCGGCCAGAGGGTAGCGGAATGGCAATTTCCATAAACTCAGCCTATCACAGGCCCGCTTTCGGGAAAAGGCCAATTTAGTGCGCTATGTAAAGGCGCACGCGGATCTGTTGTTCCAAGACAGGATAGCCATCCACCGCCATCCAACAAGCGGAAGGGAACTTCGACATCGGACTTTGCCCTCCTTTGTAGGGGACGACGTAAGGAGGCCTTTCTGGGCCGCCTGCGACTGCATCTTATCCGTGTCCATCCGTGCCGATCAGCGGGATCCGTGATCAAAAGTCTCTGCATCTTCGCGGCTTTGCGTTAAATCCTGAACCCTGAACCCTGACCCCACCGGCGAAGCCTGCGAAGCCTCTGTTTGCTTGCACACCGGCAGAAAGAGACTATAACTTGTCTGCGCAGCGGTAACCCAAATTGCAACCGGCCATGCCTCAAACAACCCGTCAGGGTGTCAACGCCAGCAACGTGCTTTCTGTCATTATGGGCGGCGGCCAGGGCACGAGGCTGTTCCCGCTCACCAAGGAGCGCGCCAAACCTGCCGTGCCGCTGGCCGGCAAGTACCGCCTGGTGGACATCCCCATTTCCAACTGCATCAATTCCGGGCTGCGCCGGATCTATTTGCTGACGCAGTTCAACTCGGCCTCGCTGCACCGGCACATCTCGCAATCGTACAAGTTCGACCAGTTTTCCGGCGGGTTTGTGGAAATCCTGGCGGCGGAGCAAACTTACGCGGACACTTCCTGGTATCAGGGGACGGCGGATGCAGTGCGAAAGAACGAAATTCACTTTCGCAATCATGATTGGGACCACCTTTTGATCCTCAGCGGCGACCAACTGTATCGGATGGATTTCCGGCAAATCCTGCATCAACACGGCGAGACCGGGGCGGACATTACCATCGCCAGCATCCCGATGCCTCGCGCCGAGGTGCCATCCCTGGGCATTCTTCAAATTGACGCCGAGCGCAAAATCACGCGCTTTGTGGAAAAGCCGACCGATAAAGCCGTTCAGGACTCCTTGAAATTGGACCCGAGCTGGTACGAAAGGTTGGGCATCCAGGGCAAGGGCGAGTTGTTTCTCGCCTCGATGGGAATTTATGTGTTTAAGCGCGAAATTATTTTTCGGTTGCTCGAGAACAGCCTGGCCGATTTCGGCAAACACATCATCCCGGAGGCGATTCCCGAGAACAAGGTTTATTCGTTTGTGTTCGAAGGTTACTGGGAAGACATCGGCACGATCCGGGCATTCTTTGAAGCAAATCTGGAAATTGCCAGCGAGCTGCCTCGTTTCAATTTCTTCGACATGAGCGCGCCGATTTTCAGCCGGCCCCGTTTTTTGCCCGGCTCGAAAATCAACGGCGCCCAAATTGACCACGCGGTGATTTCAGATGGATGCATCATCAATCGGGCCAGCATCACTCAAAGCATCGTGGGTTTGCGCTGCATCGTGGGCGCTGGCACCGTCTTGAAGCGCACGGTCCTGCTCGGGAGCGATTATTACGAATCGTTGGAGTCCATCGTCGAGCACGAGAAAGCCGGCAAACCACGCATCGGCATCGGGACCAATTGCAGGATCGAGAATACGATCGTGGATAAAAACGCCAGGATAGGGAACAATGTTGTGATTTCGCCCGCCGGCAAGCCACCCAAACTCGATCATGCCAATTATTATATTCGGGATGGGATCGTGATCGTTCCGAAGAATGGGGTGATCCCGCATGGAACGGTGATCTGAGCGAGATGGTCCAAAGTCCAAGGTCCAAGCAAGGACCCCCAGAGGGGGCTGAAAATGGAAGAAACACCAAATTCTAACCGCTTGGAAACCAGTAACTCGCACGAGGTGTTTCTTGAGAGGTCCAAAGTCCAAAGTCTAAGGCCATCGTTAGCGAGGGGGGCGAAGGAGAGGACAGAGGACCAAGGACGGATGACAGAGGACAGAAGACAGAGGACAGAGAACGGAGGACAGAGGACCGAGAACGGAGGCCCGAATAGGCCATACGCGGTAATCCCTACGGGCAGAGAAGCGGGATAAATCCCGCGCTCCCGTGCTGGCTATTGCCAGCTCATCCCGTGATCGAAGACAGGCAGACCGTTTTGCATTTTCCCAGTATCCAGAGCGAAGCAGTCCACCGAGTAATGGTCTTTGGTGGGATAAGACGCGAGCTTGGTTTCCACGTCCTTGATTTGTTTATCGAGCTCTTTTAGCTCACCCACAGCCTCGCGCTCAGTTTCCTGGGCTTGGGCTTGTGCGACAGCCCGTGCGCGCGAGCGCCGGCCGTAGTAGGTGCCGCCGGAGGATTCCGCCTGGCTTTTCGCCTGTGACTCCACGTGCGCGGTTTTTCCTCGCTCGCTCTTTAACTCTTTATCCCTGGCGACGAGCCGTTCGAACTCCGCCCGGTCGGTCATTGGCGAATTACGCAAAACAATGCGCTGGTCTCCCGTGACAGCGGGCCGTTTGCCCTCATCCTCGCTTTTATTCCGCCCAGTGTCTTCGACATGGGCTTGCACAACCCAATTGAAGCCATTGGTACCGACAATCGTTCCGGTGACGTGGACCCAGGCCGTGAGTGGCCGGGCGCCATGATGGTTGGTCCACCATTGGAACAGCGGCACGAGATTCACCCCTTGTCCATTCACAACTCGGTGGGGACCTTTGAGGGGACTGGCCACAGCGATGATGGGCAAAATTACCATGGCCGTTATACATAGCCCGCACGAGATTCCGAAACGCATTGGGTTTACGAAAGCGCCCCCGATGCATCGGGGGCGCACTCCAAGACGCTTCGCGAGTCGTCGATCCGCGGGTTGAAGGCGGAGCTTTTGGAGTGCGCTCCCGATCCATCGGGAGCGCTTTGGATCGATTGGCACAATTGCGGTCCCGGCGCGAGGGCCTACGCCGCCTGCAGCTCAGGCTTGGCGCACTCCAGGCCCCAGTACTGGGTAATGGATTGGAATAGGTGCTCGACTGCCCGGTAATCTACCGGCTTGACCATATAGGCATTGGCGCCCAATTCATACGCGCGATTGATGTCCATCGGGTCTTCCGAAGAGGAGACGATGACGATCGGAATCCGGCGCAGCAGCGGGTCTCGTTTCACCCACTCCAATACCTCAAACCCGCTCCGGCGCGGCATTTTGATGTCCATCACAACCAGCTTGGGCAGTGGATAGGCCTGGCGATCGGCAAATTTGTCTTCGCCTTTGAGGTAATGCATCGCCTCCAGCCCATCGGTGACCACCTGCAGCGGACTGCGCACATGGGCCAGTTTAAAGGCGCGTTTGACGAGAAAGATGTCGTTTAGATCGTCCTCTACCAGCAGGACGGTGAACCCTCGGTTTTCGGTAATGAGTTCGTTCTGGATCATTGATAAAATCTACTCACAAAGGCAAAAAAAGCAAAGAGGGCTTTAAGCAGGAGCGCGGACAGCCTCGTCCGCGCGTTAGTTTTACAGGAGATATGCGTCGAGCTTACCGCTTTCCTCCCAGTTGGGCTTATTGCGCCTCTCGTCGCACAATAAGCCCACGGACGCAGATTAAGCGAAGGGATCCGACGGATTATGTGCGGCGGCGGAAAATGAAGAGCGCAGTGGCGCCGAGCGCGACGAAGGCCACCGTGGAGGGCTCAGGAACAACAGTGTAAACCCGCACAGCGAGACTTTGATTTGCGATTCCCCCCAATGCGCGCAGACTGGAGGTGAAATTCCCGTTGTTCTCTGAGTTGGCGTTCCGGTAATAGCCGTTGAAGACTTCCGAGCCAGTCGTGACCGGACTTGCGCCGCCGGAAATCAAGGAAGTTAGGCTGTTGGTGCTGAAAAAGGTAACCCCGCCATCAGTGGAGCCCATATAGTTGAACGAAAGGCCGATTTGGGTGCTGGGGATCGAAAGCGGCGTCGCGAGACTGATTCCAGGGTTCACACCATTTGGGGTCCCTTCAAAAGGATAATAAAACCCCGTGCTGAAGGTACCGGAAGAGGTTAGAGAATAGCTGGCCAGGAGATTGCCAAACGCCGGAGTGGTGGCGTTGACAGTGCCGCTCGTGTTCACCGAACCCCAGACATCAATCGTGATCTTGAGGGCGTTGAAGTTTCCTCCGCTCAAATTGACAGGATAAATGTCAAAGCCGCTAATGGCGGTCGTCCCAGCCACAAGGTTGTAGGCACCGCCCATCCAAGTATTGGGCGTGGACGATGTCGCAGCGATCGTTCCGTTCGTCGAGCCACTTTCATAAACCGACATGTTATCAAAGACTAACACTTGGGCCTGAGCCGAGGCGAGAATAGCGAGGGACGTTAGTGTGGTTACGAGTGCAAGTCTGCAGTTTTGGGTCTGTTTCATATCGTTGCCGTTCAGATTTTGAGGTTCTGGCGCTATATTTAGCATAATCCGGAAAGATGTAAAGCCTTTTTTTTTGACAATCTCATGTTTTTTTCATTCCACGATTCATGTCCTTGGCCTTCTCTGTTTGAGCCTGTCCCAACTTTTGCTACCATCCCCGCGTGCAGGACAATTCCTCAATTTGGAAATCTTTGAAGAACGGGAGAAGAATGATCTTAATCGCGGGTCCTTGTGTGATCGAGAAAGAGCAGGTTTGTCTGCAAACTGCCTCGCTCCTTCAGAAATCCTGTAACCGGCTTGGGATTCCGTACGTGTTCAAAGCAAGTTTCGATAAGGCCAATCGCACCTCGGCCAAATCCTTTCGTGGGCTGGGTATGCAGGATGGATTGCGCATCCTGGCCAAAGTTCGCCGGGAGGTCGGGGTGCCCGTCCTTACAGACATTCACTCCGAGGAGCAGGCAAAACTTGTGGCAGAGGTAGCGGATATTTTGCAGATACCAGCGCTCCTTTGCCGCCAAACCGATCTCATCAACGCCGCCGTGCGGACCGGGAAGATCGTGAACCTCAAAAAAGGCCAGTTCCTTTCCCCTCAGGAGATGGGACAGGTGGCCGAAAAAGCCAGGAGGGCTGGAGCCGAAAAACTCTTGCTCACCGAGCGCGGCACTACTTTTGGCTATAACAACCTTGTATCCGACATGCGCTCAATCCCAATCATGCGGAGGTTCGGCTTTCCCGTGATTTTTGATGCTACCCATTCCGTCCAGCTACCAGGAGGCGGTGGAGACAAGTCGAGTGGGCAACGGGAGTTTGCGCCTGTGCTCGCCAATGCCGCCCTGGCCGCGGGCGCAGATGGACTGTTTGTGGAAACCCATCCCGCGCCGGACCGCGCCCTGAGCGATGGGCCGAATATGATCCCGCTGGCGGACATGCCGAGGCATTTGGCGGCATGGCTGAAAGTTTATCGCGCCGTTCATTAACCACGATGAACAAAACACCAAACACCAAAGACCAAACACCAGAGAAGCTCCAAACACCAAACACCAACGGCAACGAGCATGCATTGGGATTTGGAGCTTGGTGTTTCTCTGGTGTTTGGTGTTTGGTGTTTGGTGTTTGCTATTTGCTTGGTGTTTGCGTCAGCCTCGCCCAAGCCCCCCCCGTGCGCAATTTCAAGGTCGCCACCTGGTTCGAGCCGCCTCATGAACAGCAGATGCACACGCTTTTGACTGGGGCTGAAGCGCAGCCTTTGCCCGGCGACCGCAGTTTGATCAAAAAGCCGGAGTTCACCGAGTATCTGGAAAACGGGCAGGTGCAGATTACCATCGAAACGCCACAGTGCATTTATGATCGGCTGCGGGCTTCGGCCAGTTCTCCAGAACACCTGCTCGTGCGCGCTGCGGAAGGGAGATTTTTGATTGAAGGCGACGGGTTCCTGTGGCTGCAAACGAATGCGAATCTCATCATCTCAAATCGTGTGCATACCTTTGTGCAGCAACAGTTGCTCGACCCCGCGTCAGGCCACCTGGACCTCGGTGCCGCGGGCGGAAATTCAGGTCAAGGCAGTCATCCCACTGAAAGCGACAAATGGCAGAACGGCATCATCATCCATTCCGACTGGTTCGAGTATAGCTCGGCCACCGGCCTGGGCATTTATCACGGTAACGTGCGCGTGGTCGGCACGAATTTCACGACCAAGGGCGGACGATTGATTTTGAACGTGCCGGGCGGTTCATCGGAGCCTGGCAGCTCCGGCCTTGGTTCCATGACAAATCGTTTCAAGCTTCTTAGCCTCACCATGGAGGACAATGTCACCGTGGACTGTGATTCTGCCTTCGCCCAGCAGCAAACTCATGTGGCAGCGCAGAAAGCGGTTTACCTCACCGATACCGGTGTGCTTCAACTCTCCGGACACCCCTATTGGCGGGACGGTCTGCGCGAGGGATTGGGCGATGAAATCATTCTCGATCGTACGAACAAAATCTATATCGCAAAAGGCCATACCTGGTTACGGATGCCGGTTCAAACCAACAGCGGCAGCGCGCTCCTGGGAGGTGGGATGGCGCAGAAACCGATTAAAGCCGGGACTGGGAGCGTCGGCGCGCGCTCAAGGAGCCGTGCCACGAATGACTTTTTGGAAATCCGCTGCGACAATTACGAGTTGCACACCAACCTGGCGGTCTTTCGCAAAAAGGTCCGCGCCATTCAACTCAGCAATGGCCAGACAAACGGAACCATTAATTGCGGGCAGATGACGGTGACCATCGCCGGGTCCAATCAGATCCAGCGAGTGCTGGCCCAGGAGGACGTTGTCATCGCGCAACCGGGTGATCGTCATTTCTCTGCGGGCACTGCCGTCTATACCGCCACCAACAATCTCCTCGAACTAAGCGGCAACCCTCAGTGGCGTGACGGCTTGCGTAACGGACGAGGCGATCTCATCCTCGTGGATGGGAATCGCCAAAGCATGGCTGTGCTTAGTAACGCTCTGATGAGTTTGCCGGCCAATGAATTCGGGTTGCAGTCGCTCGGCGCCGCTGGTGATCTTTCCCGCTCCAAAACCACAACTAACCTTCTCGTCAGCACACATCCAAGTGCGGTGAAATCTTCCTCACCCGCTGCCCGCCCGGGCTCGGAAAAGATGGCCGAAATCTCGTGCGACCGCTACATCCTCCAGCTTACAAACGCGCTGTTCACCGGCGGCGTGCATTTGCGCCATCCCCGGATGGATCTGAACTGCGAAGAGGTGTTGGCGGATTTGCCACCGGCGGGCCAGAAAATACCGCAGGTGGTCGCGAGCACGAACGTCATTGCGGATTTCGTGGATGAACAGGGCCAACATTTGCATGGCAAAGGAGATCGAGCTGTCTATACTTACAAGGTTAGCGGCGCAATCACCAACCAGCTCCTGACGCTCTTTGGAAATCCGGCCAGCCTCGAAAGTCCCGAAAGCGCCAAAGGGCAGGGCGTGATCCTCAATTCAGAGATTACCGTGGATTTAGTTACCGAGCTCGTCCACGTTCGGGGCACGAACTATGTGATTCGCGGCACCGCGCCGGCGGTCGATACCAATGCCGCCAGGTTGCCAAAAGATTTGTTTAAGAATTTGACGCCGAAATAGTGTAATGGATTCCAATCAACCAGCCGGGGCTTTCGTATTAGTGCCGCGTAGCGGCCGAGCGATAGTAGCCGTGGGCTTCAGCCCACGGGTTGGCGCGGCAAAGCGGACGCGTCGCGTAGCGACGCCTGAAGCACGATTGTCCCGCTGCGTAACCTGTTTCGGGCGTCGCTACGCGACGCAAGCTCCTTTCTCAATCCGTTCCCGTGGGCTCAAGCCCACGGCTACTTTCGAGGCATCACTACGCGATGCATTGGCGCCCGTCTTCAAATGATGAGCGCCAGCACCGCAGCAATAGCAGGTTCCCTCATGCCGGCCCCCGTCCGCGCCAATGGCCACCTGCTGGCCACCGAGCAATTGGTGAAAGAATACCGGCACCGTCGCGTCGTCAACGGTGTTTCAATCACCGTTGGCGCCGGCGAAATCGTTGGCCTGCTGGGTCCGAATGGCGCCGGCAAGACGACTACGTTCAGTATGGTGGTCGGACTGGTCCGGCCAACTGGAGGCAAGGTTCGCTTCGAGTCCGGTGAAATAACGACGTTGCCGATGCACATCCGCGCACGCCTGGGCATAGGCTACCTGACACAGGAACCGTCCATTTTCCGCAAGCTCACGGTGGAGCAGAACATTCTTGCCATTTTGGAAACCTGTCGCATGGACCGCCAAGAACGCGCCGTGCGCCTGAAGTACCTCCTTGATGAACTTGACCTCGCGCGCCTTGCGAAAAGCAAAGCCTACACTCTAAGCGGTGGCGAGAAACGCCGACTCGAAATCACGCGCGCACTGGTGACCAGCCCGCGGTTGCTCCTGCTGGATGAGCCGTTCGCCGGCATTGATCCGATCGCCGTGTACGAAGTCCAGAAAATCGTGCGCCGCCTTAAGGAGCGTGGGTTGGGGATTCTGGTTACTGATCACGGCGTGCGCGAGATGCTCAAGCTCATTGATCGCGGCTACATCATCTACGAGGGCCAGGTCCTGGTGGAAGGCACGGCGGAGTTCCTGGCGAACGATCCCAAAGCGCGGGAGATCTACCTCGGGCCGAATTTTAACATATAACGCGTGAAACGTGAAACGTGAAACGTGAAACGTGAATTCGCTATGGTAATTCCTGATATAACCCGTGAAGTTCCGGGCTCTCACGAAAGCGTCCGGGTCCACGCTTTAACCATTTGGCGTCCATTAGCCCTGCTCGGTACCAAGTTGGCTCACGTTTCACGTTTCACGTTTCACGCATCACGTTTCACGTTTCACGTTTCACGCACCCCATGCACCGCGACCTGATCACCGTTGACCGTTTTTACAACGAACATTCGAACTCGCTGCAACTGAAGCTTGTGGCAGGCGCAAAGGGTCTCAAGCGAGGCATTCGCGAGCCCACCGTCAATCGCCCGGGCCTCGTTCTCTCCGGGTTCACCCGTTATTTCGCATGCCGGCGCGTGCAGGTCATCGGCAATGCTGAAGCCTTCTTCCTCAAGTCCCTTTCGGACGAGGAACGCACCAAACGCTACGAAATGTTCCTTGGCTATAAGCTTCCCTGCGTTGTGTTCTCCCGCAATTTGCATCCCGATAAACTCTTCCTCGAAGTGGCTGAGGATTCCGCCACGCCTATCTTTCGTTGCCCGTTCATCACTATGAAATTCATCAACCTGGCGACGCTCGCGCTGGAAATGATGTTTGCTCCACGCGGCACCGAGATGGGCAGCATGGTAGATATCCTCGGTGTCGGGGTCATTCTGCGCGGCGAAAGCGGCATCGGCAAAAGTGAAAGCGTCCTCGCCCTGATCGAGCGCGGCTACAGCCTCGTGGCCGACGATATCACCAAAGTCACCCTGGTGGATGGCCGCGAAGTCATGGGTACCAGCGCCGAGGTGACCCGCAACCACATGGAGGTCCGTGGGATCGGGATCATCAACGTAGCCGCCATGTTCGGCGTCAAATCCATCCGGCAGGAAAAACGCGTGGACCTGGTCATCACTCTCAAGGTCTGGAATGAAGTGCCCGACGTGGACCGCGTCGGCATGGAGCAGGAATTTGTAAAGGTCCTTGGAATTGACATTCCTCACATCACCATCCCCGTGCGCCCCGGACGCGACCTGGCCCGCCTGATCGAAGTCGCCGCCTTCCAAACCAAGCTCAAGGCGTCTGGCTATAATCCAGCCAAAGAACTCAACGAGCGCCTCATCTCCCGCATGACTAGTGCGGCGAAGCTTTGAAATGTGAAACGTGAAACGTGAAACGTGATGCGTGAAACGTGAACACCAGGCGCCCGCCAGGATTTTTTTCACGTTTCACGTTTCACGTTCCACGCAGCACGCCCATTCACCCCCGCCCGCCCGTAGATTTCAGTAGCATCCTGACCGCAGTTCGGTTACTTATACTATCAACGTGCACCGCCCAATGAGCGCGAAGAAAGTTGCAGATGCAGGCTCGACCATAACCAGAAACTTCCTGGTTTCGAACAAGCTTGGCATCCATGCGCGCCCGGCGGCGCAGTTCGTAAAAATCGCCAACCGTTTCAGTTGCGACATCTTCGTCGAGAAGGATGGCGAACGAGTCAATGGCAAGAGCATCATGGGGCTCATGATGCTCGCCGCCGGTCCCGGCAGTAAACTGGTCGTCCAAGCCACCGGCCAGGATGCCCCCCAAGCCCTCTCCGAACTCGAAACCCTCATCGAACAAAAATTCTATGAGGAATGACACGTCGGCACCTGACACTTGATACATGACACTTGATACTTGATACCTCCCGCCGCGTCCTCCCAGTTTTCACGTTTCACGTTTCACACTTCACGCTCCACGCTCCTCACGTTGTTCCCCATGCCTTCCGATCCCATCGACATCAAATACGTCGCCCACCTGGCCCGCCTTTCCCTGACCCCTGAAGAGGAACAAAAGCTTGCTGCTCAACTCGGCGGCGTCCTTGGGTACATCGAGAAACTTAAGGAAGTGGACGTCAGTGGAGTCGAGCCAACGGCCCACGCGTTCCCTCTCGTGAACGTTACTCGCGCGGACGAAGTGCGCCCCTCCATGCCCCACGAGGAAGCCCTCCGCAATGCTCCCGCTCAGGCAAACGGCCTTTTCATCGTCCCGAAAATCGTCGAATAACAGAGCCGCGACCGTGAGGGAGCGTCCAGTGGCGCCACTTGTGACGCGCAACCCTAAAGCTCACACTGAGCGAACGGTGAGCCACCGCCAACAGAGCCGCGCCCCCGAGAAAGCGCCTGGAAACCTGCGCTATCTTCTTTGTCTATCATTTTGTCTTTCACTTTGTCTGCCCGATCCGGTCCCAGTCCGTTTACGGAGACCAAAAAAATGGTTCTGTCGCTATTTTTTGCTTGATTTCCGAAGTGAATTTTCTTTTAATCCACAAAACCGAGCGAGAACCAGTGACAATGTTGGTAATTACGCACAACCATTACTTAGCTATGAAAAAACTGTTGAGCCCTTTGGGCGCGCTCCTTTTTGTGAGCGTTTCAATTAACGCACAAATCGCGGATTGGACATTCGAGTCCAGTGTGCCGTCCGGAAACCCAGGCGCTGGTGTTTACCTGACGAATATTGCCCCTGAGATTGGATCAGGCGTCGCCTCGGCCTTTCACGCCGGGCCTTGCATTTACACCAGCCCCGTTGGCGACGGTTCGGCCCATTCCATCAGCGGAACCAACTGGGGATCCGGTGATTTTTATCAATTCGTAGTAAGCACGACTGGAGCCACCGGCATCATCGTGGCCTGGGATCAAATCAGCAGTTCCACCGGACCTGGCAAATTCGAACTCCAATACAGCACTGATGGCAGCAGCTTTACCCTGTTCGGGAGCCAGTACACGGTTCTGGTGAACGCATCCCCTAATACCTGGAGCAGCTCCGTTTACAGCAGCGCCTCTCACTACTCACAGGATCTGAGTTCAATCACAGCTCTAAACAATCAACCCAACGTCTGGTTCCGGCTTGTGGACGATTCAACGACCAGCGCTGGCGGCGGCACCGTCGGAACGGGTGGCACTGACCGTGTGGATAACTTTACGGTTGCAGTCGCAGTCGTGCCTGAGCCTGCCGGTTTCGCGCTGCTCGGTTTTGGCCTGGCCACGATCCTCATTTCGCGTCGGAGATAGGGCCTGAGCGACAAAGGCTTCGTCAACCAGGCGAATCTCTAAGCTGCGCCGCGACCCGCCCTCGAAGAGCGGCGGCCCTCCCGAGGCTGCGCCTGGCAAGACGCGCGTGAGTAGGGCAGGCTTTCCAGCCTGCCGGTTCACGGCGCTTTTCAGCGCCGTGAACAAAAATTGATCTGTTTACAACGAATTCAGGGCTTCAAGGAGTCTAGCTTCTGGCGTGGCGGGCTTCCGCCCTCAGGCGGCCAGAAGCTTGATCTCACATTTCACCATAGCACTTTGGCGCTTGTTTCTCTCACCACCCAATTGATAAAACTGCGGAGTGCATCAAAGAAACTGATGACTTCGTGGCATGATCCCATTACCTCCAGCATTGCGTTCAGCCTGTTCCAACGTTTTAACGGTTTAACCTTTTTAACGATTTAACTTTTTGGGGATGAACATCCACCACCTGGAGCTTTTCTACTACGTAGCCCGGCACGGCGGCATTACCGAGGCGGTACGCAACATTCCCTATGGCATTCAACAGCCCGCAGTCAGCGGCCAGGTGGCGCAGCTCGAAGAGTCTCTGGGTGTGGCATTGTTCCAGCGCCGGCCCTTCGCACTGACTGCTGCCGGGGAGAAGCTTTTTAAATTCATCCACCCCTTCTTTTCGAACTTGGATTCAGTGGCCAATGAGATTCAAGGCGGGCGCGAACAACGAATTCGCATGGGAGCATCCAACATCGTCTTGCGCGATCATTTGCCTGACCTGTTCCAAAATATTCGCAAACGATTTCCGCGAATGAAAATGAGCCTGTGCGGCGGGTACCAGGCTGAACTGGAGGCTCTCTTGCTCAAAGGCGATTTAGACCTGGCAGTCACGCTGCTGGAACAGAAAACTACAGCCGGCCTCCGTTCCCTTACGCTGCTCGAATTACCCTTAGTGCTGCTGGTGGACAAAAACCATCCAGTTACCGATGCGGATCAACTCTGGCGGCGCGACCGAATTGGAGAGCCACTGATCTGCATGCCGCCGACTGAGGCGATGTGCAAAAATTTCCAACAAGGCCTGGCCAAACGCGGCATAGACTGGTTCCCCAGCATCGAAGTCAGCGCTCCCGACCTGATCGAAACCTACGTTGCCAATGGTTTTGGTATCGGTGTTTCAGTCCAGGTGCCCAAAGCCGGCCTCTGCCCAGCCGTGCGCGCGATTTCATTGCCCGGCTTCGATCCCGTGCATCTGGGGGCCTTGTGGCGCGGAAAACCCTCTACCCTCGTCCAGGCCTTCCTGGACGAAATGCAACTGCGAGCCAGAAAAATGCTTCAGTCCGGCGCCGAAAAAAGATGAACAGAAGCAAACGAAGAGAACGAAGCTCAAGTCTTCGTTTCCTTCGTTATCTTCGGTGGAAATTAAGGTGTTAACACCACCTTCAATAATCCCCGCTCCTTCTGGTAAAGCCGCTCAAACCAAGACGCCCCCTCAGCCATCGGCGCCACCGCGCTAATGAGTGCGTCCGGCCTCAGCGCACCACTCGCCATCATATTAATGCAGGCCGGATAATCGCCCCTGGACGCGCACGACCCATACACCGTCAACTCTCGCGTCACCGCAACCTGCAACGGAAACCCGACTTTCGGCGCAATGTTTCCCACCAGCACCACCGACCCGCCTTTGCGCACAGACCGAATGGCTAGGTCCACCGTCGCAGGTGCCCCTACAGCTTCAAACGAAACGCCCGCGCCTCGCCGCCCGGTAAGCTCAAGAACCTTCGCCAGCGCATCGTTCGCGGCAGGATTAATGACGTCACCAGCCCCAAGCTTCTTAGCCAGCTCCAGCTTCTCCTCGGCAATATCCACAACCATCAGCCGCTCGCACCCGACCGCCTTCAAAACCTGCACCAGCGCCAGCCCAATCATGCCTGCGCCTATCACTATCGCCTCTGGTATCGGTGAAACGGTTGGATCGGGCCGAGGGTCAAGCGTGCTCGCGCTAGCGTCTTGGACTGCGCCAGTCCTCTGGCGCTTTTGAACGTCAACTCTCGAATCAAAAGCTCCAGAGGACTGGCGCACTCCGAAAGCTTCGCCAGCCACGCCATTGCCACAAGCGCGCGTTACCGCATGAAGCGCTATCGAAAACGGTTCAATCAGCGCCGCCTGTTCAAACGCCAGGTTCTCCGGCAGCCGGTGTAAAATACGTTCCGGCACCACAATATACTCCGCCATAGCCCCATCCTGCCGGTATTCCTCACACGAAACACCCAGTACCCGCCGTCGATCACATAAATTGATCTGACCCTGACGGCAAAACTCACACTTCCCGCAGTAAATCGTCGAATCAAACGTAACCCGATCTCCCGCCTTCCATCCTTTCACCTCAGGCCCGAACCCGGCAACCACGCCCGCGGCTTCATGCCCCATAATGATCGGTGGCCGCCGCCGTCCCGTGCTCCCATCCATCCCATGCACGTCGCTCCCGCAAATCCCGCACGCCTTCACCGCGACCAGCACATCGCCGGCCACCATCTCCGGCTCAGCCACGTCCTCATACGACAGGCGATTATAAGCTTTGAGTACCAGTGCTTTCATTCGCCGCTGAACTCAAGGCTGGCTGTTTCCGAGGCAACGCGAAACTCAATCCTGCCGCCACCAGCAAACCTAGCCCCAGGACCTGAAAGGGAATTGTGAGGCTTCCCCCATTGGCCTGTTTAAGCCGACCAACTATGGTTGGGCCTTCATACCCACCCAAATTCCCAAGAGCGTTGACCAACCCAATTGTCAGAGCCATAGCGTTCCGCGGCAGGGTCTCTCCCGGAATGGCCCAGAATGGCCCGAGCGCCACAAACGGCCCGGGAATTGCTAGGCACATCAAACCGAAAGAAATCCAAAAGTGCCCTTTCAAACTCACCGCCAGAACCAGGCTCACTCCGCTCAAGATGTAAGCCGCAGCCACATGCCCTCGGCGCTCACCCGTTTTATCTGAATGCCATGAATTCAGCACCATCAGCAGGGCCGTTACCGCATAGGGGACTGCTAAAAGAAGGCCATAAGTTCGGGCGCTAAACCCATGCCCCTTAAGGCTGTCGCTGAAAAATGTCATACAGCCATAGGCCTCGCAGTTGTGCAGAAAGTAAATGAGCACCATTAACGCGAGACCACAGACTACCGACCACGGACTGTTGACTACTGACCACTGACCACTGACCACTGACCCGGGCAGAGTTGGACTTTGGCCTTCGGACCGTGGACCGTGGACTGTGGACTGTGAACTGTGCACTTCGGCCGGACTTTGGACTTTGGACTTTGGACTTTGGCCTTCCGTTGGACTTTGAATTTGTAGTTCAGCCGCTTCCCGTTCCAGCGTTGTTTCGAGGAACTGCTTTTCCTCGGCTGAGATCCAGCCTGCCTCCCGCGGATGGTCCCGAATCCCGAACCACCAAACCGGCAACCAGACAAACGGCAACACCCCCTCAAGCATCATGGTTGTCCGCCAGGTATATCTCGCGAGGAGCCAGCCTGTCAGAAGCACTGAGGCAACGATCGCCAGCGGTTGGCAGAGGCTCCAGTAGGAATTGGCTCTTGCCCGCTCGGCACGGGGAAACCAGTTGGCCAGCAGCACCAGCGTTGCCGGGAAAACGCCGCTCTCAGCGACTCCCAACAAGAAGCGCATGGTCCCGAAGTGCCAGAACTTCTGGCAGAAACCCGCTCCGAAGGCAAATAACCCCCACGCAATCAGGAAAATGCTAATAATCTTCCTCGCGCTCCAGCGTGACGCCAAATAGCCCGCGGGAATCTGCAACAGAACATATCCCAGGAAGAAAAAGCCCGCTGCCTGCCCTTTCATACGGTCATCCATCCGCAGATCGTGCATCATGCCGGAGATCTGTGGGTCGAGCACCAAAGTGACATTAGCGCGATCCACGTACGAGATCGTGTACATGATCAGCGCGATCGGGATAATCCGCAGCCAGCGTTGCCCGGGCATTTCGAAATGGAGTGTTTGGCGACAAGGCGGACGTGTCAAGCGCTGCCTCTTAAAACACTCCAAGTGTCAAACGGTTTGCCACCGCTACAACCTTCGTGGCAAATCATTTTACGCCTCCTCCCACATAACTCATTGATTTTCCACGGTTTTGAACGTTTCGGCTCGCTTGGCACCGCCCGTGCTTATCTGCCTCCCGAGTGACTGGGTGTCCGTGGCAATCACGTGACGAGGGGGCCGAAAAGCGCGCTCAAGAAGTGATGTGTTCGATATCAGCAGTTGATGGTGACGTGGTGTCTCGCCCTTGCGAGAGACAAAGTTTTTCTGGCTTTCTGCTGCGGCCGTGCCATTCGAAAACAGGCAGGAAAAATTTTGTAAGTAATTGATTTTACTATATTTCGAGGCAATCCCAACCCCATAACGCGCTTATTACTAACCTCCGATATGCCTCGCCGTCCCAACAATGCAGCCCCCCCCGCCTGTCCCTAATAGACACGATGCCATCCGTAATCGTTGGCCAGCCAGCATAATTGACCGTCAACGCAGGGCTTGCTACAAAAGTAGCCGCTCAATGATCTGTTGGCACCGGGATGCGGTGCGGCTGTTGGCCTTAACCTGCGGCGCGCTTCTGCTTTGGGCGGCTCCAGTTCAAGCCAGAAATGGTGGCCCAAAACCGCCCACCAATTTCAGCGCCACCATGGTTTCGGCCAGTCAGATTAATCTGAGTTGGGCAGATTCCTCGACGCAAACAGGGTTTATCATCCAACAGGCTACTTCTGCCTCAGGGCCGTGGACTCAGATAGCTAATGTCGGCGCGAATGTTTTCTCCTTTTCGGTAAGCGGCCTGGCGGCCTCGACCACGTATTACTTCGACATTTATGCCTACAACAGGCAAGGGGATTCCAGTTATGTAACTGTAAGTGCCACAACGGGTTGCGGCTATTCCCTTTCTTCCAGCAGCGCTTCATTCCCAGGCGCTGGCGGCACTGGAAGCGTCACCGTCAACACGGCGGCAGGCTGCATCTGGTCAATCTCCGGGGTTCCTTCCTGGATTACCGGTTTGCCGGCCAGCGGCAGCGGGCCCGCCACGCTGACCTATACCGTAGCCAAAAACCCGAGCACGGTAACCAATTTGTCGGCGACCTTAATCATTGCCGGGAAAGGTTACTCTGTCAGCGAAGCGGCTGCCCCTTGCACCTACAGCCTTTCAGGTCCTACGGCCTCGTTTTCCAGCGCTGGCGGCAGCGGGACCGTGGTCGTCTATGCAGGGACGGGTTGTGCGTGGTCTGTTTCAGGCGTTCCTTCCTGGATCTCGGGTCTGCCCACAACCGGCACCGACACAGCCGCCATCAGTTACACGGTAGCCCCAAATCCGACTACTGCCCCTCAATCAGCCATCCTGACGATCGCCGGGCAGAGTTACACGGTCAATCAGGCCGCCGCACCGTGCAGCTACAGTCTGTCAGCTTCAAACGCATCTTTTTCCGCCGGTGGGGGCTTTGGCACATTGAGCGTCAACGCCGGCGCCGGTTGCTCATGGATCATTTCCGGGATTCCTTCCTGGATAACCGGTCTGCCCGCCAGCGGCACCGGCCCCGCGGCGCTTTCCTATTCCGTTGCGGCTAACACTTCGTCCTCCGCTTTGTCCTCCACTTTGTCCATCGCCGGCCAGAGTTACACTGTAACCGAAGCCGGTGCATCTTCCTGCAGCTATTCGCTCTCCAGTTCGAGTGCTTCATTCCCATCGAGTGGCGGGAGTGGCACCGTAAGCATCAACACCGGCGCAGGTTGCTCCTGGACAATTTCTGGAGCCCCATCCTGGATAACAGGCCTGCCCGCCAGCGGCACAGGGCCTGCCACTTTGACCTACACGGTCGCTGCCAACGTTAGCACAACCACCAGCCCCTCTGCCACCCTCACAATCGCCGGCCAGAACTACACGGTCAGCGAAGCGGCGGCCCCTTGCAGTTTCAGCCTTTCGGCTTCGAATGCATCATTTTCAGCCAGCGGCGGCCCTGGCAGTGTGCAAGTCAATACGGCTTCCGGTTGTGTCTGGACCGTTGACGGCGTCCCTGCCTGGATTCTTGGCATGCCTGCCGCCGCCAGTGTTCCCGCGACTATAAATTACACCGTCCTCCAGAACACCAACACCACCGGCTTGTCCGCCACGATGACCATCGCCGGGCAGAGCTACACGGTGACCCAATCGGGCGCGACACCCTGCGCGTTCAGCCTTTCGGCGCCCAGCGCCTCGTTTTCAGCCAGTGGTGGCAACGGCTCCGTGGCGGTCAATACCGCGCCAGGATGCCAGTGGAGTATTTCGGGAATCCCGTCCTGGATAAGCGGCCTGCCATCGAGTGGCAGCGGCCCTGCGACGCTTAGCTATACGGTCGCCGCGAACACTTCGTCCTCCAGTTTATCCTCTATCTTGTCCATCGCCGGCCAGGGCTACACCGTGACTGAAGCAGCGGCGGCGCAATGCACCGCCACCGTCACCACCAGCAGTTCGGGTGGCGGCACAACCAGCGGCGGCGGCACCGTGAATTGCGGCTCGAATGTCACTATCAGCGCCGCCCCCTCGTCCTGCTACAGCTTCGTGAACTGGACCCTGAATGGCTCGCTGTTCAGCTCGTCCCAAACCTATACCTTCACCGCCTACGGCAGCGGCAATCTGGTCGCCAACTTCGCCCTGAACACCTACACCATCACCGCCAGCACTTCCCCGTCAGGTGGCGGCACAGCGAGCGGCGGCGGCACAGCTAGCGGCGGCGGCACCGTCAATTGCGGATCGAGCGTCACTATCAGTGCCACCCCCGCCTCATGCTACAGCTTCGTGAACTGGACCCTGAACGGCTCGCTGTTCAGCTCCTCCCAGACCTATACCTTCACCGCCAACGGCAGCGGCAATCTGGTCGCCAACTTTGCTCTCAACACTTATACCATCACCACAAGCAGCTCCCCGGCGGCTGGCGGCACAAGCAGCGGCGGCGGCACCGTCAATTGCGGCTCAAGCGCCACCGTATCCGCTTCTCCGGCCGCGGGCTATAACTTCGCGAACTGGACTGAAAACGGAACACCAGTCAGCACCTCGACCAACTATACATTCACCGCAGCGGCCAACCGGACTTTAGTGGCCAACTTTACAGCAGTCGCGTGCAACTACTCACTTTCAGCCTCAAACGCGTCCTTCGGTGCCAGCGGCGGCAGTGGAAGCGTTAGCATCAGCACCACTGCTGGCTGTAATTGGACAATTTCCGGCGTGCCCTCCTGGATCACCGGCCTGCCCGCCAGCGGCACTGGCCCGACTACTCTTAACTACACTGTAGCCGCCAACACGAGCACCACCTCCGGCCAATCGGCGACTCTGACCATCGCCGGTCGAAGCTACGCCGTCACGGAAGCCGCCGCACCTTGCACCTACAGCCTTTCCACCTCAAACGCCTCGTTTTCATCCAGTGGCGGCAGTGGAAGTGTGAGCATCAACACCACTGCTGGCTGTAACTGGACAATTTCCGGCGTGCCCACCTGGATCACCGGCCTACCTGCCAGCGGCACCGGCCCGACTACGCTTACCTACACGGTGGCAGCCAACTCGAGCACCACCTCCGGCCAATCGGCTACTCTGACCATTGCCGGCCGAAGTTACAGCGTGACCGAGGCTGCGGCCACTTGTGCTTACAACCTCTCATCCTCGGCCGCCGCATTCCCTTCCAGCGGTGGCACCAGCAACGTGAGCATCAACACCAGCGCTGGGTGTGCCTGGACCGTCTCCGGCGTTCCCTCCTGGATGAGCGGTCTGCCGGCCAGCGGCACGGGGCCCTCCACCCTCAATTTCACCGCTGCAGCCAATTCCGGAAGCACAGCGTTATCGGCCAATTTAACTATCGCCGGCCAACCCTTCAGCGTAACCGTAGCCGCGGCCTCAGATACCGTCCCGCCGACCGTCTCGATGACTTCACCGACGAGCGGCTCGACTGTCAGCGGCACTGTTTCTCTGGCAGCGAACGCCTCGGACAACGTGGGTGTGACTCAAGTGAAGTTTTACTGCGACAACGGAACGCTTGTCGGCACCGCGACGGCATCGCCCTACAGCGTTTCCTGCGACACTACGACCATGGCCAATGGTTCCCATTACTTCTATGCCGTAGCTTATGATGCAGCGAACAATTCAGCCAGCACGCCCAATTGCACGGTGACGGTGAACAACACCACTTCCGGCACGCCGGGCCAATTCCTGTGGGCCAAGGCTGCGCCTCTACAGGCCACGTGCTTCAATGCGACTCAGAACGGTCTGGTGACCGACAGCTCCGGAAATGCGATCTCCGTGGGTTCTTTTAATGGCGTGGTGGACTTCGGTAACGGGGCTATCGCAAGCGTCTCACCTTTAGGCAGCGGCAGCGACATATTCGTGGCCAAGTACAACAACCAGGGCGGCCTGGCGTGGGTAAGGACAGTGGGCAACGTTTCATACGCTGACAGTATGGCAGCCGGAGTAACCGTTGACAGCCAGGGCAATGTGATTGCTGTGGGGGAGTTTGCGGGTACGCTTGACTTTGGTGGTCAGATACTCAGCAGCGCCGGGGGCTACGACATGTTTGTAGCGAAGTACTCCCCCAACGGCGCCCTGCTCTGGGCCAAGGCTTTTGGCGGGACCTCGGCCGATGCTGCCACGGGAGTGGCAGTGGATGCGACCAATAACGTAATCGTTGCCGGATACTTCGCCTCGCCCAGCGTCAATTTCGGCGGGATTACCCTGAGTCCGCCCAGGACTTGTCCCCATGTTGGGGTGTTCAAACTCTCGCCGGCTGGGGCTACCCTCTGGGCCAGAAGCTGGAACGGAGTCAATTCGGAGTACACTGCAGGAGTGGCGGTGGACAACGCGGGAGACGTGGCGGTGACCGGTTACTATTATACTTCGACGGATTTGGGCGGCGGATTGCTGGTCGGCCCGGCCGGTAACACCGACGCGTTCATAGCTAAATATTCGGGCGCCGACGGCAGTTATCGCTGGGCGCACGTGTTAGGCCCTCAAAACGCAGGCCAGGGCACCTCGATTGCCGCTGATCCGACGACCGGCAACGTGGTTTTCACCGGAACCTTCTATGGCACGGCCAACTTTGGCAGTACCTCACAGGCCAGTGGCACAAGTTCGACGATTTTCCTGGCTGGATACGGTCCTACGGGCAACAATCTCTGGGCAAAACAGGTAGGTGGCGGCTCTGGCAACGGCGATTTTGGCTACGCTGTCTGCATAGACCGCAAGGGCAACCTGGCGTTGACCGGGACCTGCAGCTCCCAGGTTGAATTTGGCACCTATCCACAGGATCCAATTACGTTTGGATTAGGCTACTTTGTGGCGGCCTATGGGCTCTCAGGAAATACGGCGCCGGTGTTCCGGTGGTGTGATCGGCCCAGCACGTCGGTCGCTTCGGGTCGCGGTGTGGCTTACGACACTACGGGCCACCTGTTCACCAGCGGGACAGTCCAGTCGTTGACCGACTCAAATGGTTTTTCGGTCATGCTGAACGGCTGCAGTATTGCACCTTTTATCGCACAATATACGCAGTAGCCCGGAATACAGAAAAATAATCACACCAGTTTTTGGGGCCGCCCACCAGGGCGGCC
>PSRM01000135.1 GCA_003176045.1 Verrucomicrobiota bacterium | reverse complement strand
GCACAATATACGCAGTAGCCCGGAATACAGAAAAATAATCACACCAGTTTTTGGGGCCGCCCACCAGGGCGGCCTTTTTTGTCGCCCACACCATTTTGCCGGGTCCATTTCGGCGTTTTGCCGCTGTTCCCATCATATTGCCCTGTCATTTTGTCAATTATCGACCTTCGTGCGGCGTTTTCTTAGCCGGTTCTCCCCACTCCCGTAAGATTCTTACCACCTGCGTAAAAATTCTTTTTACACTTCCTGGCACAAAAAGGTTTGTATTCTCTGAAACCCAGATTGGGAAGACGGATTTGATTGTGGCTTCTGCCACGGCCCCGAACAGGGGCTAATGCAGAAATAGGGCTTTAACATTGCGGAAGGCCGGGATGCGAACCTGTAAAAAGGAGGCCCAAGCAAGGAATGTAGGCGGAACGCGGATGCCCGCCACATTCAGGGCTCTGGCAGGATCCACAGCGGATCACCGTCCGAACAATCAGTTTTGAGTGCAATAACAAACACAAAACAACCAAATAAAGGAAAGAAAAGAGGCACGATATGTGTAAATCCAGACTCCCAAGAATTAAGCTGTTCGCTTCGGCGCTGGCCGGGTTCGCGGCATTAACTTTGTCCCCCAACAGCCTATGGGCATCGGCCTGCGGCCCAAACCGGATAGCCGACGGGGCCGGGTTCTGCGAGCCCCAGGCGCATGTGGGCGAGATCATCCACTTTGTTGTGGACATGAGCGTTCCTAACACCGTATGCCTCTTGCAGGGCGGCACAAACTGGGTTGTGACACCCGATAACGTTGCCCACGCAATCGTTTTGCCTTTCGACAAACTCGCAGCCAACTCCGCGAACCCGGCCGTGACCTGCGCAACAACGCCGACAGGATGGAGTCTTGAGTTGCCAGGATGTACAGCGGCACCTTTTGATTTGCCGGCTCCTCCGGATTTGGGTTCGGGAGTGGTTTGCAGCATTGATGGTCTGCAGACCAATACTTGCCAGGGCGGCGCCAGGATATTTTTTACTTATAAAGTCAAACCTACAGACGTTGTCCCGGGGGGAGTACAGGATACGCTGACCTTCACGACGCCTTTTCGCAATGTGACAGCCTTCGGCTCAACACAGATCGCGGGCGGCACTGGGGTTCCAGTAGGAATAAGCGCCTCGGCAGGCATTTACATCGGAGCGGTTTGCGATGCAGCAGCCTGGGATTGCGCAAGTGGCAATGCACCTGTCGGCCAGGCCACTGGTGCGAACATTACGTTCCTTCCGATTGTCACGAACCACATCACGGTGGTGAAAAACTGCCCGCCGCCCAATTGCCCGCCAGGTTCCATTGGAACCGGAACTCCATTCGGACAACCTATCAATTTCACAGGCACGGTCTGCAACGACGGGACGGTTGCGGTAACAATCACCGTCACAAACTATGAGGCAGGCGCCGTACCGATGGTTATTACGAATTACCATCCCACGACCCATAATGGCGCCACGTTCTCCGGCACCCTCAATCCGCATGATTGCATTGATTTTAGTGGTACCGAGGCGGCCTTACCTCCGTGCGGCCCTGTAACAAATACGGTCATTGCATCCGCGACCGATACTACCAGCGGTACCCCATTCACGACGTATGCCACGAACAGCGCCATCTGCCCGGTGTGCGTTTCTCCTTGCCTCCTTGTGACGAAGACCTGCCCGCCTTGCGTGACGAACGACTGCGTGAATGGGGGCGTGACCTATCCGGTCGGCGGGATAGTGACAAACTGCGGCAACGTGGACTTGATCAATGTTAAAATTGTGGACGACAACCCGGATGGTTCGCCGATCACGATAACCATCGGCAGCCTGCCTCATTTCACCGCGCAGCCATGGAGCGCGAATAACACCGTGAAATCCACGACGTGCGGCAGCATTACTGACCACGCGACTGCCACAGGCAACGATGTGTGCACCGGGACGCCTATCACGAACACCGCCAGTTGCACCACGCTGATCGCCTGCCCGCCGGGTATCGCGATTAGCAAGCTGGTAACGTGCGGTCCGCAGTCAACTACGACCGGCTGCAATCCGCCGTCGTGCGCTGCCGGGTCTCCTTGCTGCACGAACTACTCGCTAAGCGCCACAGGCGTAGTCGGCTCAGCTTTCTGTTACCAGATCATCATCCACAACACTGGTTGCGCCGATCTGACGAACGTTGTCGTAAGCGACAGCCGGATTACGATCAAATCGGCTGACTTCCCGAGCAGGCTCAACAAAGGCGCATATGCGACCAATTATTACAGCCTGCCTGAAGGCACTGTGGGTACGTTCCCGAATGTAGCCACCGTCACTGGCAATAGCACCGAACCAGTCTGCAGCCCCACAGGCGGCCCTCCGATCTTCCCGAGCGTTTTCGCTACGACCAATGCGTCGGTGACGACCAAGCCCATTGAATTGGATTGCAGCATCCAGCTCTTCAGCTCGTTGGATGTGGATTGTAACAACGGCGCGGCTGTCACCAACAGCAGCGGGGTGGTCACCTATAACCCGATTGACAACAACATCACGTTGGTCAGCAACAGCACTGCGGTGCTCATCCACATGTTCGTGACGCTGAACAACAGCGGTCAGGCTGACCTGGCCGTCACTATCTCTGGCCTGCCGGCCTGCGTGGATTGCGGCACACCAGTTAACTCGGCGGCCTGCGGTGTAACTGCCACGGTGCCTGCCGGAGGGTCGGTGACGCTCACCAACTGTTTCTACTTCGACCCGACAAATTGTCCGCTGGACAATATCAACGTCACGGCAACCGGCAATGCGCAGCCCACACCGAGCACCGGTGTGCAATGCGTGTTCAATAGTTGCGGCCAGCCCATCTCGACCAATACCAGTTGCACCGCCACGATCAAGTGCTGCACCACGTGCACCCCGACGACCCTCTGCCGGGTCACCGGCGGCGGCACGTTGCAGACCAATGGTGTGGACTCCAACTGCCAGCCAATCACGACGACGATATTCCCGAACGGGGTAAACGGCGCGTGGATTGACAAGATCACTCACGGCGGCCAGGTTGGCGCGCCATTCACGGTAATGGATTGCGGGGCTGTGATCGGCAACCTCTGCATCCGTGGCGAATGGGAACACAACCGTCATTATGCCGGCGGCAGTGCGAGCCTGGCGGATGACGTGACCACCAAGTTCCACAACGGGACCGGCCAACCGAACCAGATGGGCTACTTCGACTCCCTCGAGTGCGCTTGCCTGGGCTGCTGTGTCAACGGCGTCTATCACGCGCCGTCACCCGGAGTGCCGGTGCACCGCAAGGTCATCTGCAACCCTGATGATCGCCAATGCGGTCCATTGCCGGCGCCTTCGCCTGACAATGCGATCATCTTCTCCGGCATCGGCGTGTTCAGCCACGTGGGCAAGAACGTCAAGCAGACCTATGCAGTCTGGCGCGTCTATATCGAAGATCGCGGCGAACCAGGCGGCAACAAGGTTGTCGGCGCTGCCAAGCCGTCCGATATCTATTGCTACCAGGCATGGGATACCGGCGTGGCTGTGCAAACCAGGAGCGATCCGAATAACCTCGGCAACTCGGGTCAGACCAGCGCGTTGGGTGGCGAGGACATCAATACGTTCCGCGCCGACCTAGGTGCCGCTGATTGCGCGTTCCTGACGGGCATGCAGACAGGCACCATCCCGATCGGCAGCCTGCCGGGCAACACGGTTGACGGACACGCAGCCAGTATCAATGACTGCGGCCCGCTCTACACCGGCAATCACCAACTCCACCCGGCTACAGGCGCCGACGTCAAGTGCGCCTCCAGCCTCGGGTGCGCGACCACAAGCGATTGCCCGGTTTGCCCGTAAGCGGCGCAGCTAACATCGTTCCTGCGAAACGCAGGAACCTGAATTCACGGCCAGCCCCGAAAGACCTTCGGGGCTGGCCCTTTTTGGAGGCAATTTTTCTTTCAGGAAGGTGTTCGTTTTTTCAGGGATTAGGATTAAGATTAAAAGAAAGTTTACGATTAAGAATCTCGGCTATGCGCTCCCCTGCTTCCTCAATTAATTCGATGAACTCCTCTAATCCAATTAGCCTCTTGCTGGCGCTGCTGCTGTGTGTGGGTTTGTCGGCACTTGCGGCGGATCCTGCCACCAACGCGTCGTCGGCAGCATCATCCATCATTTCTCATCCATCAACCGCTTCTGCGCCTTCGACCGCCACCCCTTCTGCCACGGAATTCGCTGGGACCGCGCGCATCCAATTCGATTCCGCTATCTACGAGTTCGGTCGTGTGCCCTGCGGGCAGCGGATCTATCACGATTTTGTTTTCACCAACACCGGCCAGGCGGTCCTTGAGATCAACGATGTCCGCCCTACCTGCGGCTGCACCCTGGCGCGCGTATCGGAGCGGCTCATTCAGCCCGGCAAGACCGGCGTCATCCCTGTCCAACTCGACACGTCCGAATTTGTCGGGACCGTTTACAAAACGATAGCGGTGCTTTGTAATGATCGCCTCACCAACCGTGTCGTCCTGGCGCTGACAGGCACGACTTGGAAACCAGTCCAGATCACGCCGCAGTTTGCTGGATTTATCGTCAGTTCGGACGCCGAAACGAACGAGACTCGGGTCTTACGGATCACGAATAATATGGACGAAGCCTTTAGTCTTTCCGACCCGGTCTGCACAAATCGCGCTTTCTCCTGCGCGCTCAAAACGATCCGTCCTGGAAGGGATTTTGAATTGGACGTGACTTTCCTTCAGAAGAACGCCCCCATTGCCTGGGATCAACCGCTCACGACGGTCACACAAGTTGTAAGCACGATTTTGCTCAAATCCTCCTCCACTAAGTTTGAATACGTCACCATCAATGCCACGGGGACGATTCAGCCGGCGGTTGCTGCCATGCCCGCCGAACTGCGCCTGCCCGTCAACGGCCTGACTTTGGGAGGCCAGTTAAGCGTATTTATCCGCAACTATGCTGCGAAGCCGCTGGTACTGTCCGACCCAACCTTAAATATAAAAGGCGCTACCATCCAGGCGCGTGAAAACATCCCGGGACGAGTTTTTCTTCTGAGCATAAATCTCCCGACTGGCTCCCAGTGTCCGCCTGGCCAAACGGCCGAAATTCGGGTCAAAACCAATCATCCACAGTATCCGGTGCTTAGGATACCGGTGATAGAGGATAAGCCTGCGGTTGCGAAACCTCAGTCTTGACAATCCGCGATTTTTGTATTTACTTGATATAGTGAGCAGGAATAGAAACATGGGGGTGCGAATCGCGGCGTGGAGTTTGGTTTCAGTGTGTATAGGGTGCCTTGCGTATGTTTTTTGGCCCGGGCATCCGCGCCAGGTTCAGGTTAAAAGGGCGGCTGAGCCGCCAGGAAGCGTAACCTTTACACCGAGCACAACCCCGCAACGCAGCCAGTCCACTAAGACTGCATCCACAAGTAAGTTGAATCGGCCGAGACACGTCACCTTCCCCGAGCCAACACCGGCGATGCGCCGGTTTGTGGATAAGTTGGTCAAGCTCGACCCGGAGGGTGGTCCCCTCACGCCTGAACAGGTGGCTGTCTGGAAGCAAAATATTCAACTCCTGATTCAGCAAGGTCCGAACGCAATCCCTGCGATTCGCGAGTTTCTTCTCAAGAACACGGATTTCGACTTCAGTGGCAGCGGTGGCGAGCGGGCCATGGGCTACCAAACGGCCCGGGCGGCTATGTTCGATGCCCTGACACAAATCGGCGGCCCTTTGGCTGTGGCTGCTATGTCCGAGGTGCTCCAATCCACGGCCGACCCGCGCGAAATCGCTTTGCTGGGCCAGAGCCTGGAGAAATTAGACGCCGGCTTGCACCTGGCTGAAACGATGGAAGCTGTCCGACAATCCTTGGCAATGGCTGCTGAAGGCAAACTGCCCGAACGCGACGTCGCGCCGCTCTTCGAAACAATTCGCCAATACGGCGGCCAGGGCGCCGTGGCCGAGCTGGAGGCCAACGCCAGGAACTGGAACTATTACGCCATGATTGCGCTAGGCCAACTACCCGACAATGCTGGCGTCCCTTCGCTCATCCAGTTTGCCTCCGATTCCTCTGGGGCAGCCAATCTGGGTCTCAAGACCGCCGCCTTCCAGGTCCTTGCTGAGCTTGCATCGAAATCAGACGATGCTCGAGACGCGTTACTGGGTGCAATTCGCGGCAATCAACTCGGCCCTTACGATTGGCAGATGCTGGCCCCAATCTTGGGCGGCTACCAAATGGTTTATCACAACTCGGCCTTCGACAACTTCCTCACGCAGGTCAACCCCAATGACATCAGAAGGACCCACCTCACGTTCGGCGACCAAAGTTATGCCACCATCCCCCTTGGATCCTTGACCGAGGAGCAAATCAACCGTCAGAGTGCCCTGATTGACCAGGTTCTGGCCGTCACAACCGACCCGCTGGCACAGCAGCAGTTGCAGAAAGCCAGAGCCATGCTTGCGCAGCGCCACCTGCAACTGAGTTCCACTGGCGCGCCTAACGGTTGAGACTGTAGTTAGATCTGACAGTGTCGTGCGGCTTAACAAGCCTGCGAAGGTCTTGCATTTCCGTCCCATTTCGTATAGCTCCGCTTTTGTCATGAGAACCATTTCGATTTCGATGTTGCTCGCTTGCCTTGTTTTCTTCGTTTGCCCCAAAGCGCGTGCGTAGTCTCGAGGATTTTGGTTCCATGAGAGCGTGCTGAGCACAAAATCCCAGACACCATCAGGGCGCGCAGATCAGCAATCACTTGTTTCGAGGCCGCCGTGGCGGAAGATAGCTTTTCTCGGGGTGGTTGCGGTGGCAATCCTTGCGGCGGTCTACTTGTCTCCGGTCCGAGGTTGGCTTGGGCGAGTTCGGGAAGTCAGCGATTACATTCGTGGATTGGGCGCAGTTGGGCCACTGATTTTCACGATCGGGGTTGCGGTGTTTGTGGCCATCGGGCTTCCGCGGCTGCTGTTCTGCGTCATTGCGGGCATGGCGCTGGGCTTTTGGCGCGGCCTGCTTTGGGCGCAACTTGGCTCGCTGATCGGGAATTACGCGGTGTTCGCGGTGGCGCGTTATTCAGCCGGCGGGTGGGTGCAGAAATATGCGTCGGCCAGGCCACGGCTCTTGAATTTGATCCAACAGGAAGGGCTGGCTGGGGTCATCCTGGCGCGGCAGGTGCCGGTACCGGGAATTGTAGTGAACCTCGCTTGCGCGCTGTTGCCACTGCGACATCGGGATTATCTGCTGGGCACAGCGGTTGGCCAATTAGTGGAGGCCGTGCCGCTGACCATGATCGGGGCCGGCGCGCTCCAGGAATCGTTCGGCCGCAGCGCAATTTTAATTGGATTGGCCGTGGCGCTGGGGCTTGCGCTGTGGATCGGGTTAAGGTTCGTGCTGAAGCGGAATTCTGCCTAGCTGTGCAAGAATGCGTTCGGCCTTTCAATGAACCATGAATAACCACGAATGAACACGAATGAAATCGTGTTCATTCGTGGTTATTCGTGGTTTCCGTCCGCCCACGGGCGCATCTCGGCAGTACCACCATTTCATGCCGCAAACCAGAGTTCGTCCCAGTAGTTATTTTGGCATGCTC
>PSRM01000191.1 GCA_003176045.1 Verrucomicrobiota bacterium | reverse complement strand
CGGCGGCGGCGGCGGGCGCATCGGACTGCAGTTCAGTTCGAGCAACTTTACGGGCGCGATGAGCGCGTACGGTGGAACTGGCGCGACGACCGGCGGCGCGGGCACGGTCTATACCTCGCTAGGAGGAACTGGGCTGTTGGTGCTCGATAATGGCCGTCAGCCCGGCACGAACACGACTTTGGCCATCTCGGACAGCGCGCTCAGCGTGCTGATTCAAGGGAGGGCAACGGTCGTGCCCACAGCTCCCTGGACCGTCGCGAACCTCACGATCAATTCCAACGGAACTATGCTGGCCGGGACGCTGACGACCCTGAACGTGACCGCGGCCGGCGTAATCACAGTCCAGTCCGGAGGCAACATTCTGGCTAATGGCGCTGGCTACGCAGGGGGCCAGGGACCAGGCGCAGGCACGTATGAATACGTCCCGCAGAACGAAAACGTGTATCCATGCGGTGGCGGTGGTTACGGCGGCAACGGCGGCGGCGCTTCAGGCTTCACCAGCGCGGCCGGCACGAGCGGCAGAGGCGGCGCTGCTTACGGGACCCAGTCATCCCCATCCAACTTCGGCAGTGGTGGCGGCACTTTTTCGCTTTACTCAGTCGGTGGCGCTGGAGGCGGCGCGATATTGCTCACCGGCCTCGGTGGCTTAGTGCAATTGGATGGAACCATCGCGGCCAATGGTCTGAACGGGTCCGTCGGGGCAGGCGGAGGCGGCTCCGGCGGGACGGTCTCCATCAGCGGCGGCACTTTGGCAGGGTCAGGAATAATCACTGCCACCGGGGGCAATGGCGCCAATTCGATGGCCGGCGGCGGTGGCGGTGGCCGAATTTTCCTTAGCCCCTCGAACAACCTTTTTTTCGGCACGGTTAGCGCCTATGGCGGCAGTGGGGCCAATTGGGGCGGAGCGGGCACGGTCCTGATTTCGGGCACCAAACAAAATGCTCAATTGATCCTGGATAACGGCGGCAATCTCGGGACGAACACACCGTTGCAATCTGCCTCCGGCACCGATCTCATCGTGCGCGGTGGGGCGGTCGGGTCTCCTCCCTTCTCGGTCAGCTTTGCCAACCTGAATCTCAATCCAAATGGCTGGCTGGTTCCGATCAATGTCAATCTGCAGAGTCCGGCTCCGTTATTTAACATTTCATTCACAGGCAGCGCCACGATTCAGCCCGGGGGCGGTATCGTCGCGGACCTGGCCGGTTTCATCGCAGGCGCAGGGCCCGGAGCGGGTCGCTACACTCAGACCGGCAACACCGGCAGCGGAGCCGGACACGGCGGTTACGGCGGCACTGGCTGGGGCGGTTACGCTGCCGGAGGTACTACTTACGATACGACCACTTCGCCTACGCAGGCCGGGAGCGGAGGAGGTTCCGCGAGCCCCGCTATCATAGGCGGACCAGGCGGCGGAATAGTTCGATTGAGTGTGACTGGGACACTGGAAATGGACGGCATCATCTCGGCCAATGGTGGCAATGGTTTGGGCACGGGCGGCGGCGGCTCAGGCGGCAGCATCTGGGTTTCGGCCGGCACTCTCTCGGGAGCAGGGACGATTTCGGCCAATGGCGGCGGCGGGGGCGGCGGCGCCAGCGGTGGAGGCGGGGGTAGCGGTGGCATGATATTTATTTCGGGAGCCAATAATTCCTTTGTGGGAACGATCACGGCCTTTGGCGGCACAGGCTCCAATGCAGGCGGGGCGGGAACTGAAACACTGCAGTTTGGGACACCAACCCAATTGATTCTGGATAACGGCGGGAAAAGCGGCGCCGGCACGCCGGTGCCAAGTTTTGCCGGTACTGCCCTCACCTTGCGCAACGGAGCTTTCGGCGTATTGCTCAACGGTGGAAGCCTCAATCTGGGTAGTGTGCTGATTGGCTCGAACGCATGGTTGGCAGTGACCAATTCTTCATTCTTGAGCCTCTCGTGTTCCACACTGACGATCCAGCCGGGCGGCGGCATCACAGCCGATTCCGGCGGCGCCGCGGCCAATTCAGGCTCGGGAGCAGGTCACGCATCGGGGACTTCGCCCAATTACCCATGCAGCGGGGCCGGGCATGGCGGGTTGGGGGGAGCCAGTTCCGGCAATCTGGTTTTGGGAGGTGCGGCTTATGATAACCCGAGCGCACCGGCCTCCGTGGGCAGCGGCGGCGGCGGCTATGTGAGCTACTCGATCGGCGGGCCTGGCGGTGGCGTGGTAACATTGACAGTCAACGGTCTATTGCAAGTGGATGGATTGATATCGGCCAATGGCGGCAATGGCGCAGGACTCGGCGGCGGCGGCGGGTCTGGCGGCAGTCTCAGGATAACCGCGGGCACGGTGGCCGGCGCCGGAACGATCCGGGCCAATGGCGGCGCCGGCGCCAACGGCTATGGCGGCGGCGGTGGCGGGGGCTCCATTGCCGTATCTCCGACCAGTTACTTATTTACGGGGACGATGACGGCCTACGGCGGCGGCGGGGCCAATTGGGGGGGAGCGGGAACAATCTACATCGCAATTTCAGGGCAGACTCCGCAGTTGATTATGGACAATGGCGGCCAGGCCGGCGCGGCGACTCCTGTTGCCAGCGTTTCTTCCAGCACGGCATTGACTCTGCGCAACGGCGCAAGGGCCTACTCGCAGAATACGTTGCAGACCTTGAGCAGCCTGCTGATTGCGTCAAATGCCTGGCTCGCGGCAACAAACATCGGCGGCCTCAATCTCACTGTCACCGGTAATGCAATCCTCGAGCCCGGTGGTGTAATCGTGGCGGATGCGACCAGTTCGGGGGGCATCGGCGTGGGGCATTACGGGTATTCCGGGTCCTACCCATGCAGCGGCGGCGGTTATGGCGGTGTGGGCGCCAGCATCCCTCTTGCTGCCGGTGGTATTGCTTATGGCTCGCTGACTTCCCCGTTTGGAAACGGGAGCAGCGGCGGTGGTTTCTCGACCTACTCCATTGGCGGGCTGGGTGGAGGCAATATTCACCTCACTGTAAGCGGGACGCTGGATGTCTCGGGCAGAATATCTGCCAACGGCGGTAATGGCTCTGGCACAGGCGGCGGCGGCGGCTCAGGAGGCAGCATCAATTTGAGCGCGGGCACGCTTATTGGCGCAGGCGCGATCGCGGCAAACGGGGGCAACGGTGTGGACAGCGTAGGCGGCGGCGGGGGCGGGGGCAGAATCGCGGTCAGCTACACGTCGAGCAGTTTCGTCGGCTCGATTTCCGCTTACGGCGGCGGCGGCGCGTTCGCTGGCGGCGCAGGCACGATTTACACAAGAGCCAACAGCCAGGTAGGGCAAGTGCTGGTGGATAACGGAGGACTCGCCGGGACCAACACGCCGTTGTCCAGCGGCTTGGGGGCCCCTTCACAGCCCTTCAATCTAACCATTCAACGCGGCGGGATGGCTTCGCCACAAAACAGTCTGACCCTGTTCCCGCAATTGGCGAACTTGACGATTGTATCGAATGGCTTTCTGGTCGGCGCTTCAGGTCCGGCGACGTTGGATGTGCTGGTTTGGAGCAATGCGAATATCGCATCGGGCGGGGTCATGAACGTTGACGGGCTGGGGTACGGCCAACAGAGCGGTCCGGGCGCTGGATTTTCCTTCGGCGGCTATGGAAGCGGGGCCGGTTACGGTGGAGTCGGCGGAGCTTCTGCTCTCACCAATGGCGGCCCAACTTATGGTTCGTCCGTTTTGCCGACCGATTTCGGGAGCGGCGGCGGATTCGGCGAGGGACCGACTGCCGGCGGTTCGAGCGGCGGCGGTGCAATCCGGCTGAGCGTGGCCGGGCTGTTGACTGTGGATGGCCTGCTCAGCGCCGAGGGGCAGCCAGGGGTTCAGGACGAATCGGGCGGCGGCTCCGGCGGAAGTGTTCTGGTGGAGGCAGGCGTCCTGGCCGGAGCAGGCCTCTTTTCTGCCGATGGCGGTCCCGGCGAGCTTTATTTTGGCGGCGGCGGAGCGGGCGGACGGCTGGCGGTTTATTCGCGCACGAACGCTTTCTTCGGCCAGGCCAGTGCCTATGGCGGAGCGGGAGATTTCGCGGGCGGCAATGGGACCATTTTTATTTCGAATGGCGTTCCCACACTGCAATTGATTTCTTCCGCCCCGACCGGCGTGGTGACGAACCAGGTCAGTCAGGTGGACCTCTACTTCAACGTTCCGCCGAATCCAGGTTCAGTAACTTCGAGCGCGTTCTCGCTCACGACTCCCAACGGTCCTTTGCCGGCGGGTTCGGTCTCAATCGCGATCGCCGGCTACGAGCATTATCAGGCGAGTTTTCCTGCGCAGACTGCCGTGGGCAATTACGTCGTCACCGTCAGCACGAATGTGACGGATATTTTTGGACGGTCAATGGCCGCGTATGCGAGCGGATTTGTGATCAACTTGCCGGTGGTCCAAGGCACGATTACCGACACCAATGGCCATCCCGTTGCCGGAGTTTTGCTTCAAGCCACTGGTCCATCCTCCACGAGCACCGATACTAACGGCAACTACGCCCTGGGCTTTGTGCCTGGTTCGACCTTCACGGTGACGCCATCACTTGGATCGTTGGTTTTTGTGCCGTCCTCGATGTCGTACAACAACGCCACACTTTCTGTCTCAAATCAGAATTACCTGGCGGTGAATACGATCGCGAGCGTATTGAGCGCAAGCGCCTCCGGCACGAACATGACCGTGAGTTGGCAGGCGATTCCGGGAGTAAGTTACCAACTCCTTTCTTCGAGCAATTTCGTTAACTGGGTTCCCTACGGCCCGGTATTAATGGGCACGAACACTCTCCAGACCGTCATCCCAACCAGCCTTGCGCCCGCGCTGTTCTTCCGGGTGAGCGCGAGTGATTAAGTCATTTGGTTTTTGTTCTTGACATGAAGGCGGCTGGGGGAGGATGATACGCGGCATCACCCATGTTGAAGCGCGCGTCTCTCATTTTGGTGGCCGGATCATTGGCGATTATCGGGGTTCAGCAGGCCGAGGGCGCCATCACGGTCATCAGCTACTACCGGCTGGGCGAGGCAGATACCGCGGGGAAGAGCAAAGACAGCGCAGGGACTAACGACCTGAGCGGCTCCGGTTCCTACTCGTCCGATGTGGCTCCTCTCGCGGCGGCGCTTGCGCTTAGCAGCGTATCCACCGGGTTTAACGGCACCAATCAATCCCTGGGAGGGGGCGCTCCAATCAATCTGGTTGATAACTTTGGAATCGAGGCATGGGTAAAACCCCAGACGAACGACGCGAGCACTCGCGTCATCGCCTACAACGGAAACGACAGCGCCAACGGCTGGGGGATTGTCCAATCGGGCAACAACTTGCAGGCTCTCTTCGGAAACAAAGCGGTATTTGGCGCGGGCCCCGCCCCAACCGGTTCATGGACACATGTGGCGCTGGTGCGAAATAATGGCACGGCGACGCTTTATCTGAATGGAGTTCCGACCTCTCAAACCTCGACCACGGCTCCGGACACGCCCACCACCGCCCTGGCCATTGGCGCTCGGCCGCAGGCGCCGCAAGCCGAATACTTCGCGGGCTTGATTGATGAGGTGCGGATTTTCACCTTCGCCGCCAATCAATTCAGCACCAACGACCTCCTCTATTACGCCGTCCCGGCCGGAAACGCGCTCGACGGGTTCGATCCAAATGTGGGCGGATCTATTGCTGCGGTTGCGATTCAAGCCGACGGAAGGATTGTGATTGGAGGCGACTTCACCACAGTAGGCGGAGTGGCGAGAAATCGCATCGCGCGGCTGAATGTGGACGGCAGCCTCGACAACACGTTCAATCCTGGCGCCGATGACATCGTTTTATCGCTTGCCGTCCAGTCGGACGGCAACATTCTTGTGGGTGGCTCGTTTAGGAACGTTGGAGGTCAACCGCGGAGTGGCCTGGCGCGCTTGAAGCCTGATGGAAGCCTGGATGGTGATTTCAACCCAGGGGCCTTCATCGGTCCACTTTCTCCGAGTCTTTTTGCTCTACAAGTCCAACCGGATGGAAAAATCATAGTTGCAGGTCGGTTCACAAAGTTGGCCGGAGCTTCGGCCAACAACATTGGCCGGTTAAACGCGGATGGTAGTTCGGATACCAACTTTTCGGCGACTGCAGACCCGGATGTTATTTCCGTGGTGCTGCAACCAGACGGAAAAATCATACTAGGGGGCGATTTCGGCCAGGTTAATAATACTGCGAGGAAAGGCATTGCCCGTCTGAACGCGGACGGCAGTCTAGATAATCAATTCAACCCCGGAATAGATGGGCAACCCTTTGATGTCAGCGCTCTGGCTATCCAGCGCGATGGAAAGATCCTGCTGGGCGGATCATTCACCAACCTCGGCAACCAGGTGCGCACGAACCTGGGACGACTCAACCCCGATGGGAGTGTGGATGCAGGCTTCATTGCGAATACGGATGGAGGCACCGTCCGGAGCCTGGTGGTCGAGGCCGACGGAAAAATCCTGGTTGGAGGTACGTTCACCACCGCTGGCCAACAACCACGGCAACGTCTGGCCAGGTTCAATCCGGATGGAACATTGCTGCCCAATTTCAATCCGGGCGCCAATGACATAGTCCGCGCCGTCGCGGTCCAAGCGGACGGAAAATTGATCGTGGCAGGAGATTTTACAACGCTGGCCGGGCAGACCCGCAACCGCATTGGCCGGTTGCATCCCGACGGCACGCTGGACATCACCTTCAACCCGAAAATCTACAGTCCGGGCGGCACGAGCCTTTTTGCCATCGTGGTTCAGCCCGACTTAAAAATCCTGGCCGTCGGGATTTTCACAAATGCGGCGGGCCAGGTCCGGACGAACCTTGCTCGCTTGAATCCTGATGGCACACTCGATACCAGCTTCAGCACGGCGAATGGGACCGGGCTCGATCTGAGTTATTGCGCTGTTGTGCAGACTAATGGCGGGATTGTGCTCGGTGGCAGCTTCACGAGCGTGGGCGGAACGCCGCGAGCGGGATTGGCCCGCCTTCTTTCAGACGGCACGGTGGACCCGAATTTCAAACCCGGGCTGTCGGGCCGCGGCCGCCGCGCAAAGAGCCTGGCTCTGCAACCGGATGGCAAGATCCTCGTGGGGGGTAGCTTCTCAAATGTGGCGGGAACGACGATCACAAATATAGCCCGCTTGTTTCCCGACGGCAGCGTGGATTCAACGTTCGCTCCTGGAATTGCAACCGTACAAATCTTCGACCCCGTTCAGGCCCTCGCGGTGCAAAGTGATGGAAAAATCCTGGTCGGGGGTTTTTTTACGAACCTTGATGGCGGGAGCGTCACTAATTTTGGGCGTCTATATGCTAACGGTGCCCTGGACTCCGGCTTCAGTCCCTTTTATCAGGATATCCCTCAAAATCTGGTGGTCCAGCCCGACGGGAAGATTCTCGAAAACACATTCGAACATGATCTCCAGCGTCACAACGCCGATGGCAGCCTTGATGCTGCCTTTACATCGCCTAACGTGACCGGCGCCTTTTACTGCTTCGCGCTGCAGGCCGATGGGAGGATCGTGGTCGGAGGGAACTTCACTGTAGTCGCTTCTCAACCCAGGAACAACATCGCGCGGCTCAATAGCGATGGCACGCTCGACTACGGCTTCAATCCCGGTGCGAATTCTACGGTGGGTAGCCTGGCGTTGCAAACGGACGGCAAGATCCTGATTGGAGGAAATTTTACGAACCTATCTGGCCAGGTTCGCCCTGGAATTGGGCGTCTCACCAGCGGCGGAGCCGCTTTGCAATCGCTCAACCTCGACTTGAGCGGGCCGACGCTCACGTGGAACCGCAGCGGCACAATGCCCGAGGTGCAGCGGGGCACATTCGAAGTTGCGACCGAAGGGGGCGCGTACAGTGTGCTCGGCGCGGGTACCCGGGTGGCCGGCGGCTGGCAACTCACAGGCGTCACGCTGCCGGCAGGCCAAAACTTTTATATTCGGGCTCGCGGAATCACACCTGGCGGCCAGTACCAGTACGGGTCCAGCGGGTTGGTTGAGTCAGTGCGCCAGTTCTATCTCGTCTCGCCCCCACTGCTCATCAGCGCAGCCGCCGTGGTCGGCGCCGGCAATTTCCAGTTGAATTTCATAGGCGTCGCGGGCGCGAGTTATTCGATTCTGAGATCGAGCAACTTCACGGATTGGAATGTGATTGGGCCCGCGACCAATGTTGGCAGCAACAAGTTCCAATTTAATGACAGGGGTGGTTTGCCAGGCCCCCAACAGGCCTATCGTGTTCGTTCTCCTTAGAAGTTATGATTTGGTACATTCTGCTCGCGGTGGCGGCCATCATTGGCATCATCGCCATAATCGCTTCAACCAAACCCGACGAATTCACCATTCAGCGCCAGGCCGTCATCCCGGGAGAGCCGGCAAAAGTGTTCCCTTTCGTGGACGACCTGCACAAATTCCAGGAATGGTCGCCGTGGGCCAAGCTCGATCCCACCATGAAGTTGACCTACGGCGGTCCCGCGTCCGGCAGCGGCGCCAACGTCTCCTGGGAAGGCAACGGCAAGGTCGGTGTGGGCAAGATGACGATCACGGAGAGCCGCTTGAACGATCTTGTCCGCTGCCGATTCGATTTTTACAAACCGTTCCGTTGCACCAACACCCACGAATTCGCGTTGAAGCCTGAAGGTTCCCAGACCATCGTGACCTGGACCATGAACGGCAATGCGCCGTTTTTTTTCAAGCTTTTCCTGGTGTTTGTCAGTTGCGACACCATGATGGGAGAGAATTTTGAACGCGGCCTGGCCAACCTTAAGGCGGTTGTCGCTGGCTGAGTTAATGGACCTCGATGGTGAATCCGGGCGCATCCCCGGGCCGATTCAAGAACCACGCAGGGGTGCCATAGTCCTCCGAGGAAAACTGTTGAAAACAGTTTTTCACCGTTTGCTGTCCAGACACCCCGCTGAAAGCGGGGTGTTAATGAGAAGGGCAAGCCGGGCGAATCGAGCATGCCGCTTTGTCTCTTTGTGCCTTTGCGTTAACGACTGTTTCCATTTATCATCTGCTGACGGTAAGCCGATGTCGCATCCTCTGAGCAAAACATTTTCGCACATTTTAATGGCAATGCTTTGCGGCTTAGCGGCCGTGCCTGATGGTCTCTGCGCGGGAGATTCCTCCACCTGGCTCAACTTAATGCAGCCAATTACACCGCGCAGCTACCTTTGCCGTCACACGAGCAAGCCAATCATTATGGACGGCAAGCTCGACGATGCCGCCTGGGCCGCTGCGCCGTGGACGGAGGATTTCCAGGATATCCGGGGTGGCTCCAAACCGAAACCCCGCTTCCGCACCCGCGCCAAGATGCTTTGGGACGATGATTACCTCTACATCGGCGCCGAACTCGAAGAACCTCATGTCTGGGGAACGCTCACCAACCACGACTCGGTCATCTTCCAGGACCCGGATTTTGAAGTTTTCATGGATCCCAAAGGAGAGACGCAGCCGTACTACGAGTTCGAAATGAACTCGCTCAACACCACTTGGGATCTTTTGCTGGATAAGCCTTATTTGGATGGTGGCATAGCTCACAACGAATGGGAAATTCCGGGCCTCAAATCGGCGGTCCATGTGCGCGGCATCCTCAACCAGCCGCGCGACACAGATAAAGGCTGGACGGTCGAAATCGCATTCCCCTGGAAAGTGCTGTCCGAGCGCGCGCGCCACGCGGGTCCGCCAAATGAGGGCGAGCAGTGGAGAATGGGCTTCTCGCGTGTCGAATGGCAGATCACCCACACGAATGGCGTTTATCGAAAAATCCCGAACACGCCCGAAGACAACTGGGTCTGGTCACCGCAAGGCGTGGTGGATATGCATCGTCCGGAGATGTGGGGCGTGGTTCAGTTTACACGGGAGCCTCCGTCGAAAAAAGTTCATGTGGCTCCTATTGTCGGCAAGCCGGCCCGCGACCTGGCATTGAGAGTTTATTACGCTCAACGGGACTTCTGGAGTACACACAGGACCTGGGCCACTAATTTGGCAGATCTGCGCCTCGGCGATATACCACTACGACCTTACGCGCAAACGCCGGTGCTGGAGCCTACTGCCGACGGCTATTGTTGCGCCGTTCCTTTCAAAACTGGCGAAACGCAGCACGTCTGGCGCGTGCGGCAGGATCGGCTGCTGAAATTGGATGAACTGATGCCGGTCGAGAGCGACTTATTCGTGGCACAAGCGGCGAAGGAGTTTGGGGACGTTGGCAGGCGCGCAGGGTACTTTCTGGTGGACAATATGCCGGCGCTGGACCGGGCCAAATTGAGCTGCGATTTCCTGATGGAAAACCTTCGGCTGGCGCTCAAGGCGCGCCAGGAATTCCCATGGGCCAAGGGCGTACCGGAACGCGTTTTCTTTAATGACGTGCTGCCTTACGCTTCCCTGGACGAACCGCGCGATCTGTGGCGGGCGGACTTTTATAGACTGGGTTCGGCAATCGTAAAGGGCTGCACCAATGCAACGCAGGCAGCGCAGGCTTTGAATCGTGATCTGTTCAAAAAGATCAACGTGCATTACAACCTCGCGCGGAAGCGTAACAATCAAAGTCCGGCAGAGTCCATCGCGCAAGGCAAAGCAACCTGCACCGGACTGGCGATCATCCTGGTGGATGCATGTCGCGCGGTGGGTGTGCCCGCCCGCATCGCAGGTGTGCCCAAATGGGCGCAGAAGGATGGCAATCACACATGGACCGAGATTTGGGATGGTGATTGGTTCTTCACGGGCGCCGACGAATTCGATGCAAAGGGCCTCAATCGCGCCTGGTTCAATAGCGATGCGGCTATCACTGTGCGCAGTCCGGATCCGGTCAACCAAATCTACGCCTCGAGTTGGCGGCGCACGGGTGATTATTTTCCGTTGGCCTGGGATTCCAGGTCAAGGGATGTACCCGCTATAAACGTTTCGGCCCGTTATGCGACGCCAGAAGCCGATACGAACTCCCTGGCCAAGGTTCTGCATGTGCGGCTCCGCGAGAAGGCCGATGGTGAACGCCTTGCGGCGGAGGTCCAAATGTACGGGGAAAATGGTGAACTCCTTGCCCGCGACCGGACGCGGTCGGGCAGGGCTGACTTGAACGACATGCCGAAATTCAACCTGCCCCACAAAACGACTAGCCTGACCATCCGATTCCTACGGGCCGGTGAGGCGCGCGAAAAGATTATGCCAGGCTCCGTGTGCGCGGCTTCAGCCACCATGGATTTTAACTGGTCCGATCTGGTGCCGGTAGCTCCAGGTGTTATGGCAGTGGAGTCCTGGCTTGCCCGGCCGGCTACAGATCGCGGCCCGGCACCGGATCAGCCGCTTTCACGAGAGGAGGCAGTGCGGGCGAAGTCTCTGGCATGGCTGGATCTCGAAAAGCGCCGCGCTGATTCCGCGGCATCAGAACTGGCCGCCAAAGAGATTGTGATTGGGGACAAAACCTTCAAGTGGATGGAGAAGTCCTTCGGGGGCTCGCCTTCGGGTAAGCGCAGCCTCTGGATCACGTTGCACGGCGGCGGCCAGGCGACTGCGGAGGAAAATGACCGGAATTGGCGCGGTTATTTCGGGCGCTACGAATTTCCGCCGGGTAGTATCAACGTTGCGCCGCGCGCGCCGGCCAATACCTGGGATATGTGGCACGTGGCATGGGTGGACGATTTGTTTGATCGCCTGATCGCGGACTATGTGCTGAAAGGCGGCGTGGACCCCAACAGGGTTTATCTCATGGGCTATTCGGCAGGCGGTGACGGGGTGTACCAACTTGCGCCGCGGATGTCCGACCGTTTCGCCTCGGCCACGATGTGCGCGGGGCACCCGAACAGCGTCACCCCCGACGGGCTGCGCAACCTGCCCTTCTTCCTCTACATGGGCGGCGACGATTCCGCCTACAACCGCAACGTGGTGGTGCGTGAGTTCAGCGCCAAGATGGATACACTTCAGGCAAGCGATCCTGCTGGCTATTTGCACCGGCTCACGGTCTATCCCGGCCTGCCCCACGGGATGCAGAACCGCGAAGCTGAGGCCATCCCGCGCATGGCCACGCATTCCCGAACGAACTGGCCGAAACGTGTCGTTTGGAAGCAGGACGACGTGACTCACACGCGGTTCTATTGGCTTGAGCGCCCGGCTAACGCGGTGAAGCCGTATGAGATATATGCTGCTCACGTCGAAGGCCAGACCATCACGATCGAAACGCCCGCGACAGGGAATATGACACTGAGGCTGTCAGACGAACTGATTGATCTGGATAAGACGGTGAGAATCGTAGCCAGAGGACGAACGATCTTCGAAGGGAAGATTTCTCGGTCGTTTGCGGCGATTGAGCAATCTTTGAGCGAGCGGGAAGACCCTAATACGGTTGCCACGGCGCTACTTAAGGTGTCGTGGTAAACCGCTACCAAGGATAGCACACCTCCGCCCGAATCCGGCAGCTTGGATGTTCATTGGCTCTGCTCAATCGCGGCCAACTGCCTCATCAAACTCCGCCGGATGCTTTCGTTCACACCAGCCGCAAGTGGTGCGGGAGAACTGGCACGCCACTTATTGCTGTCCAGCACTTCGTATCCGCCTTCCGGCAACATTTCATCCGTCGGCAGATACGACATTCCCTCCTGGCAATAGCCCCACAGCACTACATTGCGAGGCTTGAGCCATTGAGCAACTTTCGGCCCCCATTCGACACAGGGTTCGCCTGCTGTGAAAAAAACCCATTGGTTGTCAGCCAATCGGAGCAGTCCCGTAGGCCAAGGGTCACCTTTTGAGAAACCAATGCCGGTTTGGTAACAATCCAGCCAGTATTTCGCCGCGTCTTCCTGAGGCTTGTTGCGCGGGTTTTGAAACAGAGCTTCGAAGGCTTTCGGCGGCAGCGTTCCTCGCGCTAGAAATGGACGATCGGCGGCGCCAGCCAAATTCAATTTGAGTTTCCGGGGCCTGGATTTGAGCGCCGCCTGAACATCGGCAGCCAGATCCCTTCCTGCTTGTTGGACATCATCGGGCCTGGGCAGCCGAAAAATATTATTTGGAAGGTCAGCCAGCACGCGCGGGCGAACATCGCCGGCCAACCCTTGAACGAACTGCACACGAGCTCCGCCAAGTTTGTCGTGCAACACATTTCGAGTGACTCCGGGGAAATCGGCGGAGATGGATGCAGGCGCGAATTCGTAAACGATTACGGCGTGGCAAGCATACGAGAACACGATGATTGGCGGCTCCCCTTGCTCCGGGGTGAGCTTGAGCACCCAAAGTTTTTCGGCAATGGGTCCGCGGGGATTGGGTTTCATGGCTGGTTTCCCATCGCTGTCGTGGCCACGCCGGTTTATGGCGACCTGCGACTTGCCCTCGAACACCTCCACTTTTACGGGCTCAAGGTTTTGAGCGGCTCGACGCGCGGCATCTACAAGCGTTTGCTCGACCATATCAAAGTAATCGGCTTCGTTTTTCGGCAACGGGCCTTGTCCGGCGAGCAGCGTGTGAATCGTTTGCGGGCCGCTGTGTACGTGCGAAGCGTTCAGCACCACCAGGTTCCAGTTCACGCCCAGTTCGTGGACCATGTCCAACCGCACACGGTCACTCAGTTCATGCGGGATGCTGACCAGGTCCATGGAAATCAGCACAAAGCCCGTTCCGTGGCGGTCCTTGAGGTAAAGCACTTGTGCGAACAAAGGATCGAACACATTGGTGCCTTCGACATCGGTCGGCCCGCGGCCGCCCATGGACAAACCTAAGGGAGGGGTGATATCGACTTCGGCCCAGCCGGCTTGGGCATCGTTACTGGCGAGGACGGCGGATTTAGCAGAAAAGATGGCGAGGGTAAGGAGAAGGCAAGTCTGCCACACGCGTGTCTTCATGCTCGGATGATAGTCTCACAATAGTAATCAGAGCGGGAGATTGAAATCCTAATTCATGAAGAACGAAAGCGGCGGAATGCAGGGCGCTCCAAATGCTGCCCATCTGCGCTTGACGACCGCTTGGGCTTTTTGCTCCGCACGATCCAAAGCGCCAGATGACTGGCGCACTCCAAGACGCTTCGCGACATACGAGGCGATTGGTGCGCGGCGCATTCCCGCGCGTTCGTTTGGCCTGGGAGCGCGGGCATCTTGCCCGCGAGAGCGACCGGTTTGAGACACGCGGGCAAGATGCCCGCGCTCCCAGGACAGTCAGGCCATCTCCAGGCCCTTCATTGTCCCTGTGGCGGAAGCGAAGCGGTCTGTTTCCAGTCCCATACGCTGGAGCATTGAGACAAAGAGATTGGGCAACGGGTAATTGTGCTGGGTATCGAAGGCGATGTGCTGGCCGTGCTTGAATCCGCCTCCGGCAAAAATGGTGGGCAGATTCGTGGTCACGTGCGTGTTTGCGTTTCCAAGATTGGAGCCATAAAGGACCATGGTGCGGTCCAGCAGCGGCTCGCCTTGTTCACGCACGGCTTTGAGTTGGTCGAACAGGTCGGCGAGTAATTTCATGTGCCAATTATCAATGGCTTTCAACTCCTCGATTTTCTGATGGGATTTTCCGTGGTGCGAAAGGTTGTGATAGCCATCACTGGTCTTCACGTCGCCGAACTCGATGGCCGGCGAGTTGACGCTGTCGAGGAGCAATGAAATAGATCGTGTGGAATCCGTCTCGAACGCCAGCCGTGCCATGTCGTACATCAGCTTCACTTTGTCCATGTAGAGCTTCGGGTCGGCTGGATCGAGCGGGATGGGCGCGGTCACTTTCGGTTTGGGCTTCCGTTCCCACTCGCGTGACATCTGCATGCGCTGCTCCAGGGCGCGCACGCTGGTGAAGTATTGGTCGAGCCGGTCGCGATCACGTGGGCCGACGCTGTGCTGCAAGTCTTTGGCCTGGCCCGCCACAGCGTCAAGAATGCTCTGGCCGGTTTCCAACTTGCGCACCTGCGCCTCGGTTTCCGCTTTGGTTCCTTGCAGGAACATTCGCGAGAAAACGTCCGCGGCTTTTTCCTCGCAAGGAATCAGCACGCCTGAGCCGGTCCATGAAAGGCTGCGCACGCCCTGTTGGACATTCACGCCCAGCGTGAGCGACGGGAAACGAGTGAGATGGCCGATGCGCTCGCCAATGTATTGATCCAGGGAAATCGTGTTCCGGAAGCCGGCGCTGCCCGGATGCGGTGCGGCAGTCAAAAAGCAATTGTCCGCTGGATGCCCGCCATCTACATCAGGATGGGATACTCCGCTGAAAACGGTGATGTCGCCCCTGTGCTCCCGAAGAACCTCAAGGTAAGGCGACAGTGCATAATCCCGGCCACTGTCCTTGGGGAAGAAATAGTCCGGCAGCAGACCCAGGTTATTGCAGATCCCGAACATGCGCCGGGGTTTTCCGCCGGGAGTGTCCTGCGCCCGCAGCCGACCTTTGGCAACGCCGGCGAATGCAGGAGTCATGGCATCCAGCCAGGGCAGCGCCAATAATATGCCCGCACCGCGCAGAAATCTGCGTCGAGACAGCGCAGGCCGTGTGGAAAGGAATGGAACGCTGATCTGCGAGAGGCTGTTCATGGTCTGCGACTAATGCTAATAAACGATAAACCAGTTCAAAAGTCGAGGAGGTAATTTAGGCTACGGCTTTGTAAGTGGATGAACGGGGATGCGGATAAAGACAGGAAAATTGAAGACAAGAAAATGAAAAAGAATGGCAGGAAAATTTTGCGGCAGGAAAATGGAATTCAA
>PSRM01000104.1 GCA_003176045.1 Verrucomicrobiota bacterium | reverse complement strand
GTCGTGCCCAAATCAATACCGATAACTTTTGCCATAAATTTGCTCCTGGGTTAAGCGCCCGGCTGGATGCCGGGGTACACACAACACCACTACGGTGTTTAGAGCAGTGGCAGTGCCAAGGGGTGAAACGTGAAACGTGAAACGCGAAAAGATCGCGCTAAGTTACGTGATATAAATAACTTACGTAAGTAATGGAGAGTCTCTGCCTGATGAAAAGACGCCCATGACGCGTGTGCCAAAGAGCCATTATGTCGCAGTTCCGTTGGTGCATGACACAGCGACGTGGCACAGTGAGGGTTGGACCGACGCCCGGCTGAGTCACTCATTTTACTTGCGCCTCGTCGCTGCGAAGTCCATCAGTAACCAATAATGAAAAGCCGCGGCGCAATCATTCTGGCGCTTTTGGCCGCGATGGCATTGGGTGTCTGGCTGGATCGTCTTCTTTTGTCGCGTGACAACTCGCAATCCAAAGGCGGGCTGGCGCAATCTAGAGTCCAGTCAGCAGAGCACGGAACCGATGCCCAGTCCACTTCCAATCGGTCGCAGGAGTCCAAGTACCGATCTTTTGATCAAATCGCAGAGGCCATTCGGGCCTTATCGGGGCAGACTGTTACTAAACGGTACTCTCTGATGGAGGACATCCTGGCTTCGGTCGCGCCAGAGGACGTCGCTGCGGTCATGCGGCTCGCTGAAGGGACTTCGCCGGAAGCATTTCGGGCAAAGTTCCGCGAGCTGCTCCTGCGCCGGTGGACCAGCATCGAACCGGAAGCCGCGATGACCTATGCCGACAAACTACCAAAGAGCACGGAGCGAACCCAGGCGATGGAGGCGGTCCTAACCTCCTGGGTGGAACGGGACAGCTCGAGCGCAATCGCCTGGGTCAACCGTTTGCCCATGGGCCCAGAGAAGCAGCAAGCCGTGGAAAAAGTGGTGCGTGCTTTGGCGGACAAGGACCCTGAATCGGCATTGAGGCTGATAGGAACGGTAGGCATGCGTAGCGTTGAGTTTGATAATGAAGCTGACCCGATATTCCGTACCTTGGCACAAACAGATCCCAAAGCCGCGGCCGCCCGCGCACTCGGACTGGCGCCTGGCAATTTCCGCTCTTTAGCTTTGATGGCCGTAGCTTCGGCATGGGCAGCGCAGGAACCTATGGCGGCAATGGGATGGGTCAAAGGTTTGCCAGACGGTTATGATAAGGGAACGGTCTTGAACAGTGTCATCTCCAGTTGGGGCACTTCTGCCCCGAAGACTGCGGCGGAGTATGTGCTCGCGCTGCCCGGGCAGCGAACGGACCTGCTCGCGAACGTGTTGTTTGAATGGACAGCGAAAGATTTGACAGCGGCGGTGAGCTGGGTCCAGGCGTTGTCTGCAGGACCGGTCAAAGATAAGGCATTGATTGCGGTCAGCGTAGAATGGGCAAGACAGGACCTCAAAGGGTTCATCGGTTTTGTGAAACAAACAGTGCCCCCAAGCACGGATCGCAACAGCCTAATCCTGGTCGCATCCAGCGCAATAGTTGATCAGAGTCCAAAGGACGCTTTGACAATCGTCCAGGAACTCGCGTCGGGCCAACCCTACTCGCCAATGATGGCATCCATCATCAGCAGGCTTTGCCAGACCGATCCTGAAATTGCGGCCAAGCTGGCTTTAACGTTGCCTGCCGGCCAGCAAAGAGACGACGTTGTAGCTCAGGCAGCAGATTGGTGGGCGAAGGTGGACCCGGACAGCGCCCGGCGTTGGGCGGATCAGCTACCTGAAGCCACGCTGCGGACCAAAGCCAAGGTGGCAATTGGAAAGCAGTTGGCACAGATGGATCCAAAAGGGGCGGCGGATTTTGTCTCGTCGCTCCCCCCCGACGAGGGGCGAAGCCAGGCGCTTGGCTCGATTGGATATCAATGGGTGGATTACGACTTGCTCGGCGCAGTCGCTTGGCTGAAAAGCCTGCCGCAATCCGATCGCAAAGTAGCAGGGGAAGGAATTCTGAACCGATGGACCGAGAGCGATCCAGAAGCAGCGAGCGCATACGCAACCACGCTGTCGGGCGATGCTCGCGAAGCAGCCCTTACAAAGGTCGGGAGGACTTGGGCTGAGAATGACCCTAAAGCCGCTTTGACTTGGGCGTGCGGCCTGACTGAGGGCGATACGCAAAGCGCTCTAAATGCAATTTGTTCCAGTTGGGCGGAACACCGGCCCAGGGACGCAGCAGCTTATGTCGCCGGGCTGCGCTCAGGCGAAACGCAAAATACCTTGATTGGAAAAGTCGTTTCGGCCTGGGTTCAAGCCGAGCCCAACGCCGCTGCAGCCTGGGCACTTACTCTTCCAGAAGGCGAAGGCCGCGAGCAGGGTGTTAGTCGCACCGCTGCTGCCTGGGTCAGCGTGGATCCGGAGGCAGCCGGCAAATGGCTGCTGGCATTGCCATCCGGCGCCGCGCGGGATGGGGGCCTCGGCGCGGCAATCGCAAACCTTGGATTATATTCGCCCGAGCTTGGGGCCTCCTGGATTCAAGCGATTCACGACGAAACCACTCGATTCGATGCGATTGAGCGCCTCGCACAGAACTGGCGGTTCACGGATCAGGCCGCAGTAACTGCCTGGCTGGCCAAGACCGATCTCCCGGAGGAACGAAAGCGGAAACTGCTGGGAACAAAGAGTGCGGACTGATGCTCTGTTCTACACCGGGCGCTCTTTGACAACCTCTTTTGGTTTCTTATCCTCGCGCAGGCCGAGAAAGGAAGGGATGCGAAGGTGATTATCGCGGGTCCATTCGGCGAAACGCACCTGGCAGACGAGTTTGGGGTCAAGCCAGGTGCAGGATTTCATTCGGGAAGCGGTCATTCCCGCGCCGGAGGACCCAATTCGCTGCTCGGGAAGATTAGCGAATGGACAATCCGGGCGGCGCAGCGTTTGGAACTTCTGGTAAAGCGAGGCGAGCAGCTTCTGATCGAAGCCCGTGCCAACCTTGGCTGCGTAGAGTAACTGGCCGTCCTGATAATAGCCGACAAGGATGGCGCCGAAATGCGATCGAGCGCCCTGAGGTTTGGTGTAGCCGCCAATGACAAACTCCTGCTCGCTGGTCCATTTGAACTTCACCCAGGCGCCCGAGCGGCGGCCAGGTTCGTATTTGGAATCCTTGAGTTTGGCCACCATGCCCTCCAGGCCGCGTCCTTTCATTTCCTGCACAAGGCGCGAGGGGTTGCCTGCCAGGCTGGCGGAAAAGCGGACGATGGGAGATAAGTTGGCGATGAGCGCCTGGGCGGCGGCTTTGCGTTGCCAAAGAGGCAGGCCTTTGAAATCCTGGCCATCCAGCACAAGGAGGTCGAAGACGTAATAGAACAGGGGCGGCTTTTCGGCGCCGGCCGCGAGATAGGACTGGAGGAGTTGAAATGAGGAACGGCCTTTTGCGTCCACAGCTACGATTTCGCCGTCGAGCACGGCGTCCTTTGCCGGCAAGTTGCGAAGGGCGAAAGCGATGGGTGAATATTTATCGGTGAAATCTTTTGCTGCGCGGGAAGTCAGGCTGACGCGGCCCTTGGTCTTGGTGGCCAGGGTGCGCACACCATCGAATTTGATTTCGTAAATCCATTGGGGGCCCTGGGGCAGATCCTCTCTGAGGAGTGCTTTCATAGGTTCAATGAACCCAGGTTTAGCTTTGGGCAAACGGGGCAGGGATAGTTTTAGGGGAGTCGGGGACGGCGCGGAGCGGGGCAAGGACGCCCTGGGAGCGCGGGCATCCTGCCCGCGTGTCTTTGTTCGAGCGCTTGCGCGGCCAGGGATGGTCCGGGCCGGACTGGCCACCGCGCGGCCGGAAGTGCGGTTGCTTTGCCATTCGCTTTTCTTTTTTGCGGAGGCGATCTGTTCCATGGTGCGGCCAGTTGCGGCTGAATGGCTTTCAGCGCGAGCGGAAAGTGGTGGCATGTCGTTGCCGCTCTTGATGAGCATCCATTGGGTCTTGTCATCCTCATCGGACCGGCGCATTCGCACGAGAGTCCATTCCCCTTTGAGTTTTTTGCCTTCCAAGGTCAGGTGCAGTTTGCCTTGTTCGAGGGCGCGGAGTGAATCGCCGCCTGATACATCGTAGGTGCCTTTGTCCCAAACCATGACCGTGCCCGCGCCATAGTTGCCCTCGGGTATGGTACCTTCGAAGTCGCGATATTCGAGAGGGTGGTCCTCGACTTCGATGGCCAGATGGCGGTCGCCCCGGGCGGTTGGGAAGCCTTTGGGCACGGCCCATGATTTGAGCACTCCGGCCATTTCGAGGCGGAAGTCATAGTGCAACCGGCGGGCCGCGTGCTTTTGGACGACGAAAGAATGGCCTTTGCGCAAGCGAGGGCCGGGCTTGCGCCCGGCAGGTTCGCGGGTGCGCGAGAAATCGCGTTTGACCCGGTACTTTCCTAACGAATTAGTTGAACGCCGGATGGACATGGATCGAAAACCTCAAACTCCAAACTTCAAGATTCAACATAAGCTCCGAGTCACAAGGTTCAAGTCGGGTAGAGCGAACGGGAACCTCTCAGGGCGGCGCACCAGGAATGTAGGGCAGGCTTTCCAGCCTGCCGGTTCAGGGGGCTTTTCAGCCCCGTGAAACTCTGGACCGTTAGGTCCGCGGCGCTGAAAAGCGCCGCGAACCGGCAGGCTCGAAAGCCTGCCCTACATCGGAGCAACTGTGGAGGCTACGCCGCTTTCTTGAGTTCTTTCTTCTGTTTGTGGGCTCTGGAAGCTTTTTTCGGCGCCGCGCCGCTGCCGGCTTGTTTGAGGCTTTGCTGGAGGATGGAAACCAGATCAATGACCTTGGAGGGTTCGCGTTTGTGCGGGTGCGCTGCGGCGGGTGTGCGTCCGCCCGATTCGATCTTCTTCTGGATTAAATCCATTAAAGCATGGCGGTAGTCGTCGGTATATTTCGAGGGCTGCCAACGATCACTCATTCGTTCGACCAGTTCGCAGGCCATTTCCTGCTCGCGTTTGCCCAAGTCCAGATCGCCAGGAATTTCGAGGGAGCCGGGATCGGTCAACTCTTCGGCAAAATGCATGAGTTCGAGCACGAGGGCCTTTTTTTCGGGTTTGACGGCCGCGAGATGCTGCCGGGTTTTGATCACTACTTTGGCGATGCCGACGCGGCCAGTGCGTTGGAGGGCCTCGCGCAAGAGGGCATAGGCTTTCGCGCCTCTTTTTTGCGGCTCCAGGTAATACGGCGCATCGTAGAAAATGGGGTCAATATCCTCGAGTTTGACGAATTCGCGGATGTCTATGCTTTGGGTCGCTTCGACATCGGCGCGCTTAAAATCCTCTGGATCCAAAACGATATATTGGCCTTTTTCGTATTCGTAGCCTTTGACGATTTGTTCCCACGGCACTTCTTTTTCATCGGCCTGGGCGACTCGCCGGTAAGAGATTGGGCTCAAGTCGGATTTGCGCAGCAGATGGAATTTCAATTCCTCGCGCCTGGTGGCCGGGTAGAGCGAGATGGGGATATTGACCAGGCTGAAACTGATTGTGCCTTTCCAGATTGCCCGCATGATCGAACCCCTCCTCCTCAAAAAACGTAGCGCGAGGAAAGTGAGGGAGGAATGGGGTGAGGACCTGACTAAAACAAGTTAAATGAGTTAAATCAGTTAAATAGGTTAAATGGGGGGAACCGGTCTGGAGCATGTAGGGGACGACGTAAGGAGTCCCTTTCGGAAAGCCGGCGCAAGGAGGGGACTCCTTACGTCGTCCCCTACAAGTCTGCTACGAGGTGGGCACTTTCGGCAGTTTCTGCTTTAGCTTGAGGACCGGGGCGAAGAGATCGCCGTGGGAGGCGACGCGTTTGAGGACGTCGTCGGAGAGGAAAACAAGGCGGTCGGGATCCTTTCGCTTGAGGGCCGCCCGGACCTCGTTCCACGTCACGGGTGTGGAAACGCTGGGGCGCTCCTTTGCGCGGAGCGAATAAACGCAAACGGTTGTTTTGTGGTAATCGTTCTGGCTCCAGTCCACGAACACTTTGCCCGATCGCAAGCGTTTATCCATTTTCGCTACAACCAGATCGGGGTGTTCGCGCTGCAATAGATCGGCCAGCGAGCGTGCCCAGGGCTTGGTGGCGTCGTAAGTCGTTTTGGTATTTAACGGGACATAGATTTGCAGACCCTTCGAGCCGGAAGTCTTGGGGAAGCTTTGGAGCCGCCATTGATCGAGTTTTCCTTTGAGCCAAAAGGCGACTTGAGCGCATTGGATGATGTTTGCCGGAGGCCCTGGATCCAAGTCGAAGACGACGTAGGTGGGGCAATTGGTGTTGTTGCCTTTGGCAAGGAAGGTGTGCAGTTCAAGATCGCCGAGGTTGGCGGCCCAGACGATGCTGGGCAGATCGTTGGCGACGCAGTAGTTGATATCTTCGCCATGGCCTTCGCTCCACATCGGAGTCGTGTGCAGCCAGCGCGGGCGGTAGGACGGGCATCGTTTTTCGTAGAAAAAGCCGCCTTCGACGCCGTCGGGGTAACGCTTTAAGGTCAGTGGCCGGTCTTTCAGATGCGGAAGCAGGGCTCGCGAAACGCGAATGTAATAGTCAATGACCTGCGCTTTTGTGAAGCCGGTTTTGGGGTAGAAGACTTTGTCGAGGCGGGAAACCGAGAGCGTGCGGCCCTGGATATTGAAGTTGGCCTCGGCACGAGCGGGAGAAGCCTTGGCAGGGGCGGAGCGCACAGTTTTTTTCACAGAAGGTAATGAAGAAACCGAAGAGCAAGTAAAGAGCGCCTTCGTTTCCTTCGTTTCTTCTGTGCAAAGTTGGAGTAGCCGTTTCCGACGCGCTGTGTGCTTACGTCGCTTCCCACCGAGGTAGCTCGGCCGCGCGCTGGACAGCCGCTCCGACCGAGGTCAGCGCATCCCTGGATTTAGGATGACGCTGCGAAGCCGCAGGAGGCTCCTCGCCGCCTTTGCCGGGCCAGTCATCGGGTTGCGCGAAGAAGGCCATCTGGCAGCGATTGGCCACATTGGCCAAATACTCCCGAGCAGGCCGCGTTTCTTCACGGGGCCGGTCAAACAGAGCTACCAGCGCGATTGCATTTGGAGATTGGCCTTGCCAGGTCTCCACCCAATGCTTCACGTCCGCAGGCAACTCGTCCCCACCATGGCCGGAGATAATGATGATGTCCGCGGCGGCAGCGTCGCGCGCAGCCATCTCGCGCAGCTTGGGGATGCGCAACACGTCGAATTTCCACATCTGATTCTCGAATCGGCAATCGGTCCCCAGGTTCTCGACCAGGAAATCGTAGGTTCTGCGAGCCTGCTTGCCCGTCTCGAAATCCTCATAGATGATGACGACGTTGAAGACAGGGCTGAAGTCCAGGTCCATAGGAACAGACGGCGGAGACTCTAAATAACTTCGTTGCATAGCCTTCAGAATGGGGTGCGGACAGTAGATGGACAATGAGGTCTTTACCCCAGTGCGTTGGAGGTTTGAACCTCGATTTTGAGAATTTAATATCCCAGGGCTGAGGGTAACAAGCGGCTATCGTGAAGCGTGAAACGTGAAACGTGATGCGTGATGCGTGATGCGTGATGCGTGAAACGTAAAACGTGAATCGCGAAGGCCGCAGTCGCGTTTCCTTTTACGTTATTTCCTATCCTCGGCTGCCCCTGCAGCTGGACGGCTCATTAACTTTTGCGCGGGCTCCGTTTTCACGTTTCACGTTTCACGTTTCACGTTTCAGGCATCACGTTTCAGCTACCTTTTGAAGCGAACAGCCATGCTATGAGGGGGGCGAAGACCAGACTGGGCAAGTAGGCAGCCAATTCGATTTTTTTGAGTTCGAGGATTACCAGGCCCACCGCAAAAACGAGCAAGCCGCCGGCGACATTGGTTGGATCGGTCAGATGGTGGAGATCGAGGAAAGGTTTGAGGATGCGTGAGCAGGAGAGGCTGATTGTGCCCTGTAACGCGAAAACCGGAAGCGCGGCGAGCCCTACGCCGGGGCCAAACATTCGAGCAAAACCGAAAGTGGCCAGACCATCCATAACGCTCTTGACGGCCAGGGGCTGGTAGTAATCGGATAGGCCATCCTGGATGGCTCCCAGGATTCCGAGTGGAGCGGCGCAAAATAAGGCAGCACAGGTTTTAAAGCCTTTCTCCAGGCGACGCGGATCGTTTTGAGCGGCTTCTGAGATGTTTTGTCGAGCGGAGCGACCGAGGCGGTTTGAAAGTTCCTGCAGACGGACGAAGCGCCCAAACAATTTTCCGAGCATTAACGCAAGGACCGCGATGAGGAGCTGCACCATCTGATGCCCGACTGGGCCCTGCAGGCTTATCCAGGTCAGCCGGAGACCGAACCAGATCGCGAACACCCCGAGGGCCACTTTGAAAAAGGACTCATTTGCCGCCGAAAATGGGCGCTTGCGGGTTAAACCCACAGCGCCGCCGACGAGGATGGCAGCGGCATTTAGGATCGGCCCAATCATTCAGGGAAGCGTAGAAGGGCGGAGGGCCAGGGGCGAGGGAATTTATGATTTATGATTTATGACTTGGGACGGAGCGGGCGTGACCGGACTGTCGACAAAATGGAGGACGAAGTGGAGGACCCGCCTTCGCTGCGCGAAGGCGCGGTGAGCAAAGTGGGAGACAAAAAGTGAACGACACACTATTTAGCCCAAATCCACCGGGTCAATGTCCACGGCCAGGGCGACGCCTTCGGGTAGAACGAGGGTTTGGACGAATTGGCCCAGGCGCTGACTGAGGGCGGTCATGCGCTGCACACGCAACATGATCTGGTAGCGGTAGTAAGTTTCCGCGCGCAGCAGCGGCGCGGGCGCCGGGCCGGCCATGATCAGGCCTTTGAAATCCTTCAAGAGCTTCTCCAGCTCGCGTTTGAGATGTTCGGCTGAGAACTGGACCTTCTCCTCGTTGCGCCCTTTGAGCGTCAGCATGGCAATCCGGGTGAAAGGCGGATATTTGAGCTGCTCGCGAAACTCGAGTTCCTGCTCATAGAAGCCTTCGAAATCATGCCGCTTGGAAAACTGGATGGCCGCATGAAAGGGAGTGAACGCCTGGACGAAAACTTCCCCTTCGATGTCCCCGCGCCCCGCGCGTCCGGCCACTTGCGTCAGTAATTGAAACGTGCGCTCGCCGGACCGGAAATCCGGCTGGTGCAGCGCCATATCGGCGAAAATGATCCCCACTAGCGTCACATTCGGGAAGTGCAGGCCCTTGGCGATCATTTGCGTGCCCAGCAGGATGTCTATTTTGCCGACGCGGAAATCTGAAAGGACGCGCCGGAAATCGTCTTTCCGGCGCATCGCGTCGGAATCCATGCGCTTAATGTGAGCGTCGGGAAATAACTTCACCAAAGTATCTTCGACACGCTGGGTCCCGAGCCCGGCAAAGCGGATTTGCGGGTTGCGGCAGGCATCGTTCGGGCAAAGCGATGGCACCGGCTCGGAATGACCACAGATGTGGCATAGGAGCTTCTGTTCGTGTCGATGATAGGTGAGCGAGACACTGCAATTGTGGCAGCCGGCCACATAGCCGCAGACGGGACATTGCAGGGCTGTGGCATAGCCGCGGCGATTCAAAAAAAGAATCGTCTGCTCCTTGCGTTCGAGTCGTTGCGTAATGGCTTCGTGAAGTTGTGGCGAAAAAATCGGGATGGCCTTTCCGCGTCGCAACGTCTGGCGCATATCCACGATACGGACCAGCGGCATTTTTGCCGTGTCCGCCCGCTCCGGTAATTGCAGCAATTTATATTTGGCCTTCGAACAATTGAAATAGCTTTCCATCGAAGGTGTAGCGGAACCGAGCACCACCACGGCGCTTTCCATTTGGCCGCGCATAATTGCGACGTCGCGAGCGTGGTAGCGCGGAGATTCCTCCTGCTTGTAAGTGTGCTCGTGCTCCTCGTCCACGATGATCAGGCCCAGCGGATCCACCGGCGCGAAAATCGCGGAGCGCGCGCCGATGACGATCCGAGCGCGTCCCTGCCGAATTTTATGCCATTCGTCATGCCGCTCGCCGGCCGACAAATGGCTGTGCAGCACCGCTACCAGCGTTTGAAGCGGACCGGAGCTGAATCGCGCCTTAAATCGCTCGACCGTCTGCGGCGTAAGCGAGATTTCCGGCACGAGCACGATAGCGCCTTTGCCCTGCTCCAGAGCGTGGGCAATGGCCTGGAGATAGACCTCGGTTTTGCCGCTGCCGGTGACGCCGTGGAGGAGGAAGGTGCGGATTGCGTGTTGCGTGTTGCGTGTTGCGGTTTGTATCGAAAACTCTGCTGGAGAGTTTGGCGGTGGGTGAGTGGGAGGGTCAGAGAGTGGGAGAGTCGGAGAGTGGGCAGACAGGTCCTTCTCACTTGCTGGCTCTCCCACTTTCCCGCTCGCCTGGTCCATTGCGGCAATAATCGCTTCGAATGCCCGAGCTTGTGCTTCGTTCAGCGGTAGGGGCTCCGTGGGCAAAATATGCTCGGCGGCATAAGGATCTCGCTCGGAAACCTGCGAGATAATGGCCACCAGCCCTTTGTCTTCGAGGCGCCGAATGGTGGTGGCTGTCGTTTCGGCGAGTTCCAGCAATTCCTTGAGCGGCAGTTCCCGCCGTTCCTCGATGATGTGCAGCACTTCCTGTTGGCGTTTTGGCAGCTTGGGCAGCGGCCCGCTAAGTGGCAGCGCCCGCACAAACAAACGCTCGCGCCATCCTGCCTGTTCCTGCCGCACCGAGTCCGGCAAAACGCATTTCAATGCGATTTCGGGGGCGCAACAGTAGTAATTGGCGATCCATCGCGCTAATTGCAGCACCTTCGGCGTCACCAGCGCCTGTGCGCCGATCACTTTCAGGATCGGCTTAAGCCGAGTGCGGGCCGATTCTTCAGCCAGCGCCGTCACGCATCCCAGCACCTTCCGAGGACCGAGCGGCACCTGCACACGCGTACCCACGTCCACCAACCCCAGCAAGCCCGGCGGCACCAGGTAGTCGAACTCCTTGCGAAGGGCTAGCTCAAGGGTTACGCGGGCGATCATATCTTGGTAGCAGCCGAGGTAACGAGGCTCTAATTAATTCTTCAATTCTGAACCACAGACTAACATCCGCCCCTCGCTATCTGCTATCTCCTATTTGTCATCTGCCATTGCCATTGCCATTTGCCATTAGTCCGTAGTCAGTGGTCAGTAGTCTCGTAGGCAGTGGTCTTGTGGTCAGTGGTCTCGTGGTCAGTGGTCAGAGGTCTTCTATTCGCAAATCTCCCGCTGCTCCGCCGCCTTCCCCTGTTGCCCCGGCTGCCCTTCCCACTCCACCGCGCCGTCCACTGCCTGCCTCATCCTCTGAAACCACCAATTTGCGCGGCGCAGACGCCGTTGACGCCGGCTCTCCCAGGAGCAGCCTGGCGGCTTCGGCAGACTCAGTTCCATTTGTGCTTGGGCGATATTCATCATATTTAACCTTTCATTTTTCGCACAATTTTAAAGAGGGGGGTGGGACAAAAACTGTCCCAC
>PSRM01000234.1 GCA_003176045.1 Verrucomicrobiota bacterium | reverse complement strand
GTGTTTCAGGGGGCTGAAAAGCCCCCTGAACCGGCAGGCTGGAAAGCCTGCCCTACAGTGGCGGACTTTGTCACAGGCTCTGTGTCCTCACCCGCAGCAGCCACACTCGCATTCACGCATCCAGACTGGCTGACCGCCTCTTCCTTCGCACATGCTGCGGGTGAGGACACCCGCGCTCCGACGTTTCCGCCAGCATTAGCCGATTAACCTCAAAAAGGGCCGCTCACATTGACCGCCCCGCTGGTGAAAGGTAGATTTGAGGCTGCCATGTTCGACCTGGCCGCACCTTACGAGCCCGCTGGAGATCAGCCGCAAGCCATTGCGAAGCTCTCCGAGGGGGTGCTGTCTGGCGCCAGACATCAGACGCTGGTTGGGGTAACAGGGTCCGGTAAAACGTTCACTGTCGCCAACGTGATCCGGAACGTGAACAAGCCGACGCTGGTGATCTCACATAACAAAACGCTCGCCGCGCAGCTTTATGCCGAGTTCAAGAGCTTTTTCCCCAGGAATGCGGTCGAGTATTTCGTGAGCTATTTCGATTATTATCAACCGGAGGCCTATATCCCGCGCACGGACACTTTCATCGAGAAAGATTCGAGCGTGAACGAGGAAATCGAGCGGTTGCGCCTCTCGACCATGAGTTCGCTGTTCTCGCGCCGTGACGTGGTGGTGGTGGCGAGTGTCTCATGCATTTACGGCATCGGCAGCAAAGAGGATTACGAGGCGATGGTCATCCCTGTCCGCACAGCAATGGAAATGACTCGCGACCATTTCCTCAAACGGCTGGTGGATTTACAATACACCCGCAACGACATCGAATTCACCCGCGGCCAGTTCCGGGTGCGCGGCGACACAGTCGAGCTTTGCCCCGCCGGACGGGAGGACGCGCTGCGCGTGGAATTTTTTGGCGATGAAATTGAACGGCTCACGCGCTTCGATCCACTCACGGGCGAAAAGCTCGAAGCGCTCGAAGCGGTCACGATTTATCCAGCCAAGCAATTCGTGACGCCGTCGGAAAAGCTTCGTCCGGCTTTGCTGGCCATCCGCGAGGAGTTGGGCGAGCGTATCGCCTGGTTCGAGAAACAAGGCAAGCTCCTGGAGGCCCAGCGGCTCAAGATGCGCACCGAATACGACCTCGAAATGATGGAAGAAATGGGTTTCTGCTCGGGTATCGAAAATTACTCGCGCCATCTCGCTGCCCGCCCGCCCGGTTCCAGACCATGCACGCTGTTCGACTTTTTTCCCAAAGATTTCCTGCTCGTTGTTGACGAATCCCACGCCACCGTCCCCCAGATCGGCGGCATGTACGAAGGAGACCGCTCCCGCAAAACCGTCCTCGTCGAGCACGGGTTTCGACTGCCCAGCGCTCTGGATAATCGTCCGCTCAACTTTGGCGAGTTCCAAGGCCTCCAAAACCAGACAATCTATGTCAGCGCCACGCCGAGCCCCCGCGAGATCGAATGGTCACAGGGACACATAACCGAGCAGATCGTGCGCCCCACGGGCCTCGTGGACCCGAAGACAACGGTCAAGCCCCTTGCCGGCCAGATTGATGATCTGATCAACGAATGTCGCAAACGGGCCGACGCGAAGGAACGCGCGCTGGTCACCACCCTGACCAAACGGACGGCCGAAGAACTAACCGACTATCTGCGCGATATCGGCATTAGCGTGCAATATCTCCACAGCGAAATCGACGCCATTGAGCGGGTGGAGATCCTGCGAGCGCTACGCAAAGGCGAATTTGATGTGCTGGTCGGCATCAATCTGCTGCGAGAAGGGCTTGATTTGCCGGAGGTGTCCCTGGTCGCGATCCTGGACGCCGATAAGGAAGGCTATCTCCGCAGCGCCACCAGCCTGATCCAGACCGCCGGCCGCGCCGCGAGGCATTTGAATGGCGAGGTGATCCTTTACGCCGACGTTATGACCCAGAGCATCCGCAAGTTCCTGGAGGTCTCAGAGTATCGCCGCGAGAGGCAACTTGCCTACAACCAGGAACATCACATCACACCGCGCAGTGTCAGCCGCGCGGTCGAGGAGAGCCTTTCGTCCTATCATCAAACCACACGCCAGGCACATGCGTTTCTTTCAGAGTCAGGCGTGGATATTGATCTGAGTGAGACCATCAAAGAGCTGGAGGGGGAAATGATCACCGCCGCCAACAATCTCGAATTCGAAAAAGCCGCTCTGTTGAGAGATCAAATCCGCGAACTCAAACGCACTCTGGATGGAGGCGACTCCGGCAAGAAATCGGCGGGTTCTGCGGCCAGGCCAGTGAGCTACCGCAAATCAGGCAAACAACCCCGCACGGCAAACCCATCTCGACCCACGCGGCAGGTTTCCGAGCCGTTCTGAGTGGTGGTGGAGCGCGGGTGTCTTCACCCTCGGCGGGCCAAATGCCTTCAAATGCTTGAGGTTTTCATTCGCGCTTCTTCAACGATGGACTGAACGCAACAGGAGCGCGGCATTTATGCCGCTTCAAGCTCCGGCGCGAAGTCCGACGCCCTGCTACCTTCGTGCGTTGAAGCGGCATAAATGCCGCGCTCCTCTGCGGGGCTGGGCGCTCCTCATCCCGCTCAGCGGGACGGCGCTGTTCGCCGGAGTGTCAAGAAAGAACGAAATACCGACGCAAAGTCGGAATACCCTCCTTTTTCGCTTTGACGAAAAAGGATTGGCCAAGGGCAATCTGCTTACAAGTGCTTTGACATCAGCGATTTCCAACAAAAATCCCTATGCAGTTTTCAGCGGGTACGGTTTGAGCATAGGGGAAAGGGTGGTTCTCTCGCTGATGAGGCTATTCATTCCGGTAGAACGCCGGACAGAAGCCGCCCAAATTCTCTGCATGGTGCAGGCACGATTGGGAAGCTGCGCCGATTACCTCGGTTCGTGCGTTGAGCAGCGGGACGATCCCTGCTCCCACATCATCTATATCGAACGATGGAAATCCGAAGAGGCACTTTGCGACCACATTCGATCTTCGATTTATCGCTGCATTCTCACGGCGATTGAGTTATCCAACCGCGCACCCGAAATCAGCTTCTACTTCGGCCTGCAAAACAAAGGAATGGATTTGATTCAAGCCTTGCGGGGCAGCTCGCCCGAGCCCAATGGCGGGGGTGAGTCGAAACCGACTCCATGTGAAGGTGTGAAGCAATAGGCGGGACGGAATTCCGACTCCAAGTCGAGCTATCAACCTTTGGCAGCCGGCATTTAACGCACCTCGAAGCCCTAAAACAGCCTAAGACTCCAATAACACGGCGGCTGTGATAGGCTTATCCTGCTCAAGGTTAATTGGCACGAATCCAGCCTTTAGACTGACAGTGCGCTGTGGAACTCGCGAGGGAACTCCATCAGCGCCAGAAGACCTAAACCTGTGAGAATCACCATGAGACCTACTCTCGTTCTCTCGTTCTGTCCGCCCAACGCATTGTCAACGGGAGTAGCTGCCCCCCAGCAACTGGGTTGGGCCAGGGCCACTGACAAAGTCCGGCACTGTAGGGCAGGCTTTCGAGCCTGCCGGTTCAGGGGGCTTTTCAGCCCCCTGAACCAGCGTCTTCCAGGGTCGCGGCGCTGGAAAGCGCCGCAACCGGCAGGCTGGAAAGCCTGCCCTACAGACTTTGTCGCTTCCGCGTTCCTGGTGCTGATTGGCGGCGCCACATTCCTGTGCCTGAACGGTTGCTCGAAGCCTATCATTGCCACCCCGCCGCCGGTTGTGCAAGTCATGGAGATCAGCGGCACCAATATGCCTGCCTCAGCCGAGTTCATTGGGCAGCTCGATTCCCCGCAAAATGTGGAGGTTCGCGCGCGCGTCGAGGCATTTGTGGACAAAATGGCCTTTGTCGAAGGGACGGATGTAAAACAAGATGACCTGCTATTCGCGTTGGACGACAAACCTTACCAGGAGAGACTCCTGGCTGCGAAAGGTTCTCTGGCGGAGGCCCAGGCGGCTCTGAAGAAGTACGAAGCGGATGTGGCCCGTTTAACCCCCCTGGCAGCAAAGCGCGCAGTTCCACAGCAGGACCTGGATAACGCGCTCGCTTCCGTGGACATGGGCAAGGCTGCTGTGCTGACTGCTCAAGCGCGCGTTGAAAGCGCGCAACTCGATGTCGGTTACTGTCAGGTTAAAGCACCGGTGGCCGGACTGATCGGAGCCAAACAGGTCAACCTCGGGGAATTGGTTGGCAAAGGCCAGCCAACGTTGTTGGTGACGCTCTCAACGTTGGATCCCATCTGGTTTTACTGCAATGTCAGTGAGGTTGAATATCTCCGGGCCCAGGAAAAAACCCGCCTCACGGGCAAACAAGTCCAGGATTTGCCCGTGAACCTGGTGCTGGCAAACGGCGCGTCTTATCCCGACCAGGGAAAGTTCGTCTTCATTGACCGGGCTGTGGACCCCAAAACCGGTACCTTGCGTGTGCGGGCCGAATTCGCCAATGCAACCAAAGTCCTGCGGCCAGGAATGTTTGGCCGCATCAAGGTGGACCTGGGGGTGCGTCCGGACAGCATCCTCGTGCCGGAGCGCAGCATCGTGGAGTTGCAGGGTAAGAGCTTCGTGTGGGTCGTTGCCGCCGATAACAAGGCGTCCCAGCGCACCGTCAAAGTCGGCGACCAACTGGGCTCCAATGTGAACGTGCTCGAAGGGCTCAAGGCGGGGGATCGGATTGTGGTCGAAGGTCTGCAGAAGCTGCGCGAAGGCGCTGCAGTGCAGCCCATGACGGCCATGCAAATGGCCCAGGCCGGCGCCACTCCTGCTGAGGCCAAACCAGCCCAGGAATAGGTTCGTTATGGCTGATTTTTTTATCCGGCGCCCAATCGTGGCGATGGTCATCGCCATCCTCACGGTGATCGTGGGTCTGGTCACGTTAAAACGCCTGCCCATCTCGGAGTATCCTCCAGTCAGCCCGACGATGATCCAAGTCACTACGACCTATCGCGGCGCTGCTGCCGAGGCGGTCATGGAATCGGTGGCCACGCCCATTGAATCGAAGGTTAACGGCGTGGACAAATTGTTGTACCTCCAATCCTACAATGCTAACGACGGCAAGCTCACTCTCAACGTCTATTTCGATGTCGGCACGGACGTGGACATCATGCAGGTCAACACGCAGAACCGCGTGGGACAAGCAGAAGCACAACTTCCTGAGGCCGTCAAAAAGGAAGGCGTCGTGGTCAATCGCTCCAGCCCCGATATCCTGATGGTGGTTGCCTTGTCGTCGCCCAAGGGCAGTTACGACGCGATCTTCCTGGGCAACTATTGCGACATCAACCTTGTCGATCCCATTAAACGCGTTCGCGGGGTAGGTGATGTGAAGAATTTCACCGCGCAGGATTACACGATGCGGATATGGCTGAAGCCCGACAGGCTTGCCTCCCTGGGTATCACGCCCAGCGACATTCAGAGCGCCCTGAACGAACAAAACGCGCAGTCGCCCGCCGGCCGCATCGGCGCCGAACCCGCACCCCCCGGCCAGGAGAGTCAATTCAACGTCAGGACACTGGGATTGCTCAAGGATCCGAAAGAATTTGAAGAGATTATCATCCGCTCCAATCCGGACGGCTCGCAGGTGAAAATCAAGGATGTTGCCCGTGTGGAGTTGGGCGCACAGACATACGATTTGCGCGCACGGCTGAACAAGTCGCCCGCGGGCGCGATAGGCATCTACCTGGCGCCAGGCGCCAATGCCATCGAAACGGCTGATAACGTGAAGAAGATCCTCAAGGCCGCCAAAGGGCGGTTTCCCGCCGACATGGATTACGACATCACGTTGGATACCACCCTGCCAATCAAGGCTTCGATGGATGAAATCGTGCATACCCTGTTCGAAGCAGTGATCCTGGTGCTGTTGGTGGTTTACGTTTTCCTCCAGAGTTTCCGTGCCACGATCATTCCCATGTGTACGGTGCCGGTCTCGCTGCTGGGGGCGTTCATCGTGTTTCCGGCGATGGGTTTCAGCGTGAACGTGCTGACGATGTTCGGCCTGGTGCTGGCGATCGGCATTGTGGTGGACGACGCGATCGTGGTGGTCGAGGCGGTTCAGCATCATATCGAGCACGGGAAAACTCCGGTTGAAGCCACCAAGCAAGCAATGAAAGAGGTCTCTGGCCCGGTCGTGGCTATTGGACTGGTCCTGTGCGCGGTGTTTATCCCGGTGGCAGGAATGTCTGGTGTTACCGGCCAACTCTACAGGCAGTTTGCATTAACTATTGCTATCGCGGTGGTCTTTTCGGTCATTAACGCGCTGACACTTAGCCCCGCTCTGTCGGCGATGTTGCTGCGGAAGCCAACGCCCGGGCGCGGACCGATCGCCAAATTCTTCAAGTGGTTCAACTCGTCGTTTGATTGGCTCAGCCAAAAATATGGCGCCATCGTAGGCGGTCTTGCTCGTAAAGCCGCGCGCTCGATGCTGCTTCTGGTCGCCGTCGTAGGTGGCATCGTAATTGTTGGCAAATTCGTGCCGGGCGGCTTCATTCCGGATGAAGACAAAGGTTATCTCTTCGTTGCTGTGCAATTACCGGAAGGCGCGTCACTGCAACGAACCGACGAGGTGCTCAAGCAGGTGGAAACTATTGTTGAACGCACGGAGGGCGTGCGCTCCGCTGTAGGCGTGGTGGGAATGAATATTCTCAATTCGCTGAACTTTCCCAATGCAGCCTTGATGTTCGTGGGGCTCAAACCCTGGGAGGAGCGCAAAGCGCCCGAGTTGCACGCCAGCGCCATCGCCCGCGAATGGACCAGGAAATTCGCCGCCCTTCCGGGCGCGCAGGCCTTTGCCTTTGGGCCCCCGCCGTTGCCGGGCTACGGAAACGTGTCGGGCTTTAGCATGCAGTTGCAGGATCGGTCCGGCGGCGATATCGCCCAGCTTGCAAAGTATGTGCAACAACTGACTGCCGCGGTGGCCAAGCGCCCGGAAATCGGCCGGCTCAGCACGACATTCAATCCCGCCAATCCGCAGGTCAAGGTTGAACTGGACCGTGAAAAAGCGCGAACGCTCGGCGTGCCCGTCAATACAGTCTTTGCCACGCTTCAAACTTACCTGAGCGGGCTTTATGTGAACGATTTCGTCCGATTCGGGCGCGTCTATAAAGTCTTTCTTCAAGCGGAATCGCAATTCACCAGCAAGCCCAATGACATCAGCCAATTCTATGTGCGCAACAACACAGATCAAATGGTGCCCCTGAGCACGCTGGTGAAGGTGAGCAAAATGTCCGGCCCAAACCTGGTTACCCGCTTCAATCTTTTCAATGCGGCCGAGATCATCGGCGCGGCGGCTCCCGGTTATAGCTCGGGACAGGCCATCAAGGCCATCGAGGAGGTCATGAAAACGATGCCGACCGAAACCGGCTATGAATGGTCCGGATTGACGCTCCAGGAGAAGAAATCTGAAGGCCAGGCGCCCATCATCTTCGGCATGGCCGTGCTCTTCGTGTTCCTGTTGCTGTCGGCGCAATACGAAAGCTGGAGTCTTCCTTTCTCTGTGCTTTTGGCGACGCCGACTGTGATCCTCGGAACGCTGATCGGCATGTTGGCGCGGCACTTCGACTTGAACGTGTACGCGCAGATTGGGTTGGTGATGCTCATCGGCCTTGCGGCCAAAAACGCCATCCTCATCGTGGAATTCGCAAAGATGCGCCGGGAAGAAGGGCATGAAATTGTGGACGCCGCTGTCGATGGCTCAAAACTGCGCTTGCGCCCGATCCTGATGACCTCTTTCGCTTTCATTTTGGGCAGCGTGCCCCTGATGCTGGCGTCTGGCTCCGGAGCGGCCTCGCGCAGCACGATGGGAACGGGTGTGGTGTTCGGCATGACCATCGCCACTGCCGTCGGCCTTTTCATCATCCCGGTTTGCTATGTGTTCGTGCAGCGGTTGTCCGAACGTGGGAAAAAACCTGCGCCCAAGATCCCCGTCGTAGTCCCCCCCGCAGTCGAGGAAGAAGCCATAGGAGCACATTCATGAACCGAACGTGCGCGTTGCGATTTTGTAGCGCAGGTTTCCACCCTGCTGAGATTAACTTTTCACATCCGGCTGGTCTTAGTCCCGGAGGGACGACAGAAAATAGCCCAGCGTTTCAACGCTGGGTACGAGAGGTTGGAGGGACCGAGTCCCATGGGGACGACAGAGAAAGTGGTTCTGTCGTCCCTAACGGGACTTATTCCACATCGGACCACGACCCCAGCGTTGAAACGCTGGGCTATTTTCTGTCATCCCTACGGGATTATAAGTTTCACAAGTTGGTTTCTTTTTACACCTTCACCATAACCGCGCTCGCGGCCGCCTTTTTGCTCGGCGGTTGCGCCGTGGGACCAGATTACAAACGGCCTTCAGTCGATACCCCTGACACCTATCGACGCGCGGCCTCGGACACCAATGCCCCCAGCGGCGCTGGTTCTTTCGGCGATCTCGGCTGGTGGGAGACATTCAAGGAGCCGCAGCTCCAAGCCTACATTGCAGAGGCTCTGACGAACAGTTGGGATATAAAAATCGCCACCGCGCGAGTGCTCCAGGCCGAGGCGGCCGCGCGCATCGCGCGTTCGCAATTTTTCCCGACAGTCAACGCCGCGGGCGACGTCTATACCACGCGGACTTCGGAGAAAGGTCCCATCCCGATTCCCCCTGGCGTAAATCCGCAGCGAGGATACGCCGATATTGGCCTGGCGATGCCCGCTTACGAGGTGGACCTCTGGGGCCGGATTCGTCGCGCCAACGAAGCAGCTCGAGCCAATCTGTTGGCAACGGAAGAAGCTCAGCGTGCCGTCCGGCAGACGTTGGTTTCGGAAGTCGCGACTGCTTACCTGAGTTTGCTGGAACTGGATCTGGAACTTCAAATTGCCCAGAACACTTACGGTGTCAGAACCAATTCGCTCGAGCTTGCCCGTTCTCGCGAAGAGGGCGGTGTCGGTTCGATCCAGGACGTGCATCAGGGGAAAATCCTTGTCTTCACGGCCGAAGCCTCGATTGCTGATACACTCCGCCGCATCGAACAGCAGGAAAACCTTCTGAGCATCCTGCTGGGTCGTAATCCCGGCCACATCCAACGCGGAAGCCCTCTTGTCTCACAGACCCTCGCGGCCGACGTACCGCCGGGGCTGACGTCTGACTTGTTGGAACGCCGGCCGGATCTGAGGGCTGCCGAGCAACAACTTGTGGCCGCCAACGCGGATATCGGCCAGGCAAAGGCTGCCTTCTATCCACAAGTCGCGCTGACAGGCTTTTATGGTTACCAAAGCGTGGCTCTTTCGGATTTGTTTAACGCACCGGCGCGCGCCTGGCAGTTCGGCCCGTCGGTTACGTTCCCGTTATTCACAGGCGGCAAATTGCGCGGCAATTTGAAACTCGCTGAAGCCAGGTTCCAGGAATCCGTCGCATCGTATCAAAGATCGGTGCAGGAGGCTTTTCGCCAGGTTTCAGACAGCCTGGTGGCCTACCAGCGCACACGCGAATTTCGCGCAAAGCAGGAGCAAAACACACAAGCGCACCGCGATGCGGCCACGACTGCCACCGACCGCTACGAAGGCGGAGTGACCAGCTACCTCGAAGTGCTCTATAACGAACAGGAGCTATTCAGCGCTGAGTTGTTGCTTGCCCAGGCCCGCCTGAATGAGTTGCTGAGCGTCGTGCAGCTTTACATCTCCCTCGGCGGCGGCTGGGAGACACAGACAGCCGCGCTGCAGGCAAGCGCGGGAGAACCACCGCACCACGGACGCAAATGAGAGTGAAACGGCCTTGCAGCATGCGCCAAACTAGTCCACGAAACATCGCAGGTGTTTTAGTCCCGTCAGGGACGACAGAGAATAGCCCAGCGTTTCAACGCTGGGGACGCAGCGCCGGACTATACAAGTCCCGCAGGGACGGCAGAACCGCGCTTTTGGTTCTGCCGTCCCTGCGGGACTTCGCCTTTTTGCCGATGCTCAACCCAGCGATGAATCGCTGGGCTATTTTCTGCCGCCCTGCCGGGCTTTCTACAGCTTGGCTTTTATTCGGAACCTTGCTACTCTCACAAAACCTCGCGATCGCCAACCCCGCCGCCCACCCGAAGCGCATGATTCAAAGCCACGCAGTGGATCTCACCCCGCTGATTCGCTGGTGGGAGGAACCACACGGTCCACGACCTTTGATGAGATGGAAACATTTGCATGGCACGCTGGAACAGGAAGCGAACTTTGCCTGGGTCATCCGCGGAAAAATCGAAGGCGTAGCTGGTCCGCAAGTCTTTGTATTGAAAAATCCACCACGAGAAGGCCCCCGCCGCCACAAGGAATTGCAGGATTCGATCGCAAAGATGGAGCAAGAGCGAGCTGTCGCGGAACAGATCGCCAGGCTCCCCGCCTACGATGGCTGGCACTGGGAATACTACGCGCTGGTGCAGACCCCGACGGTGGACTTCCACAGAATCGAACAGGCAAGAGAGACGGTTGCTGATCTGGACGCGCGAATACACGCCGCGCGGGAGGAGTTGGACCACATGTCACACTCTCAAGGACGGTTCAAAGTAGATCTTTTTGCGCTTCAACTGAACCAGCTCGATAACGGCAGGCCTGTCTTCGATTTCGGATATTGGAATTGGCCGGGATGAAAACCAAGACCATCAAAAAGGAAATGAAAACCACTGAAAAAAGGGCAAACGGCAAGGAGAAACTCAAAGGCAAAAAATACGCCAAGAAACTGCGCCGCTTGCAGGAAAAACTCTGCAACCTCCAGGAGTGGGTGAAATACAAACGGCTGCGCGTCATTATTATCTTCGAAGGACGCGATGCCGCCGGCAAAGGCGGCACCATCCGGGCGCTGACCGAGCGCCTAAGCCCGCGCGTGTTTCGCGTCGTGGCACTGCCCGCGCCTTCAGACCGTGAGAAATCGCAGATGTACATGCAACGCTACATGAACCATTTCCCGGCGGGAGGAGAGGTCGTCATTTTCGACCGTAGTTGGTACAACCGGGCCGGCGTTGAACATGTGATGGGTTTTTGTTCGCAGGAACAGTACAAGCGCTTCCTCGAACTTTGTCCCGTGACGGAAAAATTCATCGTGGAAGCTGGCGTTCAGCTTATCAAGATCTGGCTCGAAGTCGGTGATAAGGAGCAGAAGCGCCGTTTTGAGGCGCGGATCGAGGATCCTTTGCGCCAGTGGAAGTTAAGCCCGATGGACCTTCCCTCCCGCAGCAAATGGTTTGAGTACTCGCGCGCGCGGGACAAGATGCTGGCAGCGACCGATACCAAATGGGCGCCCTGGTACATTCTGCACTCGGATGACAAACAGCGCGCACGGCTCAACTGCCTTCATCATATTCTGGACCTGATCCCGCATAAGAAAGTGCCGCGCGACAAGATCACGCTGCCGAAGCGCTCCATGAAAGGCGCTTACGACGACCAGGCGACCATCCGCTCCAGAAAAGTAGTTCCGGAGAGATACTAAATGAAGATGTTGTAAACAACAGGAACCATTAACAAACAAACAAACAAAATCCAAATCAAACAATGAAAAAACACATCGTACTTACATTGGGACTGGCAACCGTGCTCGTATCTGCCGCGCAAGCCGGTCAGGAACAGCTCGCCGCCAGCATCAAACAAGCTCGCGAAGAGGCCGCATCAACGGCCACGCAGCTCAGCACGACCCTTACCGCGCTTAACACCCTGGTGGGCACCAAAGGCGACCTCAATCCGTGCTACCAGGCTTTTCGGTCAGAGATTCCCAAGACCGAGAGTGCCGCAACCGTTACACGCGCTCGCCTGGAGACCATGACCAAGGAACGGGAGAATTATTTCCGCGATTGGCAGGCGACCATCCAGGGGATCAACAATCCCTCCCTGCAAAAGAAGGCCCAGAAACGGCTCGACGCCGCCGCAAAGAGCTACGACAAGGTCCAGGAAGAAATGAAAGCCGCCGCCGATAAGTTCCGCCCGTTTCTCTCGGACCTCAGCGACATTGACAAGGCCCTCTCCCATGATGTTACCGCTGACGGGATCAAATCCATGAAGAGCACAGTGCGCAGCGCCAATTGGAACTACAAATTCGTCTCCAGCGCCATCAAAGATGCGCTCAAGGAAATGGACAAGATGGAAAAGGCCTTGTCGGCGCAGTCGAGTTAACACGAGTGCCGAGTTGCGGGGAGCGCAGAACGGAAGAGCCCGATCTGAGTGACATGCGAAACGGACGACGATGCAGTGCAGGCTTTCAGTCCCGTCCAGCGGGATTCGCGGCGCTTTTCAGCGCCGCGGCCCCTGGGCTGGAGAGGTTCAGGGGTCGAGAAAGTCCGAGGCTGCTACCTTCTCGACTGCCGCGGGTTACAGTCCCGGAGGGACGACAGACAATAGCCCAGCGTTTCAACGCTGGGATTTTGGTCCGACATGGAATAAGTCCCGTTAGGGACGACAGAACCACTTCTCTGTCGTCCCTCCGGGAGTCACGCCTTTCAACCGCTCGTACCCAGCGTTGAAACGCTGGGCTATTTTCTTTCATCCCTACGGGATTAAGAAATCAAATGCTATTGGCATTGGGCTGGAAAGCCTGCAACGTTTTTTTGCGAAGCTGCCCGGACCGAACCAACCTTTAACACCCGAAATCATAACCATCAAATTAAGTATATCCATGAAATCGAAACACATAGTTCAACATGCCCTGCTCCAGAGCCTCCTCTGCGCCGCCCTGGCCGTTCAGATGCAGGCGCAAGAGGACAAACAGGCGCCGGGCGGGGCTCGAATCCTTGAACAAGTCGTCAGCGTGACTGCAAAAGTAGAAGCGGTGGACGTCGCCAAACGCGAGCTGACTCTCAAAGGCCCCCTGGGCAACGTCAATACGTACGTCGTAAGCGACAAGGTCAAACGTTTGGACGAAATCAAGCCCGGCGACAAAGTCGCGGCCAAGTACTACCTCGGCATCGCTGCCGAACTTCGCGCCCCGACACCTGAAGAGGAAAAAGCGCCTCTCGTCGTGGTTGAAACCGGCGCGAAAGCGTCCTCTGAAGCTCCTCCCGGAGTTGGCGGGGTTCGTGTCGTGCGAGTGGTCGCCACGATCGAAGGTTTGGACCGCCCCACCCAGACGGTCACTCTCAAAGGACCGCGGGGCCGCTACCTTACAGTGCGCGTAAAAGATCCCAGCATTTTGGAGAAACCTCGCCTGGGCGATACCGTTGTTGTCACTTGCGCCGAAGCCACGGTTGTCTCTGTAGATAAGGTGAACGACCAGGAATGACCTGAATTCCTTTCTAACCGAGGGGAACCATGCCGTTGGAATTACAGGTGATCCGGGCGAGTGAATTCGTCCGGCTCAATGCCGACGCGCTGCTTGATTTCGAGCAATCCAAGACCGCGTTGCGGCAGTTGGCGTACGCCTGCCGCAAGCGCGGGCTGACTCGGGCTCTGTTGGACGTGCGCTCGGTGCCCGTGCCTTCCAAGCCACAGTTCACCATCACCCAACTGGCCGCGCTGGTCGCCACCTTTCGTGAAGCAGGCTTTGGAAAGGAGGACCGGCTGGGCGTGCTTTATCTCAGTGATGTTTATGGGGGTATTCGGAAGTTTGCATTTCTTGGCCGGTTGGGCGGACTGCAGGTTCAGGCGTTTACAGAGTTTGAGAGAGCGTTGGAGTGGCTCTCGGAAGGAAATGAAAGCCCGGCCGAAGGACGCCTGACGGCGGTTCCGATCCCAATCAAGAGACCTGCTGGCAGATCCAGAACTCGGGCCCTCGTTCTGAGGGCCAAAGGCAATTCGCGATGAATGGCCTAGCCATCGGTTGCTGGCATAAAAATCTAAAACCTAAAACCCAACACCCAAACGTATGAAACGAAGGAACATAGCCGCTCTGCTCAGCGTCGCCTTGGCCGTGGCGTTCGCCCAGCCTGCGACGGCGCAGCAAAAGAAACCCAACATCCTGGTTATCTTCGGCGATGACATAGGGCAAGCCAACATCAGCGCCTACACCCACGGGGTGATGGGCTACAGGACACCCCACATTGATCGGATTGCCAGAGAAGGCTTGCTGTTCACGGACTATTACGCTGAACAAAGTTGCACCGCCGGCCGGTCGTCCTTCATCACCGGACAATGCACCTTGCGCACTGGTCTTAGCAAGGTTGGCATGCCCGGCGCCAAGGCTGGTCTCCAGGCGCGGGACGTGACTCTCGCCCAGCTCTTGAAGCCCCTCGGTTACGCGACCGGGCAGTTCGGCAAGAACCACCTGGGCGACCGAAACGAGTACCTGCCCACCATGCACGGGTTCGACGAATTCTTCGGCAACCTCTACCACCTGAACGCAGAAGAGGACCCGGAATCATGGACCTACCCCCAGGATCCAGCGATCCGGGCTGTGATTGGACCGCGCGGCGTCCTCAAGTGCAAGGCAACTGATACCGATGATCCCACAGAACAGCCTCGCTTCGGAAAAATCGGCAAGCAGACGATCGAAGATACCGGGCCGCTAACAAAAAAACGCATGGAAACCATTGACGACGAGACCTCGGGCGCCGCCATTGATTTCATCCAGCGCCAGGCCAAAGCGGGCAAGCCCTTCTTCTGCTGGATGTGCACCACGCGCATGCACCTTCGCACCCACGTCCGCGCGGAGCATCGCGACAAACCGGGGTTCACATCACGCACTGAGTACGCCGACGGCATGATCGAACATGACAACACCGTCGGCACGCTGCTTAAGGCGCTCGACGATCTGGGCATCACCGATAACACCATCGTTGTTTACACCACCGACAACGGTCCCCACATGAATTCGTGGCCGGACGCAGCGATGACCCCTTTCCGCAGCGAAAAGGACACCTGTTGGGAAGGCGCCTTCCGCGTCCCGTGCATGATCCGATGGCCGGGCCATGTCAAACCCGACTCCGTTTCCAATGAAATCGTCAGCGGGCTGGATTGGTTGCCGACATTAATGGCTGCCGCAGGCGAACCGGATATTGGAGAGAAACTGCTCAAGGGCCACGACGTCGGCGGCACTACCTTTAAAGTTCATCTCGATGGGTACAACCAGCTTCCATACCTGACGGGTCAGCAAGAACGCGGTCCGCGGAGAGAGTTCGTGTATTTCAACGACGACGGCGATCTTGTCGCCTTGCGTGTTGAGAATTGGAAGATCGTATTCGAGGAGCAGCGGGTGCAGGGGACACTTCGAATCTGGGCTGAACCCTTTACCAAGCTGCGCATGCCCAAATTCTTTGATCTCCACGCCGACCCCTACGAACGGGCTGACATCACTTCCAATACCTACTACGACTGGATGATCTCCAACCCGGCGCCATTTCTGGGCGCGCAACCTGTTGTCGCCAAATTCCTGGCCACGTTCAAGGATTACCCGCCCAGTCAGCGGCCCTCGAGTTTCAGCATAGACCAAATCGTCGAAAAAATGGAACGCAGCTTTTGCCCCCAACAGTAAAGTCCCAGAGCTACTGGACACATCGAATAGGTCTGCTCGCGCGGATCAAATGGGGCTCCGGTAACAGGCTCGCGGCGCTGTTGCTCGCCTTGCTCCTGGGTTCAGGCCACGCGCAGGGCGCGAACGACGCGTACCGCCTTACCTCACTTCCCTGGTATGATCTCTCGGATAAGTTCACAGTTTATGCTCGTCTCAGCTACACCTTCGACCCGAGCCAGGAAAGCCATAACTTCAATTTCCTTTCGCCAGGGTTATACTACACGGCCAGCCCATGGCTTCAAATCTGGGAAGGACTCATTAACCGATACACCGACAACCAGAACAAAACTGACCAGCTCGAGCTGCGCCCGTACCTGGGGCTGAAACTGTTTGTCCCAAATGATTTGAAAATCAATTTTTACAATTTCACCCGCTACGAGTATCGGGCCATCGAAGACCTCGACACCCACAATTGGCAATACCACAACCGAATTCGCAGCCGCTTTGGCGCCGAGATACCACTCACTTCGCGCGATCGGGCCTGGCAAACCCGGACCGTGTACGCCCTGGTAGATGTCGAACCCTTCTACACGTTCGATGAACATGCAATCAACCCGCTGAATGTCTCCGGTGGAATAGGTTACGTCCTCAACCACCATATCCACCTGGAATTCAGTTACTACGCCCACTTTGAGCGCTCCAACGGCGGGCCGCTCGAATTTAGCGAGAATATCTTCCGGCTGAATGTGAAGATTGGATTAAACCGGGAAGAGCGTGCGCCAGGCCCGGCGCCGAGTCTGTGACCTGGTGAACAAAATGAACAAAGGAAATTCAACGCGGACCAGGCAGTGAAGAGTTTTCTGAAGCAATCGGCTCCTCTATGAACGCCGCCCGAGAACTGTTCAGGCGGACACCCATGGCCGGGACCGGCCTCGCTCGCATTTCGGGAAGATATTCCACGCAGAATGTGCCGGTCGGCCGTTCGCTCGCATTGGTCCTCATCGTGAGCATGCTTGGTTTTACCCCTGGCTGTGGCCTGCTTCGGGCCCCCTCGACGATGGTTGCCTCGGTGGTCCCGGAAGGCCACTCATCAAAACTGGATCCAGTGGACCAGCAAATGCAACTCCAGCGCTTTGCGGACGATTTCCTGGCGCAGGCAGGCCAGGCCCTCGATGCCTCGGCCGAGCGTTTGGGCACGGACTCCGGCCGGGTTCAGGTGATGCGCCTCAAGCTCGTATGCGGTTCTTCCATGCTCAGCGTCGTCAGCGGTCCAAACCCCAATGTTAATTTGCTCGACATTGTCTCAGTCACCGTGCTCGCCCGCATGTCCGTTGAAAACTACTGGATGAAGACCACCAACGGCGCGGCGTTTGAACCGTGGCTCGAAGCCAGCCGCGTACTGGAAACTAACGTTTGGGATCTGGCAGCGCGGTTTCTCAAGCCTGCGCAGGTTCAGGAACTGCGGTTGGGCATTGAGCAATGGTACGCGCGGACCCCTGAAGTACGCACCGCATTTTTTGCCAGGCCGCATGCCTTCGCCTCCATGGTGCGGACCACGAAGGAGAAAGGAGCCGGAGTCAGCAGCGTCTTCGGCCTGGTCAATCTGGATCCGACGGCGGGGCTTGATCCTGCCGTGCGTGAAGTCACGCGCTCCCGGCTTTTTGCCGAGCGAGCCATGTTCACCATGCAGCGCATGCCTTTTCTGCTCCGCTTGCAAGCCGAATTATTGGCTCACGACCTGGTGGCACAACCGGGCGTGCAACTCGCGCTGAGCAACTCTACTCAGCTCAGCGACTCCGCCGAGCGCGTCAGCCGGGCAGCCGAGAACATCAGCCAGTCGGTAGCCCAGTTGCCCGACCGGCTCTCGGCGGAGAGAAAGGAAATCCTTGCGACACTTGACCTGCAAGGAACCAAATTGCGAGACCTGGTCGCCGGGGTGAACGGCGCTCTGGCCTCCGGCAAAAGCATGTCCGACTCAGTTAACGTAACTGTTACCAACTTCAACAGCTTGATGAAGCGGTTCGGTGTAGGCGAACCAACGGTGAATCAGGCGTCCGGAACGAACTCGCCCCCCTTTAACATCCTCGACTACGCCAAAACAGCCGATGAGATCGCCAGGATGGCCAATGACCTCAATGTGCTGGTCAACTCAGTGAACCAAACCGCGCCGGAAATCCAGCGACTCACGCGTCAGGCGGATGCGGATATGCAAAAGGTCGTGGACCACGGTTTTCGCCTTTGCCTGGTTCTCATAGCCGTGTTGCTGATCGGGGCCGTTGTGACCGGGCTCCTCTACACGTTTTTAGCCCAGAAGCTTAAGCAACACACCACTGCCGCGCCCAGGTAGTGCAGGATATTCTACCATCGCGCGCACGGACAGCACGCCCTGAGCACGCCTCGGAATTGGATTTCACCTCGGTAAAACACTGCTCTGAGACAGAATGCGATGGGTTTCTTCACGCTCTCTCCTCACCCGCCAAATACCGCCAAGCCTCAATGATTCGAGTACCTTGTGGCGCGACGCGGCCTGCGGTCTCACGCGCGACCAATACGCGTGTGGTTGGGCCGCCGGGCCGCTGCAACGCCCGCAGCTCACGTTGCCAGGTATCTTCATCCGAAAGCGACCAGGCCGTGTTGATCCACGCCTCGGCTCCGTCGAGGCCTACAACCAGGTCAATCTCGGCGGGACCAGCGACGTACCCCAGGTCCTCGCGCTGGCGCCGATGATGAAGGAAAACGGCGTTCTCAAGGCGCCGCCCCCGGTCTATCATCGGTCCAGGCTGGTACGAATAGCCCAGCGACCAGTCCACCACGTGCAGCTTCTTGGGAGCCATGGCGCGCTTCCGGGCCGAGCGCTCCGCCACTGGCAGCAAGAAAATCAGATACGCTTCTTCCATGTGCCCGAGATAGCGGTAAAGAGTGTCCTTGCCCACGGCCAGGCCGCGTGAACGAAGATCAAGATAGAGCCGGTGGGGATTGAACAGGCAGGCGGGCGCGGCCAAACAATAACGCATCAGCTCCCGCAGAACTTCTGGATTGGAAAGCCGGTGACGTTCCAACAGGTCACGGTAGAACACCAGATCGGTGTATTCGCGCAGCATCCTTGGCCGCAAGGCCTCCTCCGCCAGCACCACCTCGGGCATCCCGCCGGTCTGCAAGTAGTCATCGAGCGCTGCTGCCATCACCGCGTCCGAGCTCGTAGAATACGGCTCATGGCGCAATCCGCGGAAGGCCAGGTATTCTGGAAAGGAGAGCGGAAATATCTCGTAGCTAAGGCACCGCCCCCGCAAGCCGGTGGCGATTTCACGGCTCAGCAGTCTCGAGGATGACCCGGTCAGAAACACCGCCCCTGCCCGCGTATCCTGCAGCCGTCTAACGAAGCGCTCCCAGCCGGGAGCGTTCTGCACCTCATCAAACAGGAAATAGCGCGGCTTGCCAACCAGGTCCGGGTGCAACTCCGCCTGCGCATGCAAGATCAAGTCCAACTGGCCCGCTCTTAACGGCTGCAATCGGTCGTCTTCAAAGCTCAATTGGATGATCTGGCCCCGCTCCACTCCCTGGGCCAGCAGTTGGCGCATCACGTCCAGCAACATAAAGGTCTTGCCGCTGCGCCGAATACCCACCAGCACCAGTACCTTGCCCGAATTCAGCGGCAGCTTCAACGCTCGCGGATGCATGGAAGGCAGGGGCAATTCCTCGCCCTCCTTCAAGACATATTTAAGTCTTTCCTTGTCCATAAGGAAAGAATAGCCGGAAGCATTCCTTGTTAGCAAGGAAAAGCCTGGGCACGCAGATCAGAAATCGAATGAAAATCAAGGACGTAACCCTAATGAAGACTGATGTTAAGGTCGAAGAAGGACGAAAGGCAATCCCGGGGACGATATACCGACTCTTTTCCCGTAAGTTGTTCTAAGGCAATAGGAAGGGTGGACAGAAGAAAGCTGCGCTCGCCCGATGGTTTTGGCACGTGCACTGTCGCTTTGGGGAGTTGGCACGATTCAGGCAAAGGGAATATTGCGGCTGTAAGGAAACAGCCTAAGCAAACCAGAACCCGTTTTATGAGTAATCCGGGAAGTCATCTTCATCGGGCCGCTGAGGTCACCTTCAAATCGATTCATCCGGAACAGCGAGTGCGTTACACCGAGGTCGCCACGCCGCAGATCGTTCTTCGGCGTAAAGATAAATACGCCAGACTCCTGAAGAGATGCGAAGGGATACCGCCGGTGCGCTGCGCGGTGGCCTATCCTTGCGATCGCGATTCGCTGCTGGGTCCGATCGAAGCCGCCAAACTCAAGCTCATTGATCCGATCCTGGTAGGTCCGGTGGATAAAATCCAGGCGGTGGCCGATGCGGAAAAGGTGGATTTGTCGCCTTTCCAAATCGTTCCGGCAGAGCACAGCCATGACTCGGCCCAAAAAGCTGTGGCCATTGTTCGGGCCGGCGAAGCCGAGGCACTCATGAAGGGCAGCCTGCACACGGACGCTTTGTTGTCGGCTGTTGTCTCTTCGGCCACGGGCCTGCGGACCAGTCGGCGCATCAGCCATGTGTTTCTGATGGATGTCCCTACGCATCCAAACGCCCTGGCCATCACAGATGCCGCCATCAATATCGCCCCCACTCTCGAAGACAAGAAGCACATCGCGCAGAACGTGATTGATCTGGCGCACGTGATCGGGGTGAAAGAACCAAAGTTGGCTATCCTCTCCGCGGTTGAAACCATCAATGAGAAGATCCCTTCGACCATCGATGCCGCGGCCCTCTGCAAGATGGCCGACCGCGGCCAGATTACCGGCGCCATTCTTGACGGCCCGTTGGCCTTCGACAATGCAATCAGCGAGCAGGCGGCTAAGACCAAGAAGATCAATTCGCCTGTGGCCGGCAAGGCTGACATCCTGCTCGTGCCCGACCTGGAGGCGGGCAATATGCTGGCCAAACAGTTGCAGTATCTGGCCGGCGCGGATGCCGCAGGGATTGTGCTGGGCGCGCGTGTGCCGATCGTTCTGACCAGTCGCGCGGATAATGTCCGGACACGCCTGGCCTCGATCGCCGTGATGAAACTGGTGGCGTACGCGAAGCGAATCAGGGAAGCAGCAGAAAAATCGTAGGTTATGACAGACGCGATTCTGGTCATCAACGCCGGCTCATCGAGCATAAAGTTCTCGGTTTTCGCGGCCAAAAATGGCGAGCTCACGCAGGCCTTTCGTGGCCAGGTCGAAGGGCTTTTTACTTCGCCTCATTTTATTGCCAAAGACGCGGCCGGCAGCGTAATGGGTGAAAAGTCGTGGGGCGACGGCGTGAAGCTTGGGCATGAGGGGGCCATCGAATACTTGCGCGTGTTTCTTCGCGAGAACCGCGGAGACCTCCGGCTGGCCGGCATGGGTCACCGTATCGTCCATGGCGGCCTCCGTTTTTTTGAGCCGGTGCGCATAGATGCCGAGGTGGTCGCGGACCTGGAAAAGTTGGTACCTCTTGCGCCGCTGCACCAGCCTAACAATTTAGCCGCGATCCGCCTGGTGCTGGAAAAAATGCCGGACGTGCCGCAGGTGGGCTGCTTCGACACGGGCTTTCATCACACGAACCCTCAATTGGCGCAGCTTTTTGCGATTCCCAAAGAACTGACCGATGCGGGCGTGCGGCGCTATGGATTCCACGGCCTATCGTATGAATACATCGCATCGGTGCTGCCTGAGAAAGCCCCCCAGGCCGCGAAAGGCAAAACGGTGGTTCTGCACTTGGGCAGCGGCTCGAGCATGTGCGCTTTAGCCGGCGGCCAGAGCATCGCGACCACGATGGGCTTCTCGGCCCTGGACGGCCTGGCGATGGGCACTCGCTGTGGAGCGCTGGATCCGGGCGTGATCCTGTTCCTGCTGGATCAGCGTAAGATGGAGTTGCGGTCACTGGAAAAACTTCTGTATAGCCAATCCGGCCTCCTGGGTGTCTCGGGCATTTCCAGCGACGTGCGGATATTGCTCGAGAGCAAGGATCCGCGGGCCAAGCTAGCCTTGGACCTTTTTGTTTATCGGATTGGGCGTGAGTTGGGCTCGCTCGCCGCCGCGCTGGGCGGCCTGGATGCCATGATCTTCACGGCCGGAGTGGGTGAAAATGCGGTGAAGATTCGGGAGGCGGTGTGCCGCAATGCGGAGTGGCTCGGTGTGGATATAGATCCCGCAGCAAACGCCCGGGGTGGGCCACGCATCACCAAGTCCAGGAGCCGCGTCGCGGCCTGGGTGCTGCCCACAAACGAAGAACTGATGATCGCCCGCCATACCCTGCTGGTGCTCGGCTTGCGCCGGCGGCGGCGTCCGGCGAGAGAGTTGGCGGCTGCGGCATGAAAGGGTGCCTGGACTACCTTAAGAGGACTGCGTAATGCCGAAACAGTCTGGAAACGAAGTGAGCGGCTCAGCCCCCCATCGGGGGTCCGAGATTTCGATCGTGTATATTGATGACAATCCCCACGATCAGTTCTTCGTAGAGGAGGCGACCCGTTCATGCCGGCTGGATATGACTTTCCAATTCCTCAATACACTGCCTGCCGCTCGCACCTATCTGGAAGGGGCCGGCCAACTTTGTAATCGGGGCCTCTTCCCGATGCCGGCTGCGGTTTTGCTCGACTTCTTCATTGGGATCGAAAACAGCCTTGAGCTGCTTCGCTGGATCCGCGGCAGGCCGGAGTTCGTTCAGACGCCGGTCATTATCTACAGTGACTCGGATGCGGAAGGTCATATCACTGCGTGCTACAAAGCAGGCGCCGATCATTTTGTAGCAAAAGCCGCGTCGTTCGAAAGATTAACGGTGCTGGTCGGGCTTCTGTACCAGTCGCTGGCTGCGGCGCCGGCCGATTTTAAAGCGCTGCGCAGGATTCCGGAATACCGCCTGGCGCCCAGGGCATCCGGGCTGTCGGCCCTGGTCTGCGGAATTATTTGCGCGCAGCAAGCCACTTTTTAATTCAAACACATGAGTGAGACATTACATTCCTACACGGACCTCGGCGAGCGATCTCCCGAATTTGTAAACCCCGGTCAGCCCCTTGAATACAACGAACGCGAACCCTTGAACACTCAGGCGACCATGGAAAACGAACAACTAACAGATGTACCTGTAGCGGGCGTTCCCTGCGGGATGGTCGTAGGCGAAAGCAAAGCGATGCAGGAAATTGTGGTGCTTATAAACCAGGTTGCGCCAACTCCCTCCTCCGTCCTGATACAAGGCGAAACCGGGACTGGCAAGGAGCTGATCGCCGAAGCCATTCACGCGCTCAGCCCGCGCAGACTTCGGCCCATGGTCAAAGTCAGTTGCGCCGCGCTTCCCTCCGGACTGATCGAGAGCGAACTCTTTGGCCGCGAGAGGGGTGCTTATACCGGCGCGCTGACCCGCCAGGTTGGCCGGTTTGAAACCGCCGACGGGTCCACTTTATTCCTGGATGAAGTGGGTGAACTTTCGCCAGAAATGCAGGCCAAACTTCTGCGCGTCCTCCAGGAAGGACAATTCGAACGGCTCGGAAATCCCAGGCCCATCAAAGTTGATGTGCGCCTCATCGCCGCCACCAACCGCGACTTGTCGGCGGAGATGCGCAAAGGCCGTTTTCGTGAAGATCTATTCTATCGCCTGAACGTCTTTCCGATCAAGGTCCCGCCTTTACGGGGCCGGCCCGAGGATGTGCCCGGGCTGGTTTGGGCTTTCATTGCCGAGTTCTGCTCGCGTATGGGCAAGAAGATCACCGTCGTGCCGCAAAACACCATGGAGGCGTTGCAGCGACACTTTTGGCCCGGCAACATCCGCGAACTCAGGAACATCATCGAGCACAGCGTCATCATTAGCCACGGCGAAACCTTGCGAATCCCTCGCCTCGAAATCGCGGCCGAAACCGGTGCAGAGATCCGAACCCTCGAAGAAACTGAGCGCGAACACATCCTGCGCACTCTCGAAGTCACCCGCTGGCGCATCAAAGGCCCGAGAGGCGCCGCGGAACGACTCGGCATGAAGCCTTCAACGCTGTATTCCCGCATGCAAAAGCTAGGAGTGCCGACGCGGCGTGAGCGCGATCAGGCGAGAGCGTGAGGTGTATCGCAGTCAGAGACGGCATCCCGACCCAAGGACGGCATCTCAACCTGATAGTCTGCGCTAGTAATGGGCTAAAAAGCGGCTGTTTAGCGGTTTGAAACGGTGCAATGGGGCATCTCAGGTTTGCGCGCGGTTGAAAAGCAAACTGGCACAATTCTCGCAACAATCTAGATGTGGTTATCTCGACATTCCGCCTCTTTCCATCGCGGGACGAGCGTCGTCATTTGCTGTCCATTCTGCGCTCGGTGCAAGGACCTATTCAGTCCTACCCGCACTGTAAAAGTTGCCGTATCTACGAAGAGGATGGTGTGGATAACGCGGTGTTGTTTTTGGAGCGCTGGGACTCGGAGGCTGACTTTGAGCGGCATGTGAAATCGGAATTATATCGCCGCATTCTCAATGCGGTGGAGTTTTCCCGCTCGCCACCGGAAATTTTCTTCAACTATGTTTCAAAAACCCGGGGGATAGATTTGATTGAAGACCTGCGGAAACACCTGGAGCCGCAAGGATAGGCGCGTGAAACGTGAAACGTGAAACGTGAAGGGTCTGGGTTGCTTGGAAGCTGAGTGTTTTGACCACGGATAAACACGGATAAACACGGATAAGCAGACTATTGACAACTGACTACGAACTACGTGGTTTGTGATCTCCACCAAGTGGCCACCTGCCATGCATGCGACGAACGCCTCTTGTGAACTGCGGCAGAACAGTTCGGGGTCCTGGACGCTGACTTTGAATGGGCGGCTGGATGCCGACTCGACTGCGGTTTTATGGAAGGATCTTCACACCCAACTTCGGCACGGAAAGGTTTCGGCTCTGGAGGTGGAGGCTTCGGGTGTTGAGTATTGCGATGGCGCAGGCGCATCTCTGCTTCAGTTTCTCAGCCTGGGCGGCGTGCTTGCAGCGGAGGCCAAGCCGACGTTTCACGGGTTGCGCCCGGAATTCCTTAAGCTAATTGAGAGGCTGTCTGCGGAGGACTACCGGAAGCATCGGCCTGCGGTCTCGCGGCGAGCCCCGGTCCTCGAACACGTCGGCCGCTCTGCGGTGGCATTGGCCCAAGGTACAAAAGCTGAGCTCTCGTTCATCGGCGAGGTAACCGCCGGCCTGGGCCGGAACATGACGCGGGCGAAGGCCATGCGATGGGGAGAAATCGGACGCGTATTCGAGCGAGCGGGCGTGGACGCTCTACCCATCATCTCGCTGATCAGCCTGCTGGTGGGGCTGATCATCGCGTTTGAGGCAGCGGCGCCGTTCGCGATGTTTGGCGCGCAAATCTTCATCGCGAACATGCTCGGGATCATCATGGCGCGGGAGATGAGCGCCCTGATGACGGCCATTATCCTGGCGGGGCGATCGAGTTCGGCTTTCGCGGCGGAATTAGGCACGATGAAGGTCAATGAGGAACTCAACGCGCTCACGACCATGGGTCTGGACCCCGTGCGATTCCTCGTAGTTCAGCGGCTCGTGGCAGGGGTCCTCCTGGCGCCTCTGCTTACTATTTACTCGATCTGCGTTTCCATCATGGGTGGAGTGCTGGTGATGGTCGCGATGGGATTCCCGCTCATTACGATTTACAACCAAATGGCCCAAAGCGTTCATTGCGCGGACCTTTTGATTGGGGTGAGTAAAGGCGTGGTTTTCGGCGCGCTGATTGCCGGCATCGGTTGCCTGCGCGGGTTGCAGACCAAACAAGGGCCCAGTGCGGTGGGCGAATCCACCACCCGCGCGGTCGTCGCCAGTATCCTGCTGGTCATTGTGGCCGATGCGGTCATTGCGGTGCTGCTTTATTTCCTTCGGATATGAGCACCCCGAACATTCAATCCGATGAGCCGGTCATCGCCGTGAAAGGCCTGAAGGTGGGTTATGGCGACAAGGTGCTGCTGGAGAGCGTTGATTTTTCGGTGCGGCGCGGCGAAGTGTTCGTCATCCTGGGAGGCTCCGGGTGCGGCAAGAGCTCTCTCCTGAAACATATAATAGGACTCTACCAGCCCATGGCGGGCGAGATTTGGTTCGGAACGAGCAACCTGGTTGGCGCGCGCGGCGATGAGCGGCTGCAGATTCTGCGGCAATTTGGCGTCATGTATCAAAGCGGCGCATTGTTTGGGTCACTCACCGTGCTGGAAAACGTCCGTTTGCCGCTCGACGAATTTACCGAACTGCCGATGCAGTCCAAGGAACTCATCGCCCTGACAAAACTAAAGATGGTCGCCATGGAAGCCGCGGGGAACAAAATGCCGGCGGAACTTAGTGGCGGCATGCAAAAGCGGGCGGCCATCGCGCGGGCGATGGCGCTGGACCCGAGAATTCTGTTTCTGGACGAACCGTCGGCCGGGCTGGATCCCATCACCTCGGCCGGCCTCGACGCCCTGATTAAAGATTTGTCGAAAAACCTGGGTTTCACTTTTGTAATCGTCACGCACGAGTTGCAGAGCATTTTCGCGGTGGCGGACCGCGTCATTATGCTCGATGCAAACACTAAGGGAATCATTGGAACGGGAAAACCTGAAGAACTCCGGGACCATTCGCCCAACCCCTGGGTCCGGCAATTTTTTAACCGGCAAGCCGAAGCGCCCCCGCAGGTGAGTCTGGCAGTCTGATCCAGGAACAAACAGCATTGGCCCATGAGCCATAACAACCATTTAAAAATCGGCGTCTTCGTGCTGGTAGCGGTGGCGCTGCTGATTGCCGGGCTCCTGGCATTTGGCGCCAAGACTTACTTTACGCCCAAGACGCATTTCGAAACGGCGGTCGAGGACGATGTTTCGGGCCTGTCGGTCGGTTCGAATGTCGAATTGCGGGGAGTGCCGATCGGCAAAGTAACGCGGATTACATTCGCCTGGCATGCATACCCGGGCTCCAAATCGCAGGCGCTGGTGGTGGAGTTTGAAGTGGATAGTGACCTGATGCCCTGGCCACCGGGCGAAGTTAGGGCCATAGCCCAGGAAGCGGTGAGTTCGGGCCTCCGCGCGATCGTGAAAGGCCAGGGCATTACGGGCACGAGTCTTTTGTCTCTCGAGATCGTCACCCCGCCGCCGCGCACGTTGTCTCTCGATTACGCTCCGCATCATTACTATATCCCTTCGGCTGGGAGCCAGTTCTCGCGCATTTTGGAGACCGTGGAAAAAACGCTGCAGCATTTGGAGGGACTGGACTTCCCAGGAGTCAGCCAGGGGCTCACGAACGCCTTGGGTGCTGCGGAGCAATTTGCGCAGAAGCTGAAACAACTGGACCTGGAAACTGTAGTTACCAATGGCAACTCGTTATTGGTCGAAACCAGAACCGCCGTGGTAAAGGTGCAGAATACCATCGGCCAAATACAGGACACACTCAAAGCGATGCAACTGGAGCAAGTCGGCCAGAACGCAAACAGCCTGCTTTCTGACCTTCGCAACAGCACGGTCCATCTCCAAAATCTGCTGGTCAAGTTGAACGATGTTCCGCTTCAGGAAGCCGTTGGCGATCTCCAGGAGACTCTACAGACCTTAAATCAGACGCTGGTGCAGATGAATCGGTACCCCTCGGGCTTCTTTTTGGGCGAGCCCCCTGTGCCTGCGACAGCGGTAAAGCAAACAAGGGGGCGCAAGTGAGCGTGATTTGCATGACCGACCTGGGAGCGCGGGCATCTTGCCCGCGAGTCTCGAGTCTGGTGCGCTCGCGGGCAGGGATGCCCGCGCTCCCAGATAGCAGAGGAACGCCGATGCGAAATCCGGTACCCGTTGGCCTTCCCAGCGTGAAGCGGCATAAATCCGTAACTATTCAGAAGAGAACAGGAGGTAGGCCGCAAGCATCGAGAGCGCGTCACGATTTAGTGAGCATGCCAAGACCCCACAAACAGCCTCGGGCATCGTGTTTCTTCCTCTGTTCTCTCTGTTATCTCCTGTTGAACTGCATGGTTACGAATAAATGCCGCGCTCCAGGCGGATTCGCGCCAATTCGGCGCCTTTGCTGCGCTGCGTCGCTTTTGGTTCTGGCCTTCGTTTCTACCGGCTGCCTGTCTCGCCCTGCCCTGGTGCATCGGACATATGCGCTGCACGCCGCCGAGACTGCGCAGGGAACTAACTCCAATCCACGGGGAGTCCTGGCCGTAGGTTCAGTGCGCGTGTCGCCGCTTTTTGAGGGGCGAGCTTTTATGTACCGGGTGGGGCCGGATTTGTATGAAGCGGACCCTTACGCGGAATTTGTCGTTCCTCCCGGCCCCGCGTTGGCGATTCCGGTTCGCGCTTATCTCAGAGGCTCCGGAAATTTTGAGGCGGTTGTTGAGCCGGGGAGCCGGTTGAGAGCAGACAATGTCCTGGAGGTCCACGCATCCGAACTGTACGGCGATTTTCGAAAGCCTGCGCCGCCGGCGGCGGTGCTTTCCTTGAGATTTGCCATGTTTCGCTCGGAAAAAGATTCGCTCGTTTTTCAAAAGGATTACAGCCGGCGCGTCCCGCTGAAAGAGTCCACTGCGGAAGCTGTTGTGGCGGGATGGAACCAGGCGCTAGCCGAGATCATGACCCAGGCCGCCTCCGACCTGGCTGCTGCGCGCGGACAGATGACAGCGCGACAACCTTAGAGTGAGGAGATCGTAAAAGATATTTGAAATTTCAACGACGGATGAATAAAGCTAAACACGGATAACAAAAGGTTTTATATGCCATTGGAACTGGAACTCATTCGCGCGAGTGAATTCATACGGCTGAACGCGACCGGCAATTTCGATCTGACGGCCAGCAAGCTGGCGCTTATTAAGATCGCGCAGGGCTGTCAAAAGCGCGGCATTGATCGGGCGATGCTGGATCTGCGCGAGCTGCAGCCGCTGCCCAAGGCGCGGTTGTCACGGGCCGACCTGATCGCGCTGATCAACGCGTTTCCGTATCTGGGCTTTTCACGAACCCACCGCCTCGCGTTGCTCTATTCGGCCGACCCGCATGGCCGCGCGCGGTTGTTTGCGTTCATAACGTCCATGCACGGCTGGCAGGTGCGGGGCTTCCGGAGTTTTGAGGAGGCTATGCTCTGGCTTTGGCAGGGGCACTCTGAGGAGGTCCCTGCCGTCGAGCGCAAACGATCAGTCCCTATCCACTCCAGATCTATTGCAGTCCGTACAAGAGTAAGCTTATGAGATCGATTCACATTCCCTCCCTGATTGTCGCGCTGACTTTTTTCAGCGCGCTGCACACGGCGCCGGCACAAACCGCAGCGCCAGATACAACCCAAGCTGCGCCTCCAGACAACCCGGCTCCCCCGCCCGCGGCCCCGGCCCAGCGGAGCGCGGCCGAACTGGAGAAGCTGGCCATGCCCATCGCGCTGCATCCTGATCCTTTGATCGCGATCATTTTGCCGGCCGCGGTTTATCCCGTCGAGATCGTCCAGGCGGCTCGTTTTGTAAAGGACACCAATAACTGCGCGAAGGTGGACGAAAAACCCTGGGACGAGAACGTAAAGGCGGTCGCGAAATATCCGGACTTGATTGCGCAAATGGATGCGGACCTGGCATGGACGACCGATCTGGGCCTGGCCTTTCTGGATCAACGCAAAGAGTTGATGGATACCATTCAGGCGCTCCGGGCCAAGGCGAACAAAGCCGGCACGCTGCGAAGCTCGGACCAACAAGTGGTGGTGGTGACCAACCAGGTGGTGGAGAAGGTGGTCGAGGAGAAAGTCGTGGTGGTGACAAACACGGTTGTCGAGATCCAGCCTTCGAACCCGCAGGTGGTCTATGTGCCCAGTTATCCGCCTGCCGTTTACGCCCCTCCGCCTGCGTATGTTTATAATCCCGTGGCGCCGCTGGTTACGTTCGGTGTCGGGATGGCATGGGGAGCAATCCTGGCCAATAACTGCAATTGGGGGGGAGGCGACGTGAACGTAGATGTTGACCGCAACGTAAATCGCAACGTGAATCGGAACACGGATCGATCGAGCGCGCGCGCTAACAGCAGCAGCCGGCAGAAAGGATGGCAGCCGGACCAAAGCCGCATGCGGTCATCGGGCGCATCGGCCTCTTCGCAGAATCGTGATGCGCGCGGCTGGGGCGGAAGCGGCGGTGCGCAAGCCTCCCAGCGCGGCGGAACGGGCGCCGGCGCACGTCCTTCGCAAACTGGTGCGGGTGGACAGGGCGGCGGCCGAGGCGGCCAGGCCGGTGCCGGAGCATCACAGAGACCTTCCGCAAGCAGTCAGCCTTCGCGTGGTGGCGGAGGTGGGACCTCGGCTGGAGCCTCATCGCGCGGCTCCGGTGCTGGCGGCGGTGGCAGATCCTCTTCCAGCGCGTTCGGCGGGGTAAGCAGCGGCTCGAAGGCCAGCAGCTTCAGCAGCCGAGGCTCTTCCAGCCGGGGTGGCGGTGGAGGTGGCGGCGGTCGTGGCGGTGGTGGTGGCGGGCGCAGACGCTAAACTCATTTTAAACAATTTGATTTATGATTACTTCTTTTTTTCAGAACGATTTAGTTGCGACAACTCATTTCGAACGGGCACTTCGGACGAAAAGTAGCGCAGGTTTCCAACCTGCTGTATCGCCGATTTCCAATCGGCAGACCGTCCGAACACCAGAGAGCCTCCGCCTCGCAGGCTGGAAGCACTGCGATACCGCAGATTGGAAATCTTCGCTACGTTGCGCCACCGTGGGCGGCGTACTGATTCTTATCGCCGGCACGATGTCCGGAATCACAGCGCGCGCCGGTAGCGCCAAGACGTTCTCCTCTCCGCAAGAGCTGGTCAGTTCGCTGGGCCAGGCGGTCAACACCACGAACAAAGCGGCCTTCGCCGTTCTTTTTGGACCAGAAGGCGAATGGCTGGCAAATCCTGATACCGTACAGGGTGCCCAAGACCTGGCAGAGTTTACGGCCGCTTTTAATCTCACGAACCATTTGGCCCGCAAGTCCGATACGCAAATGATTCTCGAGGTGGGCAACGACAACTGGCCTTTCCCCGTTCCTATCGTGAAAACGGCCGATGGCTGGTTCTTCGACAGCGCCGCCGGCCGTGAGGAGGTTCTCAACCGCCGCATCGGCCGGAACGAAATTGAAGCGCTCCAAGCCGTGCGGGCTTACGTGGACGCACAACGCGAATACGCAAGCCGCGACCGCAGTGGTAACGGCGTTTTGAAGTACGCACAACGGATCGCCAGTTCGCCTGGCAAAACGGATGGGCTTTACTGGCCGACAGAGTTAAACGGACAAGTCAGTCCGCTGGGGCCGATGGTCGCAGAAGCTCAGAGCGGAGGTTACTTTCGCAAAATCACAGATGAACCTCAGCCGTTCCATGGTTATTACTTCAGAATCCTCACCCAACAGGGCACCCACGCCCCCGGCGGCAAGTACGGGTACATCATCAACGGAAATATGATTGCCGGTTTCGCTTTGGTCGCCTGGCCCGCCGAGTACGGCGAATCCGGCATCATGACCTTCATCGTCAACCAGCAAGGCCGCGTTTATCAGAAGGACCTTGGCCCAAAGACCGAGCAAGTTGCGCGGAAGATGACCATCTACGATCCGGATCCGACGTGGCGCGTGAGTAAGGATTGAGCGGGAGGGTCGGGGTCGAGGGTCGAGGGAGAGAAACCGCGGCTGCGCCGGGCCAAGTTACGTCTGGGGCCGGCGGATGACGCGCCCTGAGAATTACAGCGCAGAGCAAGGCCATGCTCAGGCCTCGGCGTTTTCGCGGATGTCCTGTTCAACCTCGTTGCGATGCGTTTCGACGTACCACCCAGGCATGAGCGAGATCAGTCGCTCGTAGCGACGGGTAGCTCAACAGCAATGGTGAACACAAAGTACGACCAGATGCGTGGTTAATCCCCTCTGACTGCCCGCGCGGACGAAGGCGTCCGCGCTCCTCGTTTGCGATCTTCGTTCAAAATTTGACCTGCCACGCATCCGTAATCGTACGGAAGAGGGTGGGACAGTTTTTGTCCCACCTTCTCTTTTACAATTCTCCAAAAACAAATCTATGAACACGAATCAACAGCCAGAAATCCCTTGCACCCCTTCCACTTCCGAAATCGGGGCGCTCCTGGACGCTCTTGCCGCCACCCTGCGCCGATTCGTCGTGCTCCCGAAATGGGCGCCCGAAACCCTGGCTCTCTGGATCCTGCACACCTACGTCTACGAACTGCGGGAAGTCAGCACCTACATCGGTCTGGAGTCGCCGGAAAAACGATGTGGCAAAACCACATTGCTCAGCATTCTCAACGCGCTCGTCAACCGGCCTGTCATTGCCGCCAACATCAGCCCGCCCGCGTTGTTTCGTGTCATCGAAGAACTCCATCCAACGTTACTCATTGACGAAGCCGACACCTTCCTCCAGGGCAACGAAGAACTGCGCGGCATCCTCAATTCCGGCTACACCCGCAGCACGGCGTATGTGGTAAGGGTGTCCAGTCAACGAAGGAGACCACTCGGAGAGTCCAAAGTCCAAAGTCCAAAGTCCAAAGTCGAAGGCCGCTCGGTCCCCGAGCCAAGTACGGACCACGGACCAGGGACAGGGGAGCGGAATTCAGAGGACAGAGGGCAGAGGACAGAAGACGGACTCCTGACTGAGTTCAAGATCCAAAGTCCATCCACCTTCGCTAAAGCTGCGGCGGACAAGAAGTCCAATGTCAAAAGCCATCCAACTCTCGCCCCTCGTCCCACGGCTCTCGACCCTCATGCAACCCCTCTCGCCCATTTGACCGGCGGCCGGCTGACGCAGTTTTCGTGCTGGTGCCCGAAGGTCATCTCGATGATTGGCCGGCTGCCCGAGACGCTGGCAGATCGCTGCATTGTGATCACGATGCACAGAAAGAGCACCGGCGAGCGATGCGAACGGTTGCGCAACCTGTCGGCAGGGGGGCTTCGGCGCCGTTGCGCTCGATTCGCCGCCGATCATGCGCGCGCCATCAGGGCGGCGAAGCCGAAAATCCCCGTGGACTTGAACGACCGGGCCGCCGATGTCTGGGACCCCCTGCTGGCGCTTGCGGATGTGGCTGGTGGCCGTTGGCCGGCTCTGGCGCGGGATGCAGCCACGGCCTTAAGCGCGATGGCGCAGGAATCGAGTCCCATCGGGGCGCTGCTGTGGGATGTTCTGCGGGCTTTTAGCTATTACAAGGCGGAGCGGCTGTTCAGCCGGAACATTATTTATTTTCTGGGCCTGCTCAAGGAGCGGCCCTGGCATGAGGCGATGGGAAGCAAGAAGCTGAACGAACTGTGGCTTGCGCATCAGTTGCGTCCATACGGCATCCATCCAAAAACGCTGCGGGCTGCAGAAATGCGCGCGAAAGGGTACGAGAGACTGGATTTGTTGGAAGTCTGGCTCCGGTATGTTCCCGACTCGCAAGCTGAAAGTGTCTAGAAATCGTGGATTAATGAACAGTTTTGCCACCCTTTTTGACCTTCTGGTGGTCTGAGCCGTGACAGCGTGACAATCTGCATTTTACTGGGTTTTTTTGGCGATTTACCCGTGCCAAAAGCCGTGACAAGGGTCTGACAGAGCCGTGCCAGAGCCGTGCCGCAAAGAGGTATGAAAGTATGAAAGTGGGGCCGCGAATCACTGACTATCAATCGCTGTGGCGCGGCTAATAAACGGCCCGCGGCCAAGGCGAAAGGCTCTTGACGCCACACGTCCGATCTGCTGGTCTATTGGTATGCCCGACTTCCAACAACTGATGAGCTTCAACCAACAAATGCTTCAGCAGCAACAAGACATGTTGCGCAACCTCGCTTTTGCAGGCTTCGTAGTCGGTGGAATCGTCTTCGCGGCCCAGGTATGGGTGCTTTACTTGTTCTACCGCTGCTTTCGCGACCACGCAGACGAGATGCAGAAGATCCGACTAGTCCTGGAGTTTCGCAACGCAAGAGAATCCAAGGGCCGCATTGACTACCAATCACCGCCTCCCGATGCGAAATACATGCCGCCAGTCTCAGTGCGGTAACCACCGCCGTCGCAACCATTTGGGATCTTGACCCGCCAAATAATATGTCAGCCACAACCGAAGAACCACTTACAGACAATGAAAACCCTCGTAACGTCAATCGTGATCTCCGCATTTGTCACCGCCTCAGCCTTAGCGATCTCGCTACCCGTTGCGGAAGACACCTTCACTTCCTCCGCCGGTGCCCTGACCCCAGCCAACGGGAAAGCACCCATGCTCACTCTCAACGCGAATCAGGCCGCGCTCCTGCAGTTCGACCTCGTCTCGCTTCCTGCCCAGTTCAATACAACCAACATCGTAAGCGCCAGGCTCAAAATCTACATCGTGAACGCGCGCAACTCTGGCGATCTCGTCGCCACCTCGATCACTTCGCCCTGGACTGAAGCTGTTGTTACGAACACACCGATGCCGACTTCTGACTCAATCATAATCGGCACAGCTCCAGCCGCCAAAATCCAAGCCAAGCGTTTCGTCACAATTGACGTAACCTCCGCCGTAGCTGCAACTCTCAATGTAGGGGGCTCGGGTTTCGGATTCATGCTGCGCGACACCAGCGGCCAGACTTCCATCGCCTCTAAGGAAGGTCCGGGCTTGGGCCCAGCCGCTCAGCTTGAAATTGATGCAAATCTAGCGCTGGACGCCGCCGGGAGCAGCCAATTCCCAGGCTCCCTGACCGTAGGCACCGACCTCAAACTCGCCGGCCTCCTCCGCCAAGGCTCTGAAACCGGTACAGCCGAACCCGCTGGCCGTGGCCTCATCATCCGCCGCATCCAATCCACGAATTCGACGCTTGGCTCCATCGTGGCCCGCACGGATACACTGACCCTTGAACGTGACGGTACCACCGACGGCTGGCGAATAGTCAACAGCGCCAACCCAGGACAGGTAGTGGTCTCCTACATCATCCAATTCGGCCAAGGCCAATACTGGGACTCGATAATCCTCGCGAACCCGAGCACCCGCGGCACAAACCAGTTGTACAACACGGCGGGTGGTGCCAATTATCTTCGCTGCACTTTTGGTAACCCGTTTGATCTTGGCCACCAAACCGAAGTCTCCCTCTCCCGATCTCCGGACAACACCAGCCCAAACTGGGTTGGCACCGTGATCAGTTCGTACAACCAGTGATGGTTCCATCGAGGCTGTCACCGAAGCAGGCAAAACGCATTGACCCTTTGTCGCGCTGGACCATAATCAGTCCAGTTCACAGCGGAACAAGATATGGAAGGCGACATTGCGATAGCAAAAGCGGTTTCAATCCGCGAGTTGGGACATGATGAGGTTTGGCTGCAAGACCAAATCTGCAAGAATCCCTCGATCTTGGGCTTTGGCGACCTGGAAGTATTGGACAAAGAGCGGCGCCAGTTACATGGCGGCCGGCTCGACATTCTCTTGAAAGACCCGGATAACGACGCAATGTATGAAGTCGAAGTAATGCTTGGGGAAACAGACGAGACCCACATAATCAGAACGATTGAATACTGGAACAGGGAACGGCGAAGATTCCCACAACGGCAACACTCCGCGGTTCTGGTGGCGGAACACATCAACCGGAGGTTCTTCGAGGTAATTCATCTTTTTAGCCACTCGATTCCGTTAATAGCGATCCAGGCAAGCATTATCGAGACGGCTGGCGCAAAATCCCTGCTGTTTACAAAAATACTCGATGCCTACGACGAGCCGGACGATTCAGCCAATGGATCAGTTTACCAGGAGTGCAACGAAGGATATTGGCGACAGGAATCGCCCGGCACGCTTGATACCTCCAAAGCTCTTCTCGAAGCAATCAGCCCCACTTTCCCCACTGCTGAATTGCACTACGTCAATTCGTACATCGCAGTCCTCATTGACGGTCAGAGATACCTCAAGCTCGAGACTGCAGGTGGAAACAAGTCCAGGCTGGTCTTCTGGTTTTCGAAAAAGGTCCCGCCAGAGGTGAACGAGTTGCTCGCTAAGACGAATCTCCCTTACAGCACGTCCAAAATCGACGCAAAGCATAACGAACAGCGCTTGTATATAATCGCGGACAGCAAGTTAATCGCGGGTCACTCAGAAATCATGGCGCAGCTAACGCAAATGACGAAGCTGTCTTGGGACAAGTAGCGCTTCTTCACTCTCGCTTTTCGCGCCTTCTCGCATCTTTCGCAGGCAAAAAAAACCTGCGTGCGAGAATTCAGGGCCCACCCGGTTTTCCTTCCTCTCTGACATTCTAAATCTCAAATCTTAGATCCCACGGTACTGCAAGCCAGCTCCCATTTCACGGTGGCTATAGCCCGCTAGAGCAGGACACCTGTCCTGTGTCCTCCGTTCTCTGTCATCTGTGGCTGATTTCCGACCCCAGGCCACTGACGCCTGACTACTGCCCACTGACGACTCTCCTCTGTCCTCTGTTGCCTCGAAGCGCGAAATGTCAGAGGCAATTGGTTAAGCGGGTAGAATCGCGCCCCGGCATGCCTAACTATGCTATGGGTGGCCCCCTTTTCGCGCGCTTCGGTATTTGCTGTCGTAGCCAGCTGACAGAAAAACGACCTGGAGCCACTCAGGTCACCCTCCTCACGGAAGATAAAGATAGATTGGCTCAAGAAAGGGAACTCCCTCGCTCAAGTTAATTTTACTTGCAAAACCCGAACTTCTGTTGTACACAAACTCACGTTCTTTGACATGCAGGGAGTCGGGGCTTGCAACCGCTTTTCTATGCAAGAAATAAACGCCCAGCTGATTAGCGTATTAGCAGTGCTGTTTATTGTCCCGGTCGCACGCGCGGTGACAATTCTCGCCCGCCGCATTACGAAAGCGACCTATAAGTCCGGAATCGGAATTACTTTCGAGTTCGGCGAAAAGGACAAGAAACTACGCTAAGCCGAGCCTCTATTGAGTTCGGTAATTCTACAGGACAACAGAAAGCCCAAGCCGAAGGCTGTTAATGCGAGCCCGGTTTGACTTACAGTATAATGAGCGTCCAGAACACAACCCTTCAAGCGAAAGCGAATCGGCGTGATAAACCGGTGGGGTAGAACTGGCGCGGGTTAAAGCCCATATTATCGGAATGCCAATAAAGGCCTAAATGGCCTACGACTCGGGATCGTGTTCTCGGGGCGAGTTCCATGGATCTCGCCCGTATCCTCTTCTAACAGTAGAACGCGCCTGAACTTGATGATTAGTGCTAGTCCAATTGCGCCGGATTCGGCGATTTTACCACCCTTGGCGGGCTCGGCGTGCGCCAGCCCCGAGCCCGCCTTTTTATGATTTCGCGAGCCCCGCCCTGCATGGATTTCCTCACCTGAAACTTTTCTGCGTTTTTCATCCACACGCGTTCAGCCGCCGATCGTCGCTTCTTAAGGAGTCGGGTTCGCAATAAATTCCTTCCGATGGAGGTGGCCCGAACTCCTCCGCATGTTTAAATTCTCGGCGCTGACCAATGAGGACCATAATTAGATCTTGTCGAACACCGCACCGGTAATATTCTCCTCAGCAAAGCGCTTGGGACAACCAACTGCAACACCTCCGAGAACCCCGACGATGTTGTCGTCACCATCCCTCGCCTTAATGCGTCCCCAAAGCGTAACGATCGCGATCCTATGCCCTATCACTACCGCATCCAAGAGATCACCTTTTCCGACTCGAGCACCTTAAGCCTTCCAAATCTGACGGTGATCGTGGGCCCAAACAACAGCGGCAAAAGTCGCGCGTTGAAAGACATCCTGAAGCTTACGACGACCAATAATAAGAGTGTTCTCGTGGTCGGACGTGCCCTTACGAACTTTCCTCAAAATGCGAAGGAACTGGAATCCACTTACGGAATTTCGCCCATCTTGGATCATGAGGGTCAGGCTCATTTTCGATTTTTACAGCCAACACTACACGACGAACAAAATATCGGTTACGGTGGTGCCGTTCGAAAATGGCCGGATGATTTTGACGCCTTTGTGAAGCGGCCGGATCATTTCTTGACCCATTTCGGAGCGCAGCTCCCCGCAATGCTGACGACTGAGGGGCGGTTGAGCCTCGTTTCGCAGAAGCCAAGCGCCGTTGACCCCCATCAAGCTGCGAATCTGCTTCAGGTGCTCTACGCTAGTGGACGAGAAAAGGAGTTGGAGATTCGTCAGATTGTTTCGGAGGCTTTCCCTGGAATTCAGATAGTGTTGGATTTCACAATCCCGCAGAGGCTGGATTTTAAGGTTGGAACTGACTTCAGCAATTTACCCCCCGATCCACGGGACGCTCGAGCCACCCTTGTCAAGTGCGAACGGCTTGATGATCAGGGCGACGGATTGCGCAGTTACGTTGGCATAGCCGTCGCACGGACCACACTTCGGCGGCCAGTTGTCTTAATTGATGAGCCAGAAGCCTTTCTGCACCCGCCGCAAGCGTTTCGCATCGGTCAGTTCATAGCATCTCAAGCGTCGCCAGAACGACAAGTTATCGTGGCGACCCATAGCGCCGATGTGTTGCGGGGAGTTATTTTTAAGGCGAATGATGTTTTAGTAGCCCGAATTGACCGGGCAGGCGATAACAATGTTGTCAACACACTCGATCCGGTTGACCTCCGCAGGTTAACTGCTGACCCGCTCCTTAGCGCTGCGGGCGTGCTCAATGGCCTCTTTTATTCCGGAGTTGTAGTAACCGAGGCTGATGCGGACTCGCGTTTCTATCAGTTGGTGTCGAACAAAGTGAACACTGGCCTCGATTTTCATTTTGTTAATGCGGACAACAAGCAGACGGTGCCGAAAGTTTTGGCTGCGTATAAAAAGCTCGGAATGGAGTGTGCAGGCGTCGTTGATATTGACGTTCTAAACAACCCGGAAGAATTCAATAAACAGCTTGAGGCTGCTGCAATCACAGGAGATCCGCTCACGAAAGCACAGGAAGCGAGGGAAAAGATCGACGCTGAAGTAAGGGCTACACCTGCTTCGGCTCGCTTGGAAACGGCAAGAAAGCGAATTTCTGAAATGAAAGCCGCTGCCGACGCAGCGCTTGCGGGAAATCCAAATGTTCAGGAAAAGATTTTGGACCAGCTTCGGCGTGAATCAGAAAAATTGAAAGCTGATGCTTCGGGCTGGCAAGTTTTGAAGAAAGGCGGAGTGGCGGCGCTGAAAAACACTCGCGCTGAGTTTGAAAAGCTCTACGCTATTTGCGGTGCTGCTGGCCTCTTTATCAACCCGTCCGGGGAGCTAGAGGCATCCCTAAGCGACTATGGAGTTCATTGGGAGGCCGATAAGCGCGCCTGGATTACGCGAGCGGTTCAGCTGGTACCTAATTTGGAGGTAAATCTGGACAAACAGCCTTGGAGGTTGATCTCAGACGTGCATGATCACCTCCGAAAACGCGAGGTTTAGCTACAAGACCCCGGTCCGCGCTGAAACGTAAAAAATCTAAGCACTCGCGGTGACTGAAATCTCTTCCAAGTTATCGGGGACTTGATCAAAAGGCGTCGCCGAGTCCAGAGCGAGTTTTTTCCACTAGTGCAGGATTCCCTGAGATTCGCTGAGCAAATCTACTGGAATTCCCTGCTGCTATCCTCTAAACCGTTCTTGTGCGATCCAAACTGAAGCCTGCTCAGGAGCATGCTCGAACCCGCCGCGGAGTGGGCGCTAGATTTCCCGCGCACCGTTCGGACCAGACCGAGGACGGACCACTGACCACAGACCACGGACTACAGACCACGGACTACGGAGCACGCAGTGAGGGAGGAGAAATCCCGGGAATAGCGATTAGACAATAGAAAATAGAAAACGGGCCAGCCGAAAGGAGTTGGCTGGAGATTTGAGATCTTCGGATTTTGATGCCAGCCTCCCTTACCTGACCTTATCCGTGCGGCGCTTCCTTTTCGAGTTACCGTTGTGTCCGGCGGAATTGCTGTGCGCCTGCCTTTTGGCGGCTCGCAGTTCTCGTTGCTTGAACTTGAGATAGCTCTTCGACAAAGGAAGCCCCCAACGAGCGGCAAAGGTAATCGGATTTCCGAGGACGCCAGGAAAATAATCCTCACAGGCAGTAGCCTCTTTGAGAGTCCTGACCATTTCCTCTTTTGAGACGGTTCTCTTTTTCACAGCTTCAGTATCCGTCTCTTAGCAAAGAATTTCAAGCCTCGCCGAAATATTTCCGACGGAATTGCCCGCGACAGAATTGCAGAGATCGTTTGCGCAGAAAGAAGTAGTCCTCCACTTTCGGAAGCCGGCAGGTCTTCACGTAGAAGGGCGCAGAAAAGGCGGTCGCTTCACCCCAAATGAGCGGCACATCCACGGCTCCAGCCAGGACGGCCAAACTGTAGATCAAACCTGCGCCGACACCGCGAATCATCGGCTGTAAGCCCCCGACAATGGAAGGATGCACAGCGAGAAACTCCAGGATGATATGATGGCAGTAAGTGCGCCGGCACTGGGCCAGACCGAGAATGCGGGAGTAACTGAACCAATCAGCCCGAACCACCAACAGCACGGAAATTTCTGACTCACGGCGCTGCTGGAGAATTGACCTGAATGACTCCAGGTCAGATGCTGTAGAAATGGACTCTCGGTAATAACGCCAACGCTTTGATGCCAGACGAGCGAATTCCAGTGCGTCGCGCGCTCCCGACCCGGAGGCGACCCCAGGAGGAACTCGCCACCGGTCCACCAGCGCCAAATCGCGCGCACCTCCAAAGACGAGTTCTACCGGGCGTGGCTCTTCATTGACCAGAACTTGAAAGCGCATCGAAGAATCCTGCAGCAGCAAACCGTGAGAGGCCATACTTTTCAGCAACAAGCACCGCCAGCGCCGAGCAATAATTGGTTTCGAGAGCCAGGCCCAGCTTTGACGAATTCGTGATCCTGCGCTTCCGCGCCACCAACACCGACCCTTTCGCGTTCGAGTGGGTAGATTATGACGCCACCGCCAAAGAGTATGGTGCCGCGCTGGTGAGAATTTCTCGTCTGTACGATGAGCGCTTTCCGTAGGCGCGCCGCCGCTTCGGAAGCACCCCTGGCCCCTCGTTCTCACTTCCACGTCCTCAATTCCTCCCACACCTGCAGCACACTTTGAGGTCCCTCAAAAAGGCCAATTCCGCCCCGCATTTGCCGACACCTCCCAGCCACAGCACACCTGCCGCACACTTGCAGCACACTTTAAAACGCGGTTTCAGCCCGTATTTACCGAGCACCTCTCACTTGCAGCCCTTTTTGAGGATGTACATATACACACGCCTCTTAATCGTAATCTTTCTCTTAATCTTAATCCCTCCGAAGACGGACCACAGACCACAGACCACAGACCACTGACTACGGACTACTGACTGACACGGTCTGCGCAGCCAGCACCGTGGGCGCATTCGTGCATTCCGGGACGGGTGGTCGCGAGGGGTCGTTTTGCATGAGGCCGGGAAGGAGGAAGTCGAGGGGCGATATGGATTTGCTGGCGTGGAAGCCTCCACAGCCCGCCAGTAGGATGGGCATCGCGATCAAAACCCAGATCAGCTTTCTCATAGGTCCAAAGGAAAAGCCAAAACCAGAATCGCTCCTGGTTCTGGCTTTTGCAAGACTAAATTGCTTCTGACTAAATTGCTTCTGACTAAATTGCTTCTGACTGGACTGCTTGAGTGACGGCCGCTACGGAGCGCCGAATTCTATTTCGGCGCAAACCTGTCACGGATTCCCGAACGCGCCGAAACGGAGTTCGGCGCTCCGCCCCGCTCTGACTGAGGCCTTACTCCTAACTGGCGGTCCGTTCTGAATCGCCGGCTGCTACTTTCCGCGCGCCTGGTCGATGGTCTTAAGCAGGGTTGCGGCTGCAAGACCGAACCGCAAATGACCAATCTCCCGGACCTTTTGTCCCGCTACCTGTGTTCTCAAGCACAATTTACGGGGAAAGCAGAGCAAACTTTTCGCTTTTTGCCAAAAGGTCAGGACGGAAGTTCGGCCTAGGGACGCTATTCCGTCCATTGTCTATAGGCTCTGCATGGGGCGCAACAGCTAAGCCGTCGAGACTCAGTAGTGGGACGAACTACCGAAGCAGTGTTCGCCCGCCTGACTCCGAGCGTTCTCTCGTTTGCCGGGTGACTTAATGGAGCGGCTATCTCATCATGCACAGCCGACGCACGCATGTGGCATGAGTAAGGCTTAGCCCATCAATAAGCATCGAAGCAGAACAAACAAAGGTACTGAACGGCCACGGGAAGGACCGGGCAAGGCTCGTGTCGGCGCTCACCCGCACGGCGAAGATGGGTTTTCGATTACTGCGGGGACTGGTGTTCGCCGGCCTCGCCGTTTGGTCCACGCTAGCGGTTTACTATTCAAATCTGCCCCCTGGATGGATGCGTTCTCTGGCCTCGATCTTTTATTTGGCGGTGCTTTTCGGAATTCTGATCCGTGTGCGTCCCTGGTGGGTGGCCCGCATGGTCTTGCTGGCGCTTTTCGGCGGCGTGGTCGCGTGGTTCCTCCTGATACCTCCTTCCAACAATCGCGACTGGCAACCGGATGTGGCCTTGCTGCCCTTCGCTGAGGTAAATGGGGACCGGGTGACGATCCACAACGTGCGCAACTGCGATTACCTCAGTGAAACCAATTACACCGTCAGCTACTACGACAGGGTTTACGACGTGGCGAAACTGCAGTCAGCGGACCTTTATGTTTGCTGTTGGGGCCCGCCGTTGATCGCCCATACCATGTTGAGCTTCGGCTTCGAAGGTGGCAACTATGTCTGCTTTTCCATCGAGGCCCGGAAGGAAAAGGGCGAGGGTTTCTCCGCCATCAAAGGCTTCTTCCGGCAGTTCGAACTCATCTACGTCGTTGGCGACGAGCGCGATCTCGTTCGGCTTCGCACCAATTACCGGGGAGAAAGCGTCTATCTGTATCGTTTGAACGGAGACATTGCGGTGGCGCGCCAGGTGTTTTTGGGGTACATGAAACAGATCAACCGCCTCAAGGACCAGGCGGAGTGGTACAATGCCGTGACTGCTAACTGCACTACCTTAATCCGTGGACTGGCCAAGCCCTACGTGAAGAACGCGCGATTCGACTGGCGGATTCTGGCTAATGCAAGAGTTGACGAGATGGCCTACGAGCGGAAGTCGCTGGATCAGACTCTCCCATTTGCCGAACTCAAAGCGCGCAGTCAAATCACCGACCGCGCGAAGGCGGCCGACAAAGACCCGGCGTTCTCCCGGCGCATCCGGGAAAAGTTGCCGGGAATAGTCACCCTCCGTGAAGGCGCCCGAGACATTTCCGTCAAAAAACAAACGTAGAAAGGTAAAAAACAATATGAGCAACCTGATCGTACTTGGATTCAACAACGAAGCGGATGCATTCGCGATGCGCGCCGCGCTGGCCCGAATGCAAACAGAATACCTGATCGAAATGGAAGATGCGGTCGTGTGAGTATGGAAGCCGCCGATGTCCATCGTCTGCAGTTCGCGTTCACAGTCACATTCCATTATCTGTTTCCCCAGTTCACGATGGGGCTTGCGTTGTTGATCTTCATCCTCAAGACGATGGCCCTGCGCGGAGACGAGGAGGCAAACCGGGCCGCGCGATTTTGGCTGAAGCTGTTCGGCTTGAGTTTTGCCTTGGGCGTTGTGACCGGGATTCCGCTGGAATTCCAGTTCGGCACGAACTGGGCCCGCTTCTCCAAAGTCTCTGGCGGCATTATCGGCCAAACCCTCGCGATGGAGGGCGTTTTTGCGTTTTTTCTTGAGGCCGCATTTCTGTATTTCCTGCTTTATCGCGAGGAACAACTGGGCAGATGGGGACATTGGGCGGCCGCGCTCCTGGTATTCCTGGGGAGTTGGCTAAGCGGCTATTTTATTGTTTGCACCAACGCCTGGATGCAGCACCCCGTTGGTTTCGAGATGCAGCCGGATGGGTCAGCCCGGTTGATCAGTCTTTGGGCGCTCTTGAGCAACCGCTGGGCCTTGATTCAGTATCTGCACAACATGGCAGGCGCGGCCATTACCGGCAGCTTTTGCATGGCCGGGATCGGGGCGCTTTACCTGCTCCGCGGCGTCCACATCAATAACTCCCGGCGCTTCCTCTCGGTTTCGGTGGTCGTCGGTCTCGCAGCAAGTGTGTTGGCCGCTGTACCTACCGGTGATTGGGAAGCCAAGTTGGTTTACCAGCATCAGCCGGCGGCCTTCGCTGCCATGGAAGGCCACTTCCATACTGAAGACAGCGCGGCGATGGTGCTCATCGGTCAGCCGAACATGGAGACTCTGCGGCTCGACAACCCGATCAAGGTGCCGGGCCTGCTTTCTTTTCTAACGCACCAACGTTGGAATGCTCCAGTGAAAGGGTTGGCCGAGTTTCCTCCGGATCAGTGGCCCCAATTCGTCCCGCTGGTCTATTATTCCTACCACATCATGGCCGGGCTCGGAACATTGTTCATAGTGTTGATGGCACTCGCCTCATTCTTCGCCTGGCGGCGGACTCTCTTTGCAAAACGCGGGCTACTCTGGGCCTTGATGTTGGCCTGGCCGTTTCCGTTCATTGCCAACACCCTGGGCTGGGTGACCGCGGAGACCGGTCGCCAACCATGGATCATTTATGGCCTCCTTCGGACGGCTCAGGGCAGTTCGCAAAACGTTTCCTCGGGCAATGTTGGTTTCACCTTGCTTGGCTTCCTGGGGCTCTACGTTTTGCTCGCCATCATCTACCTCGTACTATTCCTGAAAATTCTCAGGCAAGGACCGGAGTCCGAACCCATCCAGCCAATGCCTGCGTGAAATTAGGAGCGCGGACGCCCCCGTCCGCGAGTCGAACTCAAACCCATCCAGACAACACCTTCGTGAAATGACTCTGATCTGGTTTTGCTTGTTGGTATTCATGCTTGGCGGCTATGTCGTCCTGGGCGGCACTGACCTCGGCGTAGGCATGCTGTCGCTGCTGATCGCGCGGAATGAGGAGGAGCGTTCACAAGTCATTCATGCCATTCGCCCGGCCTGGAAACCGAATGAGGTTTGGCTGCTCGCCGCCGGGGGAACGATGTTCCTGGCCTTCCCAACCGCTCTGGCGGCGTCCTTCAGCGGCTTTTATCTGGCGTTGACGATCGTAGTGTGGTTGCTGGCTTTCCGAGGGCTTGGCCTGGAACTGCGCCATCACATCAACGATCCACTGTGGCGGCAGTTCTGGGATGTCGCGCTGTCGCTCAGCAGCTTTCTTTTGGCACTCTTCTTCGGCACCGCTTTGGGCAATGTCGTCCGAGGGGTGCCGCTCGATGGCCAGGGCATATTTTTCGAACCCTTATGGACCAACTTCCGCGTAGGCCAACAAACCGGCATCCTGGATTGGTACACAGTCCTCGCAGGCTTGACCGCCGTGTTCGCTCTGGCGCACCACGGCACATGTTGGCTTGAGGCACGGACTAACGGGCCTGTGTGTCAACGTGCCGCCCGCCTGGCAATTCCGTTCTGCATCACCACGTTCGTGCTCCTCCTGTTCCTCGACCTCGCCAGCTTCGCGGCCCGCCTGCAATTTCGTGACGCTCTGCGAGCCCGGCCATGGGGACTCTTGTTCCCGACACTGACGCTTGCCGGTTTAGCCGCGTCTCTCATCTGGGGAAGCCATCGCAAACGAGGCCTTGCCTATCTCTCCTCATGCGTTGCCCTTTTTGCTGCGCTCGCCACCGCGGCCGTAGGTATCTTTCCCAATATTCTTCCGGCGCGTGATCCGAACTTTGCCTTATCGATATATGACTCCACGGTGTCCCCACACAACCTCGCTGTCGCTCTTTGGTGGTGGATACCTGGCGTCCTGCTGGTCATCGGTTACTTTGCTTTTATCCACACAAATACGGGAAACCAGACCACTGACCAGGATAAAGCTTCAATCAGCGGGGCGACCGCTCGCTCGAAGGACGACCGGGCGTCCACAACGATTGCGCATGGATGAGAAGGATGTATGTTCGTATCAAATCAACGGACGATCGTTACCAACTGTAAACGAAGCGTGATTTGCTTTCCGGGATCGAAAAAAACTCCTGAACGCGGACGAGGCCGTCCGCGACTCCGTCTGGCACAGAGTATGCCAAGGATCCTCTCGCTGTCCCGTACAGTAAGGGCGATGGCAAGCATATTGTTGTGCCCAGCACTTGCGTCGGGTACAAACTCACTGTAAATCCAAATCTATGAAAAGTACAACTGCCAAATCCAGAATTCCTCAACCCAAGCTGACCCCGAGCCGTTCCGAACTCCGGGACTCAACCCGGGCAGCCAAAGGTCCGCTTTCGTCCGATCAACTGCGCAAGATAGATGCGTGGTGGCGGGCGGCCAATTATCTGTCGGTGGGCCAGACCTACCTTTACGACAACCCGCTGCTCAAAGAGCCGCTTAAGAAAGAGCACATTAAGCCGCGCCTGGTCGGGCATTGGGGCACGACGCCCGGCCTCAATTTCATTTACGTCCATCTGAATCGCCTGATCACGGAGCGCGATTTGAACATGATTTACATTATCGGGCCGGGGCATGGTGGCCCGGGTATTGTTGCGAACACGTGGCTCGAAGGGACTTACAGCGAGGTTTATCCGAACATCTCGCAGGATGAGGAAGGGATGAAAAAGTTGTTCAAGCAATTCTCTTTCCCGGGCGGAATTCCGAGTCATGTCGCCCCCGAAACGCCGGGGTCCATTCACGAAGGCGGCGAGCTGGGCTACGCGCTCAGCCACGCTTACGGCGCGGCCTTCGACAACCCTGGCCTGATAGTCGCGGCCGTGGTGGGTGACGGCGAGGCCGAGACCGGGCCGCTCGCTACAAGCTGGCACTCGAATAAATTCCTCAATCCGGTGACGGATGGCGCCGTGCTGCCGATTTTGCACCTCAATGGGTACAAGATCGCCAATCCCTGTGTGCTGGCGCGCATCAGCCACGAGGAACTGGACCACCTGTTCCGCGGCTATGGATACACGCCCATCTTTGTTGAGGGCCACGAGCCGCTAAAGATGCACCAACTGATGGCCGCTGCGCTCGACGAGGCGATCACCGAAATTCAGCGCATCCAAACCGGCACGCCCGGCAATGGGTCCACCGAAAGGCCGCGGTGGCCGATGATTATCCTGCGCTCACCGAAGGGGTGGACTTGCCCGAAAGAAATTGACGGCAAACGCGCGGAAGATTCCTGGCGCTCACACCAGGTCCCGATGGGTGACATGCAGGAGAAGCCGGAGCACATCAAAATCCTCGAGCAGTGGATGAAGAGTTACAAGCCGGAGGAGTTGTTCGACAGCCATGGCCGATTCGATCCGGAATTGGCCGCGATTGCCCCCAAAGGGGAGCGCCGCATGAGCGCAAATCCCCACGCCAACGGCGGACTGCTCCTGCGCGACCTGCGTTTGCCGGACTTCTGCAAATACGCCATCGAGATAAAAAAACCCGGCGGCACCGATGCTGAGGCCACGCGCGTCATGGGCAAATTCCTGCGCGATGTCATGAAGCTGAATCTCGAGAGCAAAAACTTCCGCCTCTTCAGCCCGGATGAAAACAATTCGAACCGCTGGCAGGATGTGCTCGATGTGACCAACCGGGCCTGGATGGCCGAGCGGTTTCCATATGACGATCACTTGGCACCGGATGGCCGGGTCATGGAGATATTGAGTGAACACCAATGCCAGGGCTGGCTGGAAGGTTACCTGCTCACCGGACGGCACGGGTTCTTCTCCTGTTACGAGGCGTTTATTCACATCATTGATTCCATGTTCAACCAGCACGCCAAATGGCTGAAGGTGTGCAATCACATCTCGTGGCGCCGGCCAATTGCCTCGCTCAATTACCTGCTCAGCTCACATGTTTGGCGCCAGGACCACAACGGGTTCTCGCATCAGGACCCGGGATTCATTGATCATGTGGTCAACAAGAAGGCGCAGATCGTGCGCGTGTATCTGCCGCCGGACGCCAATTGCCTGCTTTCAGTCACGGACCATTGCCTGCGCAGCCGCAACTACGTCAATGTAGTGGTGGCGGGCAAGCAGCCTGCGCCGGTGTGGCTGAGCATGGACGACGCCATCAAGCATTGCACCGCCGGCATCAGCATCTGGGAATGGGCCAGCAACGACAAAGGCGCCGAACCGGACGTGGTAATGGCGTGCTGCGGGGACGTGCCGACGCTCGAAACGCTGGCCGCGGTGGAGTTGATCCATCAGCACGTTCCTGAGCTGAAGGTGCGCGTGATCAACGTGGTCAACCTGATGAAGCTTCAGCCCGCGAGCGAGCACCCGCACGGTTTGAGCGATAACGATTTCGACACGTTATTCACGAAGGACAAACCGATCGTGTTCGCATTTCACGGCTATCCCTGGCTCATCCACCGCCTGACCTATCGCCGCACCAACCACCGCAATCTTCACGTGCGCGGTTACAAGGAGGAAGGCACTACTACGACTCCGTTCGACATGGTTGTCTTGAACGAAATGGACCGCTTTCATCTGGTGCAGGATGTCATTGACCGCTCACCGCAGCTCGGCGCGCGCGCCGCTTATGCCAAGCAGGCCATTCGCAACGCGCTCCTGGAGCATCGCCGCTATATTGACGAGCGCGGCGAAGACCATCCCTTTGTCCTCGGCTGGCGCTGGGGCGAAAAAGGTGCGGCGGCGGCAAAGCGCAGCTCGACCGAAGGCGACAATGTATGAAGATTGGGATCGTCGGGTGCGGCATGGTGGGCTCCAGCTCAGCATTCGCACTCGTGATGCGCGGTGTGGGCCGTGAGATCGTGCTCGTGGACCTGAACCGCGCCCGGGCCGAGGGCGAGGCCAACGACATTTATCACGCCGTCCCGTTTGCGCATCCGCTGACTATTCGGGCCGGGGATTATCCGGACCTGGCCGGCGCGGAGGTCGTGGTCATAGCCGGTGGTGTCGCGCAAAAGCCCGGCGAAACTCGCCTGGAACTTCTCAGGCGCAATGCGGAGGTATTCCACCAGATCGTCCCCTCCGTCCTGCGCCATGCGCCCGAGGCCGTCCTGCTCGTGGTAACCAACCCCGTGGATATCATGACGCATCTGGCCGCGCGTTTTGCCGCCGACTTTGGCGTGCCCCACACGCGCGTCATCGGCTCAGGCACGACCCTGGATACGGCCAGGTTCCGCACACTGCTTGGCCTGCATTTCGGCGTGGATCCGCACCACGTCCACGCCTACGTCATCGGCGAACACGGTGATTCCGAGGTGCTGGTTTGGTCGCAAGCGACCATCGCCGGATTGAATCTCGACGAATTTGCCAAAGTCCACGGCAAGCCGCTCACGGACGAGCACCGCAGGGGCATTGACGAAAACGTTCGCCGCGCCGCCTACCACATCATCGCCAGCAAAGGGGCGACTTACTATGGCATCGGCAGCGCCGTGGCCCGGATCGTGGATGTGCTACTGCACGATCAACGCGCCATCCTGACCATCTGCGCGCGCATGGAGGATGTGCAGGCTTGTGACGGCGTCACCCTGGCGTTGCCTCACCTGGTCGGTGGGCAAGGCGCGCTCGCGACAATACCGCTGCCGCTCGATGGGGTGGAGACGCAGGCACTGAGCCGTAGTGCCGGCATTGTGAAGCAGGCAATTGAATCGCTGAACTAAACGGTGTTACGGTTGGAGCTTAAAGAAGCGTCTTAAGTTTAAAGCCTGCGTGTCTGGCGGGCAAGATGACCGTGGCGCCGGCCGGCCAATGCGCTCCCAGGCATGGGCTTGCAGCGCTCCGACCTCAGAGGCTCACGGTTTCAACTTTCGCTCATGGCTTGGGTTTCTTAGACTCTGCCGGCTGAAAACTCGTAAGAAAGTGCCTCACTTTATGGTTCTATCCGTCTGGATCAGTGTTCAGCCGTGGCCGGAAATTTCAAATCTCTTTGGCTAGCTTTTGAGCAGGGTAAGGTTAAGAGAAAGATTAAGATTAAGATTCCTAACGACCAATTTAGTGATTCTTCAACACCTGCGGCGGCCATGCAGCAGGAGTTGTCAGGCGTCGTGACGCGGCGGCCCAAATTGCTGGTCCTTCAGCTTTGGGGGCTGGGTGACCTGGTGATCGCCACGCCATTTTTACAGGCGGCGAGCAAAAAATACGCGGTGACGCTCTTGGCCAAGCCTTTCGCGCAGGATCTCAGGGACCGATTCTGGCCCGAAGTCCGAGTGGTTCCTTTCCTGGCCCCCTGGACAGCTTTTCGCCACAAATACAAGCTCTGGGCATGGCCATGGGGTGAGATTTTTCGGGTCGTGCGCCTGTGGTCCGAGCGTTATGACGTAGGCGTTTCCTGGCGCTGGGATCCGCGCGACCATTTGTTGCTGGCCCTGGTGCGAGCGCGAATGAGGATCGGATTTCCTCGAGTGGATAGCCAAATTTTCCTCACGCACCCGCTGGCGCGGCCTGAACCGGAGCATCACATCTACGAGAATTGGCGGGTGATCGCGCGCGCCTTGGGCTTGGAATTGCCCACCCGCGAAAAAATCCCGGTTCCACCAGCTCGTCAAACGGGCGAAGTGCTGATTCATAGCGGGGCCGGGCAGCCAGTGCGCGTGTGGCCTCTGGAGCGCTACAAAGGACTGATCGCGTTCCTGCGCCGTCAAAAGTTCACGGTCCAGGTGGCCTGCGACCCCGAGCAGCGCGATTGGTGGCTGCAGGCTGGAGAATCCTCAGTCGCCACACCTCGAACGGTGCGCGAGTTGCTGGGCCTATTGGACAAGGCCAGGGCGTTCATCGGCAACGATTCGGGGCCGGCGCATTTGGCGGGCCTGAGCGGGGTGCCGACTTTTACAATTTTCGGACCGCAGTTGCCCGATTGGTTCGCTCCACTTCACCCTGCCGGTGAATGGCTGGAGGGCAAACCTTGCCCTTATAAGCCATGTTCCGATTATTGCCGTTTCCCAGTGCCCTATTGCATGGTCAATACGTCGGAAGCCGAAGTCTGTACCCGCGTGGGTGCTTTCCTGGCTCGGGGGATGCCGGGGAATCGGGTGCAAAGGGTGGCGGTGGAAAAGATGGGGTGAAGAGCAGTGTCAAGTGTCAGGTGTCAAGTGTCAGGTGTCGGGTTTCAGGTGAACTCGCTTTTGCCGCACTTTGTCTTTCACTTTGTCTGTCCGCAATGAGTTCCAAACGAATCTTTTCTTAGGGAATCATGGTCTTTCTCAAAAATGAGAATCCTGCGAGTAGTTCAGCAGAGACAAAGTGAAAGACAAAGTGAAAGACAAAGTGCCTGGCACTCGCTATTCCCCGCGATCCCCCTTGTGGGTTCTCAAAGTGTCTTTTCCCGGTTGACGGTGTGGATACCCCACATCTAAGCTATGGGCATAACTGCAGCGAGGCATGAAGCTTCGAGGCAGGCCGATTTTTCTATGCCCGAAGGATACTGCGTTAAGTGCAAAGCCAAGAAAGAGATCGTTGATGGCGTCGAGGAGACGATGAAGAACGGGCGCAAAGCCATTAAGGGCAAGTGTCCCACGTGCGGCACGGTGATGTTCAAGATTCTTGGCGGCAAGTCTGCTGCCGCCGCTGCTCCAAGCTCCCCAACGCCTGCTGCTCCCAAAGCTGCTCCCAGCGTCTCTTGATCTCAGAAGAGAGACTATGGCCCAACAACTTGCATACGTCATAATTACACCCTATTCCCTGCACAAATCCCGTACTGGCGGCATCCTGAGCCGGCTGATTGCGCGGACGGGGCTTGATATGGTGGGCGCGCGCATGTTCGCGCCTAGCGCCGAGTTGGTGAAAAAATATTCGGACGCGACCATTTCAGCCGATGACCCGCAGGACCGGCACATTCAGGAACTGATTTACAATTACATTCTGCAAAATCTCGCGCCGGACCCGAAAACGGGCAGGCGCCGCCGGGTGATGATGCTGTTGTTGCAGGGGGAAGACGCAGTCAGGCGCACGCGGTCTGTGGTGGGAAATATCAGCGCTGATCGCCGAGGCGGCCAAACCATACGCGATACCTACGGCGACCTGATCCTGGATGATAACGATCAGGTGAAATACTTCGAGCCGGCTGTGCTGGCGGCGCCCACGTCCGAGGAAGCTGAATCCAAGCTCAAGCTTTGGGCCAGTTATTCCGCCACAGATGGCGGCATCCTGGAAAACGTGATTGCATACGGCCCGGACGAGAAGGCCCAGCGAACCTTAGTGCTGATCAAGCCCGAGAATTTCCGGTTCCCTACCGGCCGGCCCGGGAACATGATAGATTTCTTTTCCAGGACGGGCCTTTTCATCGTGGGAGTCCAGGTGGTGCGAATGAGCGTTGGGCAAGCGCTCGAGTTTTACGGCCCGGTTCGTGAGATGCTCAGGGCAAAGATGAAAGAGGTCGTCGCGACGAAGGCGAAGGCGGCCATCGAAAAAGAGCTTGGGTTCAAGATCGCTCCGGATCAGGAGCGGCAGCTTGGCGAAATGCTCGGCCCTGCCCTCGGCGACAAACAATTCGAAAACATCGTCAGATTCATGTCGGGCCGCGCCCCATCGGAATGTCCGCTGGGCGAAGTGGACCGGCCCGGCTCGGAAAAGTGCATTGCCCTGGTGTATGAAGGGGTCGAGGCGGTCCGCAAAATCCGCGATGTGCTGGGCCCGACCGATCCCTCGAAAGCGCCTCCTGGCTCAATCCGGCGGGAATTCGGCCAAACCATCATGGTCAACGCCGCCCATGCCAGCGATTCGGAAGAGAACGCCGCCCGGGAGATGGGTATTATCAAGGCTGGGGACAATCAGTTCCGGGACATTGTGCAGCAGTTTTACGGGCCGACGTGAGACCGGGAGACCGGATCGAATTTTAACGCAAAGACGCAAAGACGCAGAGAGGGAGACTGGCAGAAAGATTTTGGACAGGAAATTTTTTCTGTCCTTAAATTTTTCTGTCAGCCTGTCTTTTCTTTGCGTCTTTGCGTTAAACCTTTGCCGAAGTTTATTTGTTTGCGTCTTTGCGTTGAATCTTTCAGGTGAAACAAACTAAAAAGCCGTTGGTGGTTTCCAGAAGCGGACGCTTCGCAGCGGGGCCAGCAGCGGATGTAGCCCGGTTCACCGAATCCATTTCGTTCGATCGGCGGTTGTGGCGGCAGGATATTGTGGGTTCCATCGCCCATGCGGCCATGCTGCAGAAGGTTGGGTTGATCACCAGACCGGAATTGGGAGCGATCCTCAAAGGGCTGAGATCCATCGTCCACGATATAGAGGACGGCAAGTTCCGCTGGCGTGAGGACCTCGAAGACGTCCACATGAACATCGAGGCCGAGCTGACGCGGCGCACACCGGCCGGAGCCAAGTTGCACACGGGCCGCTCGCGTAATGACCAGGTCGCGCTTGACCTGCGGCTGTGGCTGCGCGAGGAGACGAGGGCGCTTGAGGGCGAAATTGTGGCCTTGCAAGCCGCTTTCGTGTCTCTGGCAAAAAAGGAGATTGAGACCTTAATTCCCGGGTACACGCATTTGCAACGCGGCCAGCCCGTTTACCTGGCGCATCATTTACTGGCATACGTCGAAATGCTCGAACGCGACCAGCAGCGGCTGGCCGAGTGCAGAGTCCGTATTAACGTGTGCCCGCTTGGTAGCGGGGCCCTGGCAGGCTCGACTCTGCCGCTGGATCGCGAATTTGTGGCCAGGCTGCTGGGGTTCGTGGATCGGCGCGGCCGAGCGCAGGTGACCCAAAACTCGATGGACGCGGTGAGCGACCGCGATTTTGCCATCGAGTTCTGCGCTGTGGCGGCGTTGCTGGCCACACACATTTCCCGCACGGCGGAAGACCTTGTGCTGTGGGCCAGCAGCGAGTTCAATTTCATCAGGATTGCCGACGCCTACACCACCGGCTCGTCGCTCATGCCCCAGAAGCGGAACCCGGACGTGGCCGAACTGGCGCGCGGCAAGTCGGCCCGGGTCATCGGCAATCTGGTAGCGCTGCTGACACTGCTCAAGGGTTTGCCTTTGACTTACAATCGCGACCTGCAGGAAGACAAGCAGCGGCTTTTCGACACGGTTGAAAGCGTGCGGACCACCGTGCGGATCATGGCTGCCATGGTGAAAAACATCACCGTGAACCGGGCAGTCTGCCGCGCTGCAGCCCAGGACCCGCTGTTGCTGGCGACCGATCTGGCCGAGTACCTGGTGCGCAAAGGAGTCCCTTTCAGGCAAGCGCACCATGCCGTCGGCGCAGCCGTGGCCCTGGCTGAAAAACTGGCCAAACCGCTCAATCAACTTACGGTCGCCGAGCTGCAAAGCATTGAGAAGAAATTCGCAACGGATGCAGCGAAAATCTTCGACTTGGATTCCGCCATGGCCCGCCGGCGTCTCCCGGGCTCTCCGGGCAGCCGGGAGGTGAAAAAACAATTGGCGCGGTGGGGCAAGAAATTTCGCGTCAGACCGGTCTGACCGGTCCGACTGAATGAGCCAACTTACATCCCATGCGCTGTTGACCACGGTTCTGCGGGATGTTTCGCGCTCTTTCTACCTCACTCTGCGCATCCTGCCTGCAAAAATCCGGCCTCAAATCGGCCTCGCCTATTTGCTGGCCCGCACTTCCGACACCATCACCGATACCGAAGCCGTGCCTCTCGACCAACGGCTGACTGCACTGGAGGCCTTTCGGCAACGGATACTTGGCTTCGCGAATGTAGCGCAGGCGTCCTCGCCTGCGAGTTCGCCGGGCGCCTCGCCCAGTCTTTCCGAACTTGCTCAAAACCAGCCCTCTGGCGCCGAGCAGTTGTTGCTCGAACAAAGTGAGACCTCCGTAGGTTTCCTTCGCGAACTCACCCCGCCTGACGCGCAACTCGTTCGAGAAGTCCTGTCCATAATCCTGAGCGGCCAGGAACTGGATTTGCGACGCTTCGCGCAAGCCTCCCCTCAGCACATCATCGCCCTCCAGACAGACGCGGAGCTGGACGACTATACCTACCGCGTCGCAGGTTGCGTCGGCGAGTTTTGGACCAAAATCTGCCGTGCGCACCTCTTTCCGCGGGCCAGACTCGATGACTCGGGATTGCTCAAGGACTCGGTGCGTTTCGGCAAGGGCCTGCAACTGGTGAACATCCTGCGCGACCTGGCCCGCGACTTACGCCAGGGACGCTGCTATTTACCCGCGGAAACGCTGGCCGGCATGAACCTTTTGCCCGAAGACCTTTTAAAACCCGATACCGAACCGCGCCTGCGCCCTCTTTTCAACCATTACATGGACCGTGCGGAGGAACACTTACGCGCCGGCTGGCGCTACACCAACACGCTTCCAGCACGCTGCGTCCGTGTGCGCCTGGCCTGCGCCTGGCCCATTCTGATCGGGATGGAGACAATTCAGCTCCTGAGACACGGAAACGTTCTGGGCGCCGCTAAACCGATAAAAGTCAGCCGCAGTCGGGTGAAGGGCCTGATTGCGCGGTCGGTCCTCTATTATCCTTTGCAGGCGCTGTGGTGTACCCTCATCGCTCCGAGCAGGAAGCCATAGCCCGGAGCTTCAAAAAGGAGGCGGCGAGGCGAGAGCCAGCTTGTAAGGGCGAAAAAATCCAACACATAGTTGCGAGAACCTCTCGATAGCGAATGTTGTCATGAGGGACTTGGAAGGGCGATGGTTGGAGACGGGGCGGGGAGCCAAAAACACAATCTCGTAGTCCCGTCCTGTCCTTCCTGACATCCCTGACAAAATCTATTGCGCTTCGGCCTGATTTTTCGTACATATCCCATACCTGTATGCAGCTTTCAAAGACACTGCTGGCGGCTTGCGCGATTGCGCTAACTCCCCTGGCCGGTTTCACAGCAGATAACGATACTCAGCCCGCTTCGAGCCCGGATGCAGCGGCACAGGCGCGCGCTGAATTGGAGAGAAAACAAAACCCTGCGGCGCGCTCGCCTTTCACAAAGCCACCGGCTGCACTGTCTGCGCCTTCCACGGCTGGCGCATCTCGTTCTTCACATGCCTCTGCTGAGCCCCTGATGGCACAGGCTCGACCCGCTGCCACTCCGTTGTCGGACACGACGCCGGCTTCGGACCCTGAAGCAATCAGCAAAGCGCGCCAGGCGATGCGTGAAAAAATGGGAGAGCTGACCGGTCAGCCGGTTCCGCCACCTCCCGTCGCCACTCCGCCATCTCACGCTGAACCCCCTGCGTCCGCCAAAGCAGTGCCTCCGCCGTCGCACCCTTCGGCTCTGCCCACGACCTCAAGCTACAGCCAGCCGCGGCCTGCGCCGAGTCCCCAGTTGAACACCGTGCAGGGTTCGGACCCGGAGGCGATCGCCAAGGCGCGTGAAGCGATGCGTGAGAAAATGAGTGAGATGTCCGGAGCGCCAGCCTCAATGGCTGCGACACCACCTGCCGCGCCGGCGCGCAGTGTTGAACCGGTTGCACCACCGCAGACTCGCAACGCTCCTCAATTTCAGACGCCGGCCAACGCAGCTCCTTCTGCCGCAAAGCCGACGAAGGCAGAATTGAAGCAGCAAGCCGCTGCGGAAGCCCAAGCGCGGAAGGAAAGAGAACAGGCCGCAAAAGCTGAAGCCGCAGCGAGAAAGAAAGCCGACCAGGAACGCGCGGCAGCCGATGCGCAGGCGCGTAAATCGGAACAAGAATTGGCGCGTGTTCAGGCCGAAGAGAAGCGAAAAGCGGACTTGGCAGCGAAACAGCCGACGGATGCTCAACGGAAACGCGAGACGGCTTCTGTCAAGCCGGTGAATGAAACTCCGCCGCCGGTGCAAAATTTCAATGAGGAACCCAGGAGGGAGCAGCCGCCAGCTTACAAAGGAGGCTTGCGGCCCGAGGCGCCAGCTCTTCCGATCTCGCAAGACAAGCAGCATCGGCTTTCCGAACTCCTGCGCAAGTACAAGGCCGACGAACTCACCCCCGAGCAATACCACCAGGAGCGGGCAAAAATACTGGCCGAGTAGCCGGACTGGGGGATGGAATGGTGGAATAATGGAATGATGGAATACTGGAGTATTCCATAGCTCGCAGCGCCCTCTGGCGGGCTGCAGTATTCCACAATTCCACTATTCACAATTCCTTTATTCCAACTTTCCAACATTCCATTTTTCTATGCACGATTTTCATTACGTTGGCAAAAAGCTCTTCTGCGAAGACGTTTCGGTTGAATCGCTTGCAAAGAAGTTCGGGACACCTCTTTATGTTTATTCGCAACGCACGCTCGCGCGGCATTTCCTGAGCCTGGATAGGGCGATGGCGGGCGTGGACCATCTTGTTTGCTTTGCCGTTAAATCGAACTCAAACCTCTCGGTTTTGCGCGTGCTGGCGCAGCTTGGAAGCGGGTTCGATATCGTCAGCGGCGGCGAGTTGCAGCGGGTGATCCAGGCCGGCGGCGAACCGGGCAAGTGCGCGTTTGCCGGGGTGGGCAAAACTGAGGGGGAAATCGAGTTCGCCCTGAGGAAAGGGGTTTATACGTTCAATGCGGAAAGCGAGCCGGAGCTGGAACGCATCAACCGCATCGCCGCGCGCCTGAAAAAGACCGCGCCTGTGGCCGTGCGCGTCAACCCGGACGTGGAAGCGCACACGCATAAAAAGATCACCACGGGCACTTACGAGAATAAATTCGGCGTTGCCTTCGAGCAGGTGGAAGCCGTGTATGCGCGGGCGGCGCGGATGCGGAACCTTCATCTGCGTGGGGTCCAAATGCACATCGGTTCACAGATCACGCAGGTGCAACCTTTCGAGCAGGCGGTGCGCAAAACGCTGCCGCTGGTGGCCCGATTGAAAGCGCGGCATGGCCTGGAGTTTTTCAGCATCGGCGGAGGGTTGGGCATCGTGTACGAGCCGGCTCTGGAAAGTGGCTCACCTGAATGGTGGAAATCTGCGGCGGCAAAGAATATTCTCACGCCGCAAAAGTATGCCGACAAACTGCTCCCGCTGCTGAAACCCCTTGGCTTGCGAGTGCTGATGGAGCCGGGCCGTTTTATTTCCGGCAACGCCGGCGTCCTGGTGACACGCGTCGAGTATGTGAAACGCACTGGCAAAAAGCATTTCCTGATTGTGGATGGAGCGATGAATGACCTCATCCGCCCCGCCTTTTACGATGCCTACCACGAGATCGTGCCTTTGGTACGGCGCAATGGTTTGCTTGTGAAAACGGATGTCGTAGGGCCGATATGTGAATCCGGCGATTTCTTCTGTCACGACCGTCCACTGCCCAGGCTGTGTGCCGGTGATGCGCTGGCCCTGCTGAGCGCGGGCGCATACGGTTTCGCGATGGCCTCGAACTATAACACGCGACCGATGGCCGCGGAGGTTTTGGTCAGCGGCCGTAAGGCGGCGCTGGTGCGCGAACGGCAGGCGACCGAAGAGATTTGGAGTGGAGAACAGGTGGCGCCCTGGCTTAAGTAATAAAATGGCCAGCCCGACCTTGACCGCTGTATCGTCACGCTGCGGAATACGCGGGTGATCCTCGATTCTGATCTTGCTCGTGTCTATGGTGTGCCTACCTTTCGCTTTAATGAGGCGGTAAAACGGAATGCGGATCGCTTTCCTCCAGATTTCATGTTCAGGCTGTCCAGCGAGGAATGGCAGAGCCTGCTGGCTTTAAGATCGCAAATTGCGATGTTAAAGTTTGGCCGCGGAAAGAAGAGAAGAGCCGACTCCTTATCGGATCAAACGCCGATCTCGCCAGAAAGCCTAAGCCTACCCTCCGAGGATTCCGAGCATCGCCTCCAACGGCACCTTCAACCACTGTGGCCTATTAAGCAGTTCGTAGCGGATTTCGTGCAGGAGGTTCTGCAGGAGATGTGTATCGAGCAGGATGGCAAGCTGCTCTTGGTTTGCGGGCAACAGGTCGGAGTTGGCCAGGGTATCCAGGCAGGCTCGCAGATAGATTGCGCCAGCCCAACGCGCCCAAAACCTGGCCCATGGTTCGAGTTGATGCAGGTGTTCAGGATGCTGCGTGCCCAGTTCGAGTTGCTGGAGCAGAGCTGCGTGGGCAACGTAATCGAACGAGCGGACCATGCGCACGATATCAGTCACCGGAGATCGCTTGATCCGGCGCTCACCCAGCGGCCTGGACGGCTCTCCCTCGAAATCAATGAACACGAAATCTTTTCCCGTGTAGAGGACCTCGCCCAGATGGAAGTTGCCATGGCACCGGATGCGCCTGGCGGAAATCGGGGCCGCATGGAGGGCGCGAAGCCGTTTGATGATCTCGGGCTGGAGCGCAGCTACCTTCTCCGCTAGCGGGCGCACGGCCTCGGGCGCTTGTCCGAGAGAACGGCGCAACAGCTCAAGGTTCTGAAGCGCCAGGTTCCGCATGGATTGAAAGCGCGCGCGTTGATAGAACGGCGTGAACGGCTCCGGTGCGAAGGCTGGATCGGCGGCTTCCGCGGCCAGGGCCAGGTGCAGTTCGCCGGTGCGCTGGCCGAGGAGCCGGGCAAGTTCCACGTAGGTGCCGATCATCGAGAGTAGGGCAGGCGTCTCGCCTGCCCCCATAGCCGGCATCACCGCCTCTTGGGGCAGTCGAGACGCCTGCGCTACTGTGAATTCGCCAACGCGCTCCGAGAGGTCCAGCAGTGAGCAGCCCGACAAGGCGTCGGGTTGGCTTTCCGGCGGCGCGCTGCGGACGCGATCGAAATAGCGGCTGAGCATGTCGCGCGTGTAATCCCAGGCCTCGATCGCATTTGGCAGAAAATTTGTGAGGATCCCGGCCGTGCTCTGCTCGCCACCATGGCGATGGTACTCGAGCCATCCGGCCACCGGGGTGATGTTGGGGAAAGCTCGTTCCGTTAGAAATCGGCCGACCTCCAGGTCTGGATTGATCCCGGCTTCGAATCTCCGGAAAAGTTTGAGGAAGTACTTATTGTTTAGCACAATCGAACCATTGGCATATTCGGTCTTCAGCCTGCTCGGAGAAAATGGCACGTTCCCATTTCTGTCGGAGCGCAACGCGGCAGCACCAGAAGCTCGCAGCTCGCCCTCCCTGCCGCCGATTGAGCGCCGCCGCATCAGCAGGTCGCCCAGGCGCTGGCAAAGCGAATCACTGCCGAGTGCTTCAACGAGAATGCCTTCAATATTTCGATCCGTAATGCGCGCGCTCGCGATTACCCGGTGCGCATCCTGCCGCAGCAACCTTTCGCGTTGCTCTCCGGTGGCGAAGGTAATCGCCAGGAAGAAATCCTGCGGGTCGGCATCCTGATATTCGACTTGCAGGACCAGGAGAAAGAGCCTCTCCTGGCCGTTGCGCTTCTCTTTTGACAAGTTGATCGCGTCGCGAACGCGGGCGGATTTGATTTCTCGACCTCTCTCGACGAAACGGTTGCGTTTTAAATAGGAGATCAGGTGAGTCTCAAGTGCGCTATGAGCATCTTCGCTCAGGAGTTCGGTCCAATCCGCTATTACGGTCAGCGGCTGGGGAGGGATGGCACTTACGGCATCGGGAGAAGAAGGCTCCCCGCGCTCCTTTGCTTCAAGAGAAAACCAAAAGACGGCGTGAGGACTTAAGGCCAGAGTATAGGGCTCGCTGGAAATGGGAGGGAATTCAGTCCTGCCGAAAAGCTCGATCGGCGTGGTCTGTTTCCAGGTCGAAAGATCCAACCGCACCGGCTGAGAGAAACGCGAGAGGTTGACGACCACCAGCACGGCTTCGTTCTCCAATCGGCGTATAAAGGCCAGGATCTTGCGGTTTTCGGGCTGGAGAAATTCCAGCGAGCCGCGGCTGAAGGCCCGCATGCGTTTGCGCAAGGTCAGCGCCCGCTTTAGCCACCAAAACAAGGAGCTGGGATTGCGCTGCTGGGCCTCGACGTTCACCGCTTCGTAATGATATTCGGGATCGAGAATGATGGGAAAATAGAGCGCCTGCGGGCTGGCGCGGGAGAAGCCGGCGTTTTTATCCGAACTCCACTGCATCGGAGTGCGCACTCCGTTGCGGTCACCCAGGAAAACATTATCGCCCATGCCTATTTCATCGCCGTAGTAGAGCACGGGAGTGCCGGGCAACGAGAGCAACAACATGTACAACAGCTCGATTCGACGCCGGTTATTGCCCAGCAGCGGGGCCAGGCGGCGGCGTATTCCCAGGTTCAGCCGGGCCCGGGCGTCATTGGCATAGACGCGGTACATGTAATCCCGCTCTTCATCCGTGACCATCTCAAGGGTCAGTTCGTCGTGATTGCGAAGGAACAGCGCCCATTGGCTTGTTTCCGGAATCGGGGGGGTCTGCTCGAGAATGTCCACAATCGGCACCCGGTCCTCCATCCGCACGGCCATAAAAATTCGGGGCATCAGAGGAAAGTGGAAGGCGACGTGGCACTCATCACCTTTTCCGGAGCCGAAATAGGTGACCGCTTCTTCGGGCCATTGGTTGGCTTCGGCCAGCAACATGCGGTCCCCATATTTTTCGTCAACATGTTGCCGCAGCTTTTTCAGATACTGATGGGTCTCGGGCAGATTTTCGCACGAGGTTCCTTCCCGTTCATACAGATACGGCACGGCGTCGAGCCTCAAGCCGTCCACGCCCAGGTCCAGCCAGAAATCGAGCGCCCGCCCGATCTCTTTGTGGACCTGGGGATTGTCATAGTTGAGATCCGGCTGATGCGCATAGAAGCGGTGCCAGAAGTAAGCCTGCGCCACGGGATCCCATGTCCAGTTGGACGGCTCGAAATCGCGGAAGATAATCCGCGCTTCCTTGTATTTATCTGGCCGCTCGCTCCACACATAGAAATCGCGCCAGGTACTGCCCGGCGCCGCCCGGCGGGAGCGCTGAAACCAGGGATGCTGATCGGAGGTATGGTTCACGACCAATTCGGTAATGACGCGCAGATTCCTCCGATGCGCCTCGTTCAGTAAGGCCTTGAAGTCTTTCAAGGTCCCGTAAATCGGATTGATCGAGTAATAATCGGCGATGTCATAGCCGTCATCCTTGAGCGGCGACGGATAAAATGGCAGCAACCAGATGGCCGTCACGCCGAGGTCTTGCAGGTAATCCAGCTTCTGCGCCAGCCCAGGAAGGTCGCCGATCCCATCGCCGTTACTATCCAGGAACCCGCGCACGTGGACCTCGTACACTATGGCATCTTTGTACCAAAGCGGGTCCTTTACGAGCGTGGTAGCTTGTGCCTTCGGCCTGGGCATCGTTCTGTGACCTAAAGTTAAATAGTTAAAAAAGTTAAATAGTTAAAATGGGTACACGCAGCTCTTTTGAAAACCGTGTCACTTTTGCCATTTAACCAGTCCGTGTAATAGTTATCTGCTCCCACTCCCGCCAAAGCGCAAGAGGAATTCTGAACCCACCTCACCGGCGGCGCTATCGCCCCGGTTGGCAGCGGCCGCTGGGGGCACGGAGCGCGGCATTTATGCCGCTTCACGCCCCGAACGCACGAAACGCCCGGGTTATCAGGCCCGTTCATCGCGCTACGGACGGTGAAGCGGCATAAATGCCGCGCTCCTGCATGGTGGCAGTATCAATATGCACCCCTCACCCGCTCACCGTCGGCGCCAGGTCGTATTGCGCTCCACGCGGCATTTTGGCCATCTTGTGAAGCCCGCCGTTATCCTGCCGGTCACGCCAGGAGTTCAAGGGTCGGGGTTCGGGATATCCGGTAGCGGCCAACCCGCGGCGCCTCACGCTTGACTCCACCCCCGTTTAATTTGCCTGTAAACACATATGATTTGAACCAAAGACGCAGGGCGTGATCACTTCTCCATCAGCCGCTTTTTGATCCGGTCTCGGGCAGAAGTGGAGAGAGTTTGCGGGGTGGCGCTTACCAAATTGTCTGCATGATCGCGAGTTGCTTGGTGCAGAAAGTTAATCTGCTTTCCGTAACGGCGGCACCATTTGCAAAGCAGCAGATGTACTCGAAGGCCAAACCGTCTCGGCCAAGGCAAGGGATGGTCGAGTAGTTCGGATTGGGCGCGGGAAGCTTCGCGGCAATCGGGTGAAAGCGCCGCGCAAGCTGAGCTAATCCTCTTCCAAAGGTTCATTTGTTAAGGCTCGAGCAGTCTGCTGCCGCAGTTGTTAGTCGGCCAAAACGCGAGTTCCTTACATGTATTTCACAAATGTTCACGCGTGTTTGCCGAACCAATTGGTTTCCAGGCACTGACGCAAAGCCATGCGCGCCCGATGAAGCATCACCCACAGGTTGTTGTCAGAGATGCCAAGCAAAGCGCAGATTTCCTTGCTCTCCATCCCGTCCAACTCGCGCAAATTGAAGGCGGCGGCGACCTTTTGGGGCAGTTTGCTGGAGCAATCCTGGTAGGTTTTCCAGAACAAATCGTTGTCCAGGCTCTCGCCGGGGTTCGGCCACTCCTGCGGGCCGAGTTCGTGAATCCAGCCTCCTTTGCCCACGCCTCCAGCCACAAAAGGGTCACCTTCCTCGCCGCGGTAGAATTCGAGGTCGGTAAAATTCGTTTCGCGACCGGCCTTGCGGTAGTGATCGAAGATCTTGTTTTTTAAGATCCCGGCAAGCCAGGTCCTTTCGACGCTGCGGCCCTCGAACGGATGACCGCTTTTCAGGGCCGCTAGAAACGCTTCCTGGACGGCATCCTCCGCCTTTACCGGATCGCGCAATCGTACCAATGCAAATTTGAACAAATAGTCGCCATGCTCATCCACCCAGCGCTCTGGGTCCGAAAGCCCCGAGGCTGGCTTTGGGCCAGGTTCCGGTGAAGGAGTCGCCGTTTGCATTGTCCTTATGATACTCCGTTGGGAGCCTCTTGTAAGGTTTATTGGCTTTGCCCGACTAACGATCAGGATAGAAACAGAAAAAGGTATGCGAAAGTTGCTTATGTGCGTTGCCCTTGTGTCAGCCATGCCGGACCACGGCCGGACCGCGCAGATTGAGGTTTGAAGCGGGCCAAAGCAGGTCGCACTGCTGGAGCTATACACCTCTGAAGGGTGCAGCAGTTGTCCACCAGCCGAGAAATGGTTAAGCCAATTGAAGGACTCACCTGGCTTATGGAACGACTTTGTGCCGGTGGCATTCCACGTTGATTATTGGGATCACCTCGGCTGGCGAGATCCATGGGCGATGAGGAAGTTTTCCGACCGCCAGCGTGAGTACGCGGCTCAGTGGCGCAGTGACACAGTTTATACGCCGGGATTCGTGCTGAACGGAAAGGACTGGCAATGGTCGGCGAAGAAGCAGGCTCCCGTCAGTGTAGGATTGAACGCCGGCGTTCTGACGGCTACTTCTTCGGACACAAACCATTGGCTCGCGACCTTTGCTCCCATTGAACATGCCGCGAAGAAATTCGAAGTCCATGCCGCGTTGTTGGCCTGCGGATTGACCTCCGACGTGAAGGCGGGGGAAAACGAAGGACGCCGCCTTAACCACGATTTTACTGTGCTGGAGGTCAAGAAGGCCGCCTTGGTTGGCCATGGTGACGCCTTAACCGGCGAGTTCACGCTTGCTTCAAAACGTAGCGTACCGGGAGCCCGTCTGGCACTGGCTCTCTGGGTGACTGAGGCAGGACATCTAGAGCCTCTGCAAGCAGCGGGATGCTGGCTCATGGCGCCGCTGGTGTCCCTATGAAAGCCCCTTACCCGAAAATTTCATACCCCGGAGCGCCGGGTGAGGGCACCCGGCCTACAGGAGCACCGGTTTTGGCTTGTAGGCCGCGTGCCCTCACGCGGCGCTCTGTTGGCGTCCTGAGCGGACTGTGAAACATGCTGGCTAAAAAACTATCCGCGAGCGAGGTAACGGACCCGGCCCTTTACTTCAATCGCCGGAACTTTATTCGAGCGGGAATTCTCGCGGCCAGCGCCGTCGCGACCGGCGCGGTTTACAGGCGCCTGAACCCGGCAGGCGGCGGCGAGGTGAATACTCCCCTGATCCAGGGCGTGACCGTGCCGGCGCCGGCGACGGATCCGTCCGGCTTTCGAGCAGCGGACCGGCAAACTTCACTCCAGGACATCACGCATTACAATAACTTCTACGAATTCTCAACTGACAAAGCCAGCGTCGCTCCACTGGCCGCCAACTTTAATACAACCGGGTGGCGCGTGTCCGTCGAAGGACTGGTGAAGATGCCCAGGGTCTTTGAATTGGACGACTTACTGAAACTGAGTCCGCCCGAAGAACGAATCTACCGCATGCGCTGCGTCGAGGGCTGGTCCATGGTCATCCCGTGGGTCGGCTACTCGTTATCCAAACTGCTGGACGCAGTCGAACCGCTCGAGGAGGCGAAGTACGTCGCCTTCGAGACGCTATTGGACCCAAAGCGCATGCCGGAACAAAGCGCCGGCGTGCTCCAGTGGCCCTATGTCGAAGGGTTGCGATTAGACGAAGCGCGGCATCCCTTGACACTGCTGGCCACCGGATTGTATGGACGCGCGTTGCCGCCGCAGGATGGGGCGCCGATCCGGCTGGTCGTTCCGTGGAAGTATGGATTCAAGGGCATCAAGTCCATCGTCAAAATCTCCCTGGTCGCGTCTCAGCCGCGCACCACCTGGAATTCCGAGGCGCCGCGCGAGTATGGCTTCTATGCAAACGTGAATCCGCATGTGGATCATCCGCGTTGGAGCCAGGCGACTGAGCAGCGGATCGGTGAATTCGGCCGGCGTCCCACCCTCATGTTCAACGGGTACGAAGAGCAAGTGGGCCATCTGTACGCGGGGATGGATCTGAGGACGAATTTTTGACGCCAGCAGCGGTCGATCAAACCACGAATAAACCGAGCGCGGCTGAGCTGCGCCAAAGGGTTAAATAGGTTAAATGAGTTAAATGGTTAAATGGGTTACAAGGTTACATTCGGAAAATTTGCGCGCTGAAGCCCCATGAAAGAGGCTAATCTCCGTTTCACCAAACTCCTGGTGCTAGTCAACTGCGCCGTGCCGGCCGCCTTGCTGGCCTGGGATGCGTGGAACCACCAGTTGGGAGCAAATCCCGTCAAGTTCGCCATCCTGACCACCGGCATGTCGGCGCTGGTGTTTTTGATGCTGACCATGTTGGTGACGCCGCTGCGAAAGATCAGCGGCTTGAACTGGATTATATCGTTCCGGAGGACCTTCGGGCTCTACGCCTTCTTCTACGCCTGCGCGCACTTCCTGATTTTTTTCGCCCTGGACCGATCGCTCAGCATCTCGGGCACATTGTCGGAAATGGCCAAACGCAAATATCTGATCGTCGGCAGCACCGGCCTGCTGGTCATGGTCCCGTTGGCAGTGACCTCGACCAATGCCATGATCAAACGTTTGGGCGGCAAACGCTGGCGCGCCTTGCACCGTCTGGCGTACGTGGCTGCAGTCGCCGGTGTGATCCACTATTATATGCAGGTAAAGGCCGACACGCGCCAGCCGCTGGCATTTATGGGAGTGCTCGCGATTCTGCTGGGATACAGGCTGGTGGTATATCTGCGGCAGCGGAGGCCCAACAAGATACCATCGAACGCCCGGTGCAAGGCGAACTTGCCTAAAAAACTCAGTCCAACCGTCGTACTCGACAGAACCTTCCCTAGCCACGAACATGTCGAACCCAAATCGCCGCCGAACCTTCCGTTGTGAGAGCACCTCGAAAGCAATCGGGCCGAGATCGGCAACAGAGTCGTGCCCTGGGGCTATGTTCTTGCGTGGCAAGCAAAGTGAAAGACGAAGTGCCGGATGCCCCTCTCCCCTCGTTGGTTTTGTGGCAGTCATTTCTCCGATAACACTGCCTTCATCCGCGCGGTTATGTCATCCAAATCCGAGCCTCTGGCATCCAACACAACCTTCTTCGCTTTAGCTATTTCATTAAGCCCTTGCAGATTAACCAGCCCTGCGTTGAAAGGGTTTGAAACGGCGGCGTTGAATTGATCGGCGGCCTGGTTGTAGTCTTCGACAGCCTTGTTGCGCTTTTCCTGGGCCAGGTTGAATTCGCGGGCAAGCGCCTGGTACTCCTTCATTGAATCAAGGATGCACCAGCCTGAAAAACACGGCGTTTTGCGTGATGGTATTGGTCACCGTTTTCGAGGTGCCGACCGTTACAGGAGTCGTTGAAACCTTGGTCCACGCGGCGCCTGGGGCCAGAGAGGTCGCCGAATACAGGGAATACCCGGTCCAGTTGGTTCGCCAGGACAAAACCAGATTCTGTCCCAACTTGTTGCCGGCCAGGGTGGGCGAGTCAAATATATGGACCAGGTGACGGACGCAACCTGGTGTCGAACTTTGATACCACGTGGTTGCAGACACATCCAAATGCGAATTGGCGTGGGCCGCCAGCAGGCCGTTTCCCACGTAAAGAGTTACGTGATCGAGATTTGCAATATTCGTGTCGCCTTCCCAGTTCCACCCAATCACGTCGCCCGGCGACATGCTGTTGAGCGAAGAGACTTCCGTGGCCCAGCCGCCTCCGATGAGCACGGTGTTGACGAGTCTTGATGCCCCCGGCTCGCCATAAGTCGGCGAGGCTCTGCTCGGAATATAGAGTCCGCCGCCTCGCAGGTGGGCCTCGCTACCGATGCAGCAAGAGATGAAATGCGCGCAGTCATCGCCGACGACGTAGGTAGGCACGGGCGCGCCTGATCCAGCGTTCGTATAGCTGGAGCCATTGGTCCAGAAGAAGCCATCGGTGCAAACGTAACCGGCGTAGTTATTGGCGTACGAAACCGCCCGGGCGCGATCATACTGGTTGGTCGAGCCCGCCTGGGGTACTACAATTTGCACCGTGACCTGCGGGCCGAAGTCCGTGCCGCTGGCGCTGTTGAGTTGAAAAGTGTTAGTGTACGAACCAGCCTTTTCCGGCGCGGTGAAATCCATACTGAACGTGGCTTGGGCTCCTGGCGCCACCGAGGTCCCGGCGTCAATGATTGCGACAGGAATGTACGACGACGCATACGGGCTCGCTGAACGAGGCATGGCGCCTAAAGCATCGTTGCCCGCAAGATTTAATGTGTACCCGGAATGAGCAGGCGACCAGGTGGTCGTTCCAGTGTTCTGCATGGTCCACTTTTGCGTAAACACCGTTCGGGGCATCACCTGCGTGCCGGGCTGCACGGATACTGAAATCAGTTGCGCGCCGTCCCCTCCAGAAGCGGTCCAAGCCACCGCCTGAGCCGCAATGCTCAAATAAATCAGCAGACGGGTCCGGTCTGGTGGCCTGACCGAGTGATCATTCATGTGATTTGACGATCGATAATAGTGGTTGCCAGCACAAAAAGCAATTTCTATCGCGAATACATTCTGCGAACCCTGCGGGTTGGACGATTTAAGGCAGCGTGATCGAGGAGGTTTTTGAATTCCCGCACACTGTCGAAGTAACCTTCCAGACTCCGTTTGGAGCAGGCGAGAATGTGTGGGGTTTGCCGTCCCCCGCCCCCTGCCACAAGACATTGCCGTTCCAGGTGATGGTCACGGTGGCAGGGCCGTTGGGACATGGATTGGGTATCGAACCACCGCCGGCCACGACCTTTTGCGCGCCGCCGACGCTCCCGCCGACGATGCCGCACCAAGGTATGCACGGGCAGGAGGCAGGGTTGGGTATCACGACAGCCTGGGGAACGAAGTTCTCCTTCAACATCACGGATGACTGTTGGGTCATGTCTATCGTCACGGGCAAACTGACGGTATAGAAGCTGGAGAGCGCATTGGTCTGCGAATTGGTTGAAGTAGTGACTTGAATGGTCGAGGCGATCTCGAGATCCACCAAACTTATTGGAACGTCGAAGAAGCTGAACATGCCGTTCATGTCGGACAGTTGGTAGGCGCCGTTCGGGGCAAGCTGCAGTGAGACACCAGAAGCCGGCGCGCCGTTGGATTGCATGAGATAGCCGTAGAGGCGTTCGGTGGGAAGATTGAACCCGAGCCGATACCAGCGCGCGGAATTGGTAGCGGGCTCCCAATAGTAATCGGCGACACCCATGAGCGACTTCCACGGTGCGCCTGTTCCCAGTGAATCGGAGATTTGAAGAATGCCGTCACTCGGCAAACCCCAAGGGGCTGTGACCAGCACATTGGTTGCGGGCGCCCCCGAAGCTAGTGATAATGGGAGTATCGAGAGGGGCACCTGGGTCGGGTCGGCAAAGATTACCTGCACGGTTTCTCCGGGTTGGATAATGGGATCGAGGGCAAAGTTGTTCGTTTGGTACGTAAACACCGTGACCGGGGTTCCGGGAGGGGCGCCGCTGTTGGTATCGCCATGCTTGAACATCACCAACACATCTCCGAGCACGGGTTCGAAGCCCATCACCTCACCGAAGCTCGCGGGCCGATCCGCTGTATTGGCGAAGAAGGCCGAGCCGGAGGACGGATGCTGGCTGAATGCAAAGGGCACGTACTGACCTGTGAAAACGAACTGTTGAGCTACGGGGCTATAAATGAAGGCGGCATCTCCCGGGCCGAACGTTCCGCCCTGGGGCACCCACTGGCCGGAACTTCGGTAATAACTGTCGAACGAGCCGCTTTGCGGGTCATATTTGTAAAAAATGGTTTGGTCGTGGGCGGGCAGCACTTCATCAAGAGAATTGCTGACCGAGGAAAAGGGATCGGCCAGGGGCGATAAACCAGCCGAGCATTGGTAAGTCATTGCCGAGTTTGTGGGGGGTAAGCCGGCGTAAGCGCCGCCTAAAGGCAACGGATAGGACGGTCCGGTCGGATCGCCGAATTGAGGGAGAGCCATGGCCAGCACGTTAGCCGCCGCACCGTCACACGTCACAACGACATTCGAGATATCCAAAGTGGACTGAACCGGCTTACCGTTGGATTCGATCCAAAAGATGACGGAGATAAAATCGCCACATTGGTCGGGATGATTAATCACCCAGTTTCCTGATCCGGCTCCAATCGTTCCGGTTCTGGAATGTTTATTGACTGCGGCGACCGGGTTATTGTTCTTCAGGTTAATTTGCACCTTGGCGATTTCGTTGGAAGCCTGGGTGAAATTTGCGTGGAATTTGATCCCGCAGTTTCCAGAACCGTTATCACATTGGTCGGGAACCTTGGTAGAGATTGATTTGCCTGCCTTTCCCGGTGTGCTGCCGTCCTTTCCGATTCGCGCTACGGTCGTGCCGTTACTGTCGGTAGTCACGTGAGGATCGCCGACACTGCGATCGCCAATGTTATTCCAGCCGTCGCCGTTGTTGGCGAAGGTGCCATTGAGAGGAGCGTGGGTGGAGCTCTGGGCCCGACCGGAAAACATAGCGCTCAGGAATACAGCGGCGCACACCACGCAACTCGCAATCGTGCGCAGGGGAGAGCGGACGCCTCGCGCGGCGGGCGCAGGCTTGGCGAAATTGGATGGGCTCAATCGAATGATGGCCGGTCGCCACTGCTCAAGCGGTCTCCAGGAAATGGCAAGCGGCTGCGGCCTGCCAGGCTGCGAGCTTCGCCCAAACGGGATAATGGTCCTGATGATATTCGTAACGGTGTTGGCGATTGTAATCATAATGTCTTTCAAGCTTTGAGGTGTGCCGATCGGGGTTTCGGTCCAACTCGATTTTATGTTTCGTTTGGTTCAACTCTTACCCAGGCGGCAGAAACCGGCGGCGTCCTCACACGTTATTTTCGCCGCCGATTTCATTCGACCCAGGGCCGCCTTGCGCACTCGCGAAAGGACGGTTTGTCCACCTCCTACTTCAACAGCCGGGGGGAACTATTACGGGGAAAGTGAGGATGGAATGATGGAACGATGGAATGGTGGATTAGTGGAAAGGTGGAAAGTCAGGGGCGTCCGGGGATGGGCTATTATCTGCCGTCCCTGCGGGACCAGGCATTGGGCTCGAAAGTCGGCCCTCGATTCCTGCCGCGCGCCAGACCCATCCGAATCGTGAATTGGCGAGTCTGGTTTGCATAAGGCGGATTTTGTTTCCACCTCCTACTTAAACAAATGGGAGAAACTCTTACCGGCCTCGTTGATACTGTGACAACAATTTGAAGCCACTTAACTGAGTTAGCCCGGTTGACTCTATAGTGGTCCTGCGGTCTGTGGTCTGTGGTCGTTATATCAGGTCTTTGCCCCACCTCGACGCCATTACTCAGGGGGCCTAAGTTTCCAATTGGGAATGGCTGAAGCTTACCTTCCATTCGGTTCGCATAACGTCCTGGCCGTCATCCTGGGTGGTGGCCGGGGGACGAGGCTGTTCCCGCTCACCAAGGACCGGGCAAAACCCGCCGTGCCCCTGGGAGGCAAATACCGGTTGGTGGATATTCCCATTTCCAACTGCATCAACTCGGGCTTGCTCCGGATTTACCTGCTCACCCAGTTCAATTCTGCGTCGCTGCACCGGCACATTTCGCAATCGTATAAATTCGACCATTTCTCGGGCGGGTTTGTTGAGATCCTGGCCGCCGAACAGACGCTTACGGACACTTCCTGGTACGAGGGCACGGCTGACGCGGTTCGCAAGAATTTTCTACATTTTCAAAGCACTCCGTTCGATTACATGCTGATTTTGAGCGGGGACCAATTGTATCGGATGGATTACCGCTCCCTGCTGGGCCAGCACATCGCTACGAAGGCGGATATCACCGTCTCCACGCTGCCCGTGCCGCGCAAGGACGTGCCCGGTTTCGGCGTGATGCGCGTTGATGCCGAGTTGCGCATCACGGATTTTGTGGAGAAGCCCAAAGACCCGGTCGTGCAGGATGCATTTAAACTGGCCGGCGAGTGGCAGGCAAAGCTGGGGCTGGGCGCAGGCGATGAGCGGTTCCTGGCCTCGATGGGGATTTACGTCTTTAACCGGAAAGCGCTGCTGGAATTACTGAACGAGGCAAACCCTGACTTCGGTAAAGACGTCATCCCGCGCGCGCTGAATTCTCGCCGAGTTTGCGCGTATATATTTCAGGGCGCCTGGGAGGACATTGGGACGATTCGGGCTTTCTTCGACTGCAACCTCGATCTCACAGCAGCCATGCCGCGCTTCGATCTGTTCGATATGACCGCGCCGGTTTATACCCGCCCGCGCTTTCTGCCTTCATCCAAAATCAACGGCGCAAAAATCGAGCAGTCGCTGATATCCGATGGTTGCATCCTGAACGACGCCACGATCCGGGAAAGCATTCTGGGGTTGCGCAGTATCGTCGGACGCGGCAGCCAATTGACGCGGACCATTATGATGGGGAGCGACTATTACGAGACTGAGCAATCCGTGGCCCAGCGCGCGCAAAGTGCCGAACCGCGTATCGGAGTGGGTGAGAAGACGCGCATCGAGAATGCGGTGATCGATAAAAATGCGCGCGTGGGAGATCATTGCGTCATCTCGCCGAAAGGCAAGCCAAAGGACGCCGACCATCCGCTCTATTACATCCGCGATGGCATCGTGATCATTCCGAAGAATGGCATGGTGCCGCATGAGACGGTTATTTGAGAGGCGGAATTTTTAAACCGCTAATTAACGCTAATAGACGCTAACCTGACTTTCGCAACTGGAGAGCAATTTTTGCAAAAAGCCCTGATTTCCGGGGCCTCCCTCTTGAAAGTCTTCA
>PSRM01000068.1 GCA_003176045.1 Verrucomicrobiota bacterium | reverse complement strand
CGCCCGCCGCGATTCGAACGCGGGACCCTCTGCTTAGAAGGCAGATGCTCTATCCAACTGAGCTACGGGCGCAAATTATTGATTTGCAACTACTTCTGAAAGGCGAATTTCCGCAAATTTGACAATCTGATACTGTGATCTGATACTACATGGTGAAAACAAACCGGCAAGCCACAGAAGGTCCTTGGCAGAACACCCATTACGCCAATCTCGTTCGTTACAAACCATCGAAAAAGTATTTCGCACGAATACGGATCAACAGCAAGCTGATTCGCCGCAGCCTCAAAACCACTGTCCTCTCCGTCGCGAAACTGAGGTTGGGGGACTTGGAGAAGAAAGAGCGACAAGCAGCAGAGCTTCAAACTTCCCCGGTCGATGGGCGAATGACTTTCGGCGATGCGCTCGCCATTTATGAGCAGCGGCTTAAGGGAGACATCTCGATTAAGCCGCGCACCAGAGAGTACCACGAACAACGCATCAAAACGTTGACCGCCTCATGGTCGCAACTAAAGGAGACTGAAATACGGAACATCACAAAGTCGGATTGTCTGAACTGGGCGGCTCGGTTCGCGGAAAAACGAATGTCCGACGGCTCCCTCAAAAAACGTAGCGCTACGGCTTTCAACCACACAGTCGGGATTCTGCGACAAATATTGGAAATTGCCGTTGAGGCAGGCGTGCGTTACGACAATCCAGCACGTTTTGTGAAACGCATGAGTGAGCGTTCGAAGAAGCCCCAGCTACCTGAAATTCATCAATTCGATGCCTTCGTTGGCGAAATCGAAAACGGTGGTGGTGGATTCTCCCAATCATGCGCAGACCTCGTTCGCTTTTTGGCCTACGGCGGTTTCCGCAAGACCGAGGCCGCGAATATTACGTGGGCCGATTGCGACTTCTCGAACGGCAAAATTGTCGTTAAAGGCGATCCGCAGACAGGAACGAAAAATAGCGAGGTACGCGAGGTGCCGATGATTCCCGACATGCGACTACTGCTAGAGCGTTTACTCGATGAGCGCGAAACCGACTCTGCGGACGAGTCGGTAATGCAAGTTCACGAGTGTCAAAAGTCGATGGACCGGGCTGCTAAAGTTGTTGGGATGCCCCGCATCACTCATCACGACCTGCGACACTTATTCGCAACCCGTTGCATCGAATCTGGAGTTGATATCCCGACCGTGTCACGATGGCTCGGCCACAAAGACGGGGGAGCATTGGCGATGAAGGTGTATGGACATCTGCGAGACCATCACTCAACAACGATGGCTCAGAAGGTGACGTTTTCTAACACGCACTGAATTTTAGGCTCAAAAACTCGGTCCTGTCTGGACCCGAAGCGAGTTCCTTCGAAATGGCAGAACCCCCAAACGAGTGACTCGTCCGAGCTGACGGTTTCTCCTGCGCCCTCCACTACTACACCCTTTTTTGCCCCCTTTTTTGCCTTGCGGTGGGAAGCCACCCACCTAATTTGAGGGTCAGGACAGCACGTTAATCGCAATCAAGACAATTACTTATGATTCGGGTGATACAATTTGCCCCAAGTCAATGGACTGTCAGTGTCCGCACTAAAACCAACTCAACCACTCCTTCAAACGCCTATGCCTACAATAAACGACCTTCGCGACCTCATAGACCACATCGTTATCATTGTTAAAGAAAATCACACGTTTGATAATTACTTCGGTACTTTCCCAGGAGCCGAAGGGCAGAAGGTAGGTCGCGCCGCGAATCCACCACCAGACGATCCAAATCACCGGCACGAAGCTTGGGAGTCTCGCGCGGGCGACGCTCAACACAAAGTCCAATACGTTGAGGATGACATTCCGGCCTATTTTGCCTTGGCACGACAATATACACTATGCGACCACCATTTTTCCGAAATCGCCGGCCCATCCACGCCAAATCACCTGATGCTCATTTGCGCTGACGCTCCGATCATCAATAACCCGCACCACCACTATCGGCCCGGGGCGAAGGACACCTACAATCTGAAATCCGTGCCGTTGGCGCTGGAGAATGCCGGCCTAAGTTGGGCCAATTACGGTGGTTATGCTTTTCATTACATTGAGGAGCTCGCCGGACACCGCTTTAACCATGGCTCGGACCTCTTCGTCCACCACGCTGCAGCAGGCCGCCTTCCATCGGTGACTTGGCTTTACGCTGAGGGGAAGCCTTCCCTTAGTGAGCATCCCACACAAAATGTGACCGAGGGCGCAAAGTGGACACTTGATCAAATCCAGGCGATTGTTGATGGAGGCCTCTGGAAGCGAACTATCATTTTCATAACTTGGGATGATTGGGGTGGGTGGTTCGATCATGTTGTCCCAGATAATGTTGAGCAATGGCAAGCCAGCATGGCGCAGAAATCCGCGGACGCTCATCCCGAATTCAATGGCCAGCAGTTTCGTTATGGATCGAGGGTCCCCTGCCTCGTGGTCAGTCCGTACGCCAAACGCGGGAACGTCTCTAAGACGAAACGTTCCCACATTAGTCTGGTAAAGTTCGTCCATTCATTCTTCGGGATCCCCCTCATCCACTCCCGCCTAAAGACAGTCGATGACATGTCGGACTGTTTTGACGCGACGCAGCAGCCACTTCCGCCTCCGCACTAAAGCGCAAATTAAGGACCTGACGAAAACTCTTTTGCATTTTATTGAGTTTTTCTGCCTCGATTTAACCATCAATTCAACATGGAACTTATGGAAAAGACCGCAATGACATCGTCAGAGCCGTCCACATTGGATTTAACACAATCCAACGTCGATCCTCAAACCCCGGCATTTCAGCCGATGTTACGAGAACTTCAGGCCAATATCCTAAAGGGCCATGGTAGGAGGTTCGCGTATCATATTTTCCTTCGATTGGACGCTGCCAAAACTAGCCAAGCCAGAAAGTGGATTTCGGACTTCGCACGAACCCGAATAAGCAGTGCTCTAGCACTCGAACAAGGCCGGCAGGCGTTTAAAGCGACTGGAGCCGACGGCGGCGCCGTTTTCACGCTTTCGCTCTCGGCCACTGGCTACTCGACTCTCGGATTCAAGTCAGAACAGTTTCCGAAGGAAATTGAAACGCCGGCGAATAGCATTGTGAAAGATTCGGCCGTGTTCGCCACCGGTGCAAAAGCGAGCGCCGCAAAACTCGGCGATGGTAATGTGAACGTAGATTGGGAGGAGGCTTTCCGCGGAAATGTGGATGTCTTGATTATTGTCGCTGACAGCCATTCCCAAAAGGCCTTGGAACTTTCGAAGACCATCGAGGCAGAGGTTTCGGAATTCAGCACAGTCTTGCTAAATCAAAAAGGGCAAGTGCTTCACCGAAAAGTTGCCGTCACTGAAACAGATCGCGGGAGTATCAATATCGAGCATTTCGGATACGCCGACGGAGTAAGCCAACCGCTTTTTTTTAAAGACGAGATCGAAGCGCAGACCAGCACCGCCAAGTGGAACGATCAGGAATCTCTAAACTTAGTGCTTGTGCCGGATCCAAATGGCAGAACAAACAACAGTTTCGGCAGTTTTCTTGTGTTTAGAAAGCTTGAACAGAACGTCGAAGCCTTCATGCGAGCTGAGGAAAGCGTATTACCCTCCATCAAGGACAGTGACGGAATTGTTAACAAAGATCTGCCTGGCGCCATGATGGTAGGACGATTCAGAAACGGCAATCCGCTTGTCACTTCAAGTGGGTTCACCGGAAACATCCATAAGCAATCCCAAATCGCTAATGACTTTAATTACGACAACGACAGTCCTCCTCAACCGAGTGAAACTCCGGCCTACAGCTCCAAATGCCCGTTCTTCGCGCATATCCGGATCACGAATCCGCGCGGCGACATAACCGCAGTCCCATCGTCTTTCGTGCATTCGGTGCGGCTCACCAGGAGGGGCATCCCATATCAAGACCATAGCCGGTTCGGTGCCTCAAACGAGGACCTTGTCACTCCAACTGATGAACAATTGAACAGCAGTCGGCCTGCGACCGGAGCCGGATTGTTGTTCATGAGTTATCAAGCCCACATCGGCAAGCAGTTCGAGTTTATCCAGAACAACTGGGCAAATAGCGGCCACATTGCTGGCCGCAATGTTGGGCCGGATGGAGTTGTCGGGCAGCAAGCGCCGGCACCTGCCACGGGACTCCCATTCAAACCAACGACCCCCTTTCTCTTGAACCGCAAACTTCCAGAACAATGGGGTCAGGATGTAAAGTCCTCCGCGCCCGATATTTCATTTAGTGGTTTTGTGACGAACAAAGGGGGTGAGTACTTCTTTACGCCTTCCATAAGCTTTCTGCAATCACTGTCCACCAGTTGATGGGGCGAACCGACCGAGCACGGCCAAAAACCAAACCAGCAAGCCAACTGATCAACCCATGCCAAAAACCATGCATTACCGGGGCGATAGCCGACCGTTTGCCCACATGTTTTTCTTTCAATTGTGCGATACCTCGCCGGAGTTGCTGAGAAGGTTCATCGAACTTTGCCGTAAGTATCTGGGAGGCCACCCAGGGCAGGATCACTTCTCCGTCGGCATCCGGGCGCTGGAGATCAATCGGCCCGTTAGTGGCACCAACTTTGTGGTCTCGGTGCATATGATATTCCGGAACAAGGCGGCGTTCGATGAATACTCAGAATCGCCCACGCACGAGGATTTTATCACCAAATCGGCAGGGATGAGTCCGATAAGAATCGTCTACGATTCCTACCTGGAGCTGGCGGTTCTGCCGGACGCCAATGAGCCGAAGCGAAAAACGCGACGTGCCTGAACGGCACGCAATCACTTAGACCTGCTCCCACCACCAATTTGATTCCGATATGACAAACCAACAAGTCAATCTGATCCGCCGCGACCTGGCGGGCAAGATCACCGGTCGCGTGCTGCTGGCGGGAGACGAGGGTTTCTCCGGGAGCCTGGCAATTGACAACGGTCGAGTAAGTCTCAGGCCGTTTATCGTAGCGCTGCCCGGCAGCACCCAGGATGTGGCAAGCATCGTTTCATATTGTCACGAGTTAGGCGTGCCTCTGACGACCAAGGCGGGCGGGCATAGCGCCGCTGGCTACTGTCTCAATTCCGAAGGCGTGGTCCTGGACTTGGGCGACATGAACAACGTAACGCTCTCGAAAGATGGCACGAAAATCAGCATCGAGGCCGGCACGCGCTGGATAAAGGTCTATGACTTTCTCCGGGACCTGCAAAGTCCCTACACCGTCATCGGCGGCGGTTGCGCCGGAGTCGGCGTCGCTGGCTTCACCCTGGGCGGGGGCTACAGTTTCATCTCCCGCTCTTACGGCCTCGGTTGTGATAATGTGAACGGTATGCAATTTGTTTCGCCCTGCGGAAACATTCTTGATGTGGACAACAAGCTGTTCACGGACGCTAAAAGGAAGAAGGACACCGACAGCGTGGAGCTTTACCGCGCGCTGCGAGGCGCTGGCGGCGGAAACTTTGGGATCGTGACGCGGATTGATCTGCAATTGCAAAAGACCAATGTGCCGCGGCCAACCATGGGCCAGATCACCTTCCCCTTCTACCGCATCAACGAGATCCTGGAATTCTACAATAAATGGGTTTTGACACTGCCCAACGAGATGGCGGTATACGGTATGATGCGCAATTTTCCGGATCCGCGATTTGGCGGCCGGTCGAGCCTCGCGTTGCGTTTCACCCCGGTCTACAACGGCAAATTCACCGATGCGGTGGATTTGCTGAAGCCGCTCATGGCACTCGGGCCAAATGATGTCGAGCTTTACACCATGACGCTACCACAGTGGGAGGATTTCGTTGGCACCAGCACACAGGTAAAAGGTCGTTCGGCTTATATCCGTTCGCTGGTATTCGCGCCGAAAACATTGACCAATGACGTTGCGGAAATCTGTAAGTATTATTTTGGCCGGTCGTTATCGGACGATTCATTCATCGTTTGGACTCACACCGGCGGCAGGATCCGGGACTTCGGCTCTGCCCAATCCTGTTATGCCCACCGCGACGGAGAATTCACGTTTGAGTTGAAGTCGGAATGGAATGCTGCCCAGCCGGCCGCTGCGCGGAGTAACATCGAATGGGCGGTTGATTTCTTCGACGCGTTGGGCGACCACGCCCAGGGCGCGTACATCAACTACATTGATCCGCTGTTGAGCAGCTGGCAGAAGCAGTATTACCGAAACGAGTACGATCGCCTGGTAAAGGTGCAAAACCGTTGGAACAAGGACCGGTGGCTCAACTTCCAACAAGCCATCGGCTCCGACTACGACGCGCCCCCGCATACCAAGCCCCTAGATCTTAGCCCGCTCACCCGGACGTTCCTCCGGAAGCAGTAAACACTCATCGCCATGCTGAACGCACAAGCTGTCAAAGATTGGTTGAAGCTCGCACCCAATCCCGCGGAAGGCGGGCTTCTAAGGAGCGTTTATTTATCGTCTCTCACCGTCCCCAACAAAGTGCTGCCAGGCTTTCCTCCCGCCAAACGCGCCCGGGCCATTTGCGGCGCCATCTACTATTTTCTCGAACACCCTGACTGCTCGGTCATGCACCGAGTGACTGGCGACATGCTCTATCATTTCTACACGGGCGATCCAGTCCAGATGCTCCTGCTTTATCCGGTAGGCAGTCCGGTCCGTGCTGAGGTGTGCGTGCTTGGGAACAACCTCGCCCAAAAACAAAATCCCATGAAAGCCATTCCGGGGGGCACGTGGCTTGGCTCGCGCCTGATGTCGGGTGGTTCATGGGCCTTAATGGGAGTTTCCATGGCACCGGGATTCGACGCGATTGACTACACCATTGGGGACCGCAACCAATTGATGACACAATACCCCGAACAAGCGGATCTTATCGAGCAGTTGACTCGCAAAAGTTGAGTGCGCGCTTATGAAGAAATCCCCGGCTCAAACCATCGTAGAATCGCATGGCGCGCAAAGGGACCCGGATTTGCCAACTTTCCTCGAACTGTCGGCGGCCCTGACCGGCTTCTCCGAAGTCGAATTGGAGGGCACGGGCATGTTGGATGAGTACTTCTACACGCTCATGAAGGAGCAGGATCACGAGGGCGTGCGGGCCTTCCTTAAAAAAGCGGGGGACATCCTCGACGGCAAACGAAATGTGAAGGCCGCCATCAAAGCCGCATTCATGGATCCGCCACCCGGCTTGACCGATCCCAACCCCCCGTTCGACGTAATGCCGCATCAAGCACTCGCCCGACGAATCATCCTCCTGTGGTACACCGGCGTCTGGACAACGATGAATTGGAAAGAAACCAAATCCCAGGATCAACGGACTTCCATCGTCAGTGCCCGCGCCTATGAGGAAGGCTTGATCTGGATGGTGGCGCAGACGCATCCCGCCGGCGCCAAACAACCGGGTTACGGTTCCTGGAGTCGGCCGCCGTTGGGTGCCGACCAATCCCGCGACAAACATGGAAAACACTGAATTCGATGTGGTGATCGTTGGCTCTGGCATCGCTGGCGCAGTCGTCGCCAAGACCTTGACCGATGCCGGCAAGCGGGTGCTCATGCTCGACGCTGGTCTCGAATCCGGTATGGCTCTCGACGGCGAACGCGCTTATCAGGTGCAGAGGAAGTACCTGGACACGTTCTATCGGGCGACCGCCAAGACTCCCAATTCGCCGTATCCCAATCTCAAGAATGCACCTTCATCCGACGTAATTGAGACGGCGCCGGTCGAAAAGATGGACGCCCGGAGAGGTTATTATGTGCAAAAGGGGCCGCTGGCGTTCGGCAGCGACAACTGGATTGGCCCAGGCGGCACCACGCAACACTGGCTGGGCACGACCTTGCGGATGCTCCCAAACGATTTTCGCCTCAAGACGATGTATGGCCGGGCGGTGGATTGGCCGATCACGTACGAACACCTTCGCCCTTATTACGAAATGGCGGAGTACGAGATAGGAGTTTCCGGCGAAGTGTCAGATCAAAAACTGCCCAACATCGGTCCCGATTATTTCAGCCCGGGTTACGTGTTCCCAATGAAGAAAATTCCGCAGAGCTACCTGGACACCTTAATATTGGAAAAGAATAAGCGGCGGAAAGTGAATATATCTGGCGACAAAGAAAAAGAAATTCTCCACCCGATAAGGTTTTGCAGCACACCGCAGGGTAGAAATTCCATCCCCAACAACGATTACCGGTTTAGCGGCGTAGCTTGGGACGCGAAGGAGAAAAAGTTGTACATGGTCGAAACGACCCCCGGCAGATACGAACCGGTGGGGGCACTCTGGGATCCTTATACCGGGCAACGCTGCGAGGGCAATGCCGCCTGCGTGCCCATTTGTCCCGTGCAGGCCAAATACAATGCCCTTAAGACGATCAAAAAGGCGCATCGCCGAAGTCCGCACTTGCTCGTTATCAAATCCCAATGTGTGGCTTATGAATTGGTGGTGGACCCGGACACCAAATTGATCCGCGGTGTGAAATACAAACGCTACGATTCGGACGATAGTCGCAATTGCACCACGGAATTCGCCACAGCCCGGATCTACGTCCTCGCCGCGAGTGCCATCGAAAACGCCAAACTACTGCTCTCATCCAACGCCGCCAATTCCAGCGACCAAGTCGGCCGCAATCTGATGGATCATATGTGCCTTCTGACGTGGGGACTGTTGCGGGACAGAAACTCGAAGCCGCTGAAGGTATTTCCTTTCCGCGGCCCAGGTTCGACCACCAACATCTCGTCGTTCCGCGACGGTGACTTTCGCAAGCGCCATGCCGCGTGGATCGTGCCCCTCGATAATTGGGGTTGGGGTTGGCCCGCGTTTTCGCCCGGTACCGATGTGAGCATCGCGGTGGGGGAAGGCAGGTTTGGCGAAGAATTGCGCCAGCATCTCAACACCGAGTTGACGTGCCAGGTATTGCTGCATTTCGAGTGCGAACAGGATCCCCAACCCGAAAACCGCGTCACCATCGACGAGCGATACAAGGATCACCTCGGCAATTACCGGCCCGTGATCCATTACAATGCTTCCGATTATGTCAAGGAGGCCTTCCGGATCGCCAAGTTCGTCTCCGATCAGATATTCAAGAAGAACAACGTTGACGACCGCACTGACTATTCATCAGACGAGGCCGATTACTGGCAATACAAAGGTGAGGGATATACGTCCAGGGGCGCCGGGCACATCGTTGGCACCCACCGGATGGGCAGCGACCCGAAAGATTCCGTGGTAGATCCGGACATGCGGACGTGGGACCATGAAAATCTCTTCCTGACCGGTTGCGGTAACATGCCCACGCTGGGAACCTCCAATCCCACGCTCACCATGACCGCGCTCACGTTTAAAGCAGCCGAAGCCATTCTAAAACAACTTGAATCCTAGAGGCTCGATGCGCCACCGAAAAGAATCCAATATCAGGACGCACAGATTCAGTCGCTCTCATCAAAGTCCGGCAGCAATCAGCAATCAGGCGCCGGTAATAGAAACGATTGAGGAATTACGAGCTGCCCTGCAGGAGGCGATCGCCTTGGAGCATTTTACGATCCCTCCTTATCTCTGCGCGCTTTATTCGATAAGGAAGGGGGCTAATCCCGAGGCTACGCGCATCATTCAGACCGTCGTTATCGAGGAGATGGGACACATGATCATGGCGGCCAACATACTGAACGCCATCGGGGGCAAGCCGAGAATCTTTGCCCGGGAATCGCTTCCAGAGTACCCCAGAGAAATGCCACACAGTGCCATCGGTTTCGAAGTGGGACTGCTGAAGTTTTCGAAGAACGCATTGAACACGTTTCTCCGCATTGAAAGACCCGCTGAAGAAAGAGGTCCGACTGAGCCGGGACAGTTTTGGTCTATCGGCGAATTTTACGCGGCCGTGAGCGAAGCCCTGAATCGCCTCGATAGTGAGGCTAAGAGCCGAAAACAAAAGAAGGGAATCTTTACGGGGTGCCGACCACAGGTGACGAACGAACATTACCACGGCAGCCGCGGAAAGGTGATAGCGGTCTATTCCATCGAGGACGCCAACGAAGCGATCAAAGAGATCGTCGACCAAGGGGAAGGCAAAGGCGGCAGCATCAAAGACGGGGACGACGACGAGCCTGGGGACGAATCGAAGATCGCCCATTACTACCGCTTTAACGAAATCTTCTTCGAGCGCCGATACAGGACCAATGAACCACCCGACGAGCCACCTTCGGGCGATCCTCTGCCAGTTGATTGGAACGCCGTGTACAACATGATGCCCAACCCAAATTTAAGAGTGATCAGAAAGGAATCTAAACTGAAGGAACCCCAACGGTCCCAATTGCTGGGCGCGATGGAGGAATTCAACCGAACCTACTCCTCGCTTTTGCGGAACATCCAACGCGGCTGCAACGGAAAACCAGAAGTTTTGAGGGAGGGGGTTCCAATGATGCACTCGTTGCGAGAAATGGCTATCGACTTAATGCGGGCGGAGGTCGGTATCGGAAATTATACTGCCGGCCCCTCTTTTGAGTACGTGCCCTGAAGAATCCAACCATCCAATCACGAATCCTGCCGTTTATGAGTAGTCCACTTCGTCCGATGATGGCCCACAACAATTTGCATGGGCTGCTCTATCAAGCGACCAGCGCGGAATACATCGCGCTCTGCGTCCAAATGTACCAACTTGCGCGCCATGCGCTGGTGGATCGTCTGAGATCGGGGACGTTTCGCCAACCAGCCGTGATCTTTGATCTGGATGAAACTGTACTGGATAACTCGGCCTTTGCAGCCTGGCAGATTCAGGCCGGCACCAACTTCGATGAAAATACCTCTTGGAAGGAGTGGTGCGATAGCGGCCAGTCAGGTGCCGTGCCGGGGGCCGTTGAATTTGTACGGTTCGTCAAGGAGTCGGGTGCGACGCCGATTTTCATCACCACCCGGCTGAATGTGACGCGCATCGGAACCGCTCGGAATCTGATGAAATTGGGTGTGCTGAACGAAAAGGAATTCGCGTTGGAGGAGACGGAGGGGACAAAACCAGAGCACGCAAACAATACCCGCCTTTTCATGAAAGGCATGCCGTCTCTGACGGTAGATCTGCCCACCGGTCCAGCAAACTTCGATCTGGGAAACAAGTTTCTCCAACGCGTTTTCTGCGGCCAAGTTCGCGGTTTTGAGATCATCCTGTCGGTTGGAGACAATCTTTCAGATTACGCAGAATATTATGGGCGGGTTTTCGATTCTTCGGGGTCACCGGCCAGCGGACAATTTCCCACTGTTGCCAGCCGCAAAGCCTCCGTCCTCCAGGATCTGAATCTCTTCGGCCGCGATTTTATTCTACTTCCAAATGCAACCTACGGGGGATGGCTGAGCGCCTTCGAGATGAATCAGTTGGGCGCATCTGACGAGCTTGCTTACACTGGCAATCCGGTCAGGCAGGGGTTGGCGGAACCTCAAGCGCCATTCGATTTTGGTGCTCCCAAACCGGCCCAAGCAAAAGGTCCAAAATTCTCCGGCAATACTTTGCGCATTTGGCCCGGTCCAGGCTCGGCCAAAACGAGCAATAACGAGGGAACAGAAAAATGAAGTCGAGAGGTCAGTTACGATCGCCGAAATGAAGCATCTGGGTGTGCATAAATTCGAAGAGCTTGTTCGCGGAACGGAAGAAATGCCCAGGCTCCCCGAGCTGGCCTGGTGCTGCGGTTGAAAGAGCCGCCTTATGTCACGCTCGTTCTATGCGAAACTGCACCGGCGGTATCGCCGAAAGCGCATATCCGGTGAGGAGCGTCATCGAATTGCCCATGCCAAAAGAGAGCAATTCACATCTACACTGCCTCCTTATCTTGAATTGTTCCCGTGGAAAATTATTCCACCAAAAAGTATTCCGATAAAAAACCGCGTTTTGATCGTAGGAGGCGGATTTGCAGGTTTGACGGCTGCCTGGTGCCTTAGCAAATGCGGCGTTGAGGTTCGGTTGTTCGAAGCACGGGCACGGTTTGGCGGTCGAGTCCATTCGCTTAAGAGATTTACCCCCGGGCGGATCATCGAGGCTGGTGCGGAATTGATTGGCTTAAACCATCCAGCGTGGCTGATGTTCGCCCAGCAGTTCCGCCTAGGGATGAGCGTTGTTACGCCGGAGGACGATTATCGTGCGACCCGACTGGAAATGCCAATGCGTATAAACGGGAAGCACGTCGAGAGTTCAAAAGCGGAAGCTCTTTACGAGGAAATGACAGACGCATTCAAGACCTTACTCCCATACGTCAACAAGATCAGAAGTGCTTACTTGCCGTGGGTGGGCCGACGTGCCCACGATTATGACCAACAGAGTGTCGGCGGGTGGATTGAGGGGTTGCGAAAGCGTGGCTTTTCACGTTTGCTCCGCGCTGCCCTCGACACCCAACTGAGCAATACTAACGCGACATCTACAGCCAACCAAAGTTTCCTGGGCCTCCTCGCCCTCATGAAAGGGGGCGAGTTGCCGGAGGACCCGCTAGGATTTTGGTCCCTTTCCGAAGTGTTTCGATGCGAGGACGGCAACCAGGCCCTGGCCGAATGCCTGGCGGCCGATGTTCTGGAGGAGCAATCGAGAGCACTGCGCCGAAAAAGTCCAATTCGTCGGATAACGATTGAAAAAGACCGCGTCCTCTGTGAAAGCGATTCGGAGAAGTTCTACGGAGACTGTGTTATCTTCGCCGTCCCTCCGAGCGTGTGGAAATCCATCGAAATTATTCCCCCTATTCCCCAAGGCCGATGCATGACCCTGGGGCCTGCTATAAAGCACCTGAGCAATGTTCGCTCCCGTTTCTGGATCAGGGATGGTGCTCTGGCTCTTGCTCCAAGCGGAGCCTCCGACACATTGGGCCTCACTTGGGAAGGAACGGATGGCCAAATAGGCGGAACGGGCTTTGAACTGACTGTATTCTCAGGAGGGGAATCGGCGGTTCGGGCGCTTCGCTCTGGTGGGAGTGCGGCTTATTTCGCCAAGGAAATCGCCAAACTCTATCCGGGCTACAGCAACGCCGTTCTTCGGCAGCGCTTCATCGCATGGCCTGAAATTCCGTACACAATGGGAGGTTACTCTTGTCCGGCACCCGGCCAAGTCACAACAATTGGGAGGTTTCTAAGTTTGCCGTTTAGCCGACGGTTGTTTTTTGCTGGTGAACATACGTGTATGCCGTTCTACGGCTACATGGAAGGAGCCCTTCAGTCTGGCCTGCATGCCGCAGTTCGAGTGCTGGAATCAAAATGGTGAGCCGAACTACTTCCAAAGCCATTGCGTATTATCCATCCCTACTTCGAATAGCCCAAGGAGATCAACACGCCCGAGCAGTGCGCCTTTCCCTGTTATTGATGGACTAAAGACGATGTCCGTCGTGAATGTTTGCCCCTCCACCTCAACGGTCACACCTTTAGCGATCGTTAAAGGTAGTGTGCCACCAACGGTCGCTACGGAAACCGTTGACTTCGGAGGATGTTTCCAGCCTAAAACCAGTGCGCCGTGAGGAATCACGATGTAGTCCGCACCCGTATCCACCAAAGCATTGAAGTTAAGCTTGCTGAGCGGAGCGTGAACAACCAGGTTGGCAATCGGCTTGTTGCTGCTTCCAAACTTTTTGTCGTTCGTAAATGTAATCGTAGTGGCCATTTGTCAGATAGCCGGCTTTGTAAGATGGAACATGAAGGTCACCTTCTCCAGTTCGTAACCACGTTGTTGCACCAACGCAGCGACTTCAACAAAATCCGTATGATGAGCGACTAATTCCTCGTTCGTGGCAGCGCACCACTCACCCTCAGGAAGGTCTTGGGCGTGGTCGAGTAGCCATTTAGATCCGGGACTCGGCATATGCTAAGCTTCGTCAACTCTTCTTCCTTTTGATCTTCTTGATCTTAGGTCCCGGAGCGCTCGGGTCTCCAGCTCCGGCCATAGCAATAAACGAGGGAGCCTCTGCTTTTGGTTTATATTTCACTTTGACGGTATGCAGACGCTTCTGCTCAGCGCCGGCTTCGACCTTTATGATGAAGTCGACGCCAGCTTTGGGTCCGAACTTTATTTCCAAAGCCAACTCCAATTCCACCTCTTGCAATTCGAAATACGCCACGCCTCGCTCAAGCGCCTGTTTCGTGACAAGCTGCAACTCCTCGATTACTCGCTCCGTGATTTGCGCGAGTTGGCCATCTTTGCCGATCGGGCTGTTTTTGCTCATTTTGCTTTTCTGTGGATTGTGAGTGCCGAGCACTGCTTCGCAAGCAAAAAAGCGAAAAACATCATTCCTCATTCCCGTCCGCCTCCGCCCTAAACATCAGTCCGGCCCGCGACTCGCCTTGCGGGCTTTATCCTTTGGCCGGCACGAAGCGTTGCTCCGTAATCGCGCGCGCGACAGATTGCTGGATTGCCAAGTCTATGCGTGCCACAATTCTGAACGATGAAAGAAGTGATGGACCATGTGCGAACAGTTCACTTCACTTTGGTCGCTGTCGCAGCGATCATTCTCGGCGCGGCATTATTCTCGCAGGAATCCAAACTTACAATCGCAAGGCGGGACTTGGGGGCAATCAAAGGCCTGGCCAGCTCGTGGAATCCGGGTTTTTTGGGTCGAGCCTGCGAGGATGAGGCTGGAAACCTCTTCTATGCAGCGTGGCGTTCCGCTTTCAAGAATCGGCCCATATCCTTCGGCTTCGAACTGCCAAATGCAGCTTACCCTGATGACCTCGCGAGGCTCACCAACTGTACATTTTCTCTTCAAAGCTTTTGGAGGATTGAAGGACCCGACGCGACCGCAGCCGCGCCATTTCAGATGCGGATCATCGAACGTTCCAACGCGATACCCCTCGCCAATCTGACATACCTCTATCCGCCTCGAACTTTGCAAGATTTTGAAAATATTTGGAACACCATTGAAGGAGGAATCCCTGTTTGCTATCTGCGTGATATTCAGACGACGGCAACGGTTTCGTCAGGGTCTAACTCCGTACAGGTACAAGTCAGACCTTCGATTGTTGGCTCACCGAAAGTGGATTTGGGGCCGCTGACTTGGCCATTGAAGTCGAAACGATTATTTAGCCGAGCGGGGGTTTTTGATGATTTGTCGCTGGACCTGGAACACACCGGAATCGCGTCGAGTTGGACCACAACGAACTACCCAATAATTAAGATCAGCGCAAGCCCAGCCCACATATTCGTTAACGGCCAGAGCGCACTAGCAAAAGCGGCTAATTCACAATGGCGACCCGGCGCCTTTAGATCAACATTTCGAGAAATCAACGAATTGTTTGCAAAAACCAAATCAATCGACATAGCCGAAGCCGAGGATTTTCTCGTTACGTTGGAAGCAAACCTTGAAAAGAAAGTCACGATCTTGAATGTAAGCGTGCCGGAGCAAGCCTTGGGCTTATGGGCTGTGTTGATCGTTTTGATTATTGAGCTCTATTTGTGGCTACATTTAATCCGATTAGCAGAACTGGTAAAGCAGGGCCCAGTGCTTGACTCTGGCGCGTGGATCGGCTGTTATTTTGGGCGACCTGCAAGGCTTCTGACGACTTCGTCCCTCTGTCTGTTTCCTCTGTTCGTTGTAAACTATGTGCGTCTTCAGTCGGACCAAGCGCTCAGAGGGTGGAAGCTGACATTGACCGCACTGATTTGTGTGACTTCGATCCTAATCGCTTTTAAGCTCTGGCAAGCCTTGCGCAGCGTTTGGATGAAATGCGGGTATGTTTCCGGAGTTTCCCGCGACCGATAACCACTTGGCCATAACGTCGCGGCCCCAAGGACGTGCAGCTTGAACAGAATTCCTGATGATTTCTCGGCAACAATGTTTTCGGCCATGCCCGGCTGAATCCCGCGGGTTCAGACATTCTCATGTCCATTTTGTTTCCGGAATCCAATCGAAGCATAACGATGCTTCAGGGCCTGATCGTCGGACGCTGCAACCGAAGGAAGCTTTTTCTTCAACGATTTTGTACTTCCCTTCGGGTTTCGGGCTTATTTTTCGGGGGTCTCCTCTGCGGTTTCTGAGAATGGTTCATCCTCGAAGTTCCAATTTTCGATCCGCCGAGCGCATGCTGGTGCTTCACCGTGAACGACCGCCCCCATTTCCTCCATCTTTGCGCCGACCCGGGCAGCCAATATTCTGTCGAACGGAATGTTCTCGCAAAACAACCATTGGATCTCCGCAGTCCCGCGCAATCCGTACCGAGCAGAACGAAGCGAAACTTGGACAACCTGCGTGGCAGTCCAAGGCAAGTTTATGTTAATCTGCGTAGTTGGATGGTTGCCGAGTTTGTCGTGAAGAGACAGGCCCGCTCCACCTTTCGCCATCGTTGCCACCAGCACGGGCTTTTCCGCGGCGCGCCAAGCATCCAGGTTCTTCTGCGCTTTCGCCGGCGTGACCGAACCAGTGAATACAGCCACATTCGCGCCCAACGAATCCACGATCAGATCCTCAGCAGAAGCAATGGAGATTTTCTGCAACCCGCTGCTCTCCATAAAAGCTCGGAGCACGTCCGTCACGCCAATCGGAGGCAATCCGTAATTCTTCCGCGGTGCCCCTTGGAACCCGAATCCATCCTGCTCGGCCATCCATTCTTCTTCGCACTTTAGCAGTTCAGGTATGTCAATTTGGCGTTCGGCTTTTGTCTCAACGAAGATGATTGGGAATCTTCCGCGATTCAAAGCGGAGTGCGCCTCTTGGATTGCAAAGCGCACTTTGGCTGCTTCGAGCAGCCGCTTTTGCAAATTAACCACCCATGCGTGGGCAAATCCGTTCTGCAGTTTATCTTCGTTTTCAGCAGCGGCCAGGGTGAGTCCTGCATATATGTTTGCGAACGCTTCATCTCCGCGAACTTTCACCAGCCGAGCATCCACCGCCCTTTCTGGAAGACGAGTCTTGCGGGAAGACAAAATTCCCCTCTTTACGAAAAACAGGCGCGCGGCCTTTGCATCCTCGCTACTGGTAACCGTCTTTTTCCATGCTAACCTTTCCCTGCCGTGAATCGCTGTTCGAGATGCCCCATAAGCGAGAGCAAAATTCTCGAAGCCGCCGATGTCATCAAAAATGCCCGTGGGCTCAAGAAATCTCGCCTGTAACGGATTTTCGAGAGGCGTGGCTGAACTTAGAATCGAAAACCGTGCGCGCCTCATCCAATTCGAAGCGGCTTCAGCCTGACGAATGACTTTCCGTTCTTCCCCGACGTTCTTGATGGAATGACTTTCATCGAAGATCAGAACGTCTGTATCGCACGCGGGCAAATCGCGGATTCTTGGATATGTCAGGAATTCGACCTCGCCAATGTCGTACGGTTCCAAGTCCTGTTTGATTTGAAGGATTAGCTCCCGCCTCAGGGTGACATACGTGAATTTCTTTACCCCCAATCTCTTCAGTTCCAAAATCGCCCCTCCCAAAACAAATGTTTTTCCCGAACCAGGTTCTGACGCCAAGATGAATAGCCGGGCACGATTGCCAAACGCTTTGAGAATCCTACCGACATCTTCGATTTGTTCGTCAACAGCACAAAGCGGCATCCCAAATGTGGTGCCAAGCCGGAGCAGCGACCTAACTCGTTCACTGACGAGTTCTGTCGTGTCCACAAATGCGGAGAGATCAGGCCTTTTGTCGGTCGTTTCCCGAAGCTCCCGCAATTGCGGGTCGAGCAAATAGGCCGGCGGCCTATCTGGTATCTTTGCAGCGCCTCGCGGAAGACCCAGAAGTACTTCGAAAAACCGCTGGAATCCAGCCCCAGGTAAATGCCACCCGGTCCCCTCAAATCTGCCTCCAAGATGTTTCAGGCATCCCCTGAAATCGTAAGTAGAACCAGTAACATGGACGCCATTACGATGAGAACACGCGGAGAGATTCCAGTTCTTCAGCAACAAGGCACGCTCGGGTGTCAACGCCTCGTGCGCAGCCGCGACCTGCCTGGCTTGCTCCTCAAGGAACTCCGGAGCGGACGCCAAGAACTCTTTAACCGCCATCCCTCGCGGGGACAGCCATTCGCATTCGCCAACCAGCCATTGAACGTAGGGAAAATCCGTTTGCACAACGCTGTTGATTGCCGTGCCACGATACTTTCCGAATCCCATCTTCTGCGTTGCGCTTATTGGCTTCGACACCAAAGCCATATCCGCAGGCACCGAGCCCCTCAGTTGCAAAGAGGATATTGAACGGGTGCCTTCCCTTCATTCGATTGGGGGACATGAAGTGCTGGAGATGCAGGCATTTTTCTGCAACGTTCTTTTCCGATCAGGCGGATATGGGGATGGCCTCCGTCCGCGGAGAGCGTAAGCCCAACAAGTACATGAACGAGACCTTACCAGGATTTGAATGTCACGATATTGGCGATGGTTACAATTTTTGGGTCGGCCAACTGCCCGGGGCACTGCTGCCGAACGCTGCGGAATTTGAATCCCTTTGGCGGATGCATCCGACCGACTACCACGAAATCAAAATGCATGGCCGATTGGTCAAGACTCCCCGCTGGCAGCAAGCGTTCGGCGTTGATTATCATTACACAGGACGCGTCAATTCGGCGCTCCCTGTTCCATCGATCCTCGCGCCTTACCTGGAATGGGCAAGAACGAGCATCGCGCGGTCTCTCAATGGCTTGTTGCTGAATTGGTACGATGGGGCCTTGGGCCACTACATCGGCCGCCACCGTGATAGCATTAAAAATATGTGTCCTGGCGCGCCCATCGTTACAATTTCGACCGGAGAGAAACGCGTATTTCGGCTGCGTCGCTGGAGATCAGAAACCGACGACCAACCACGAGACTTTTCGGCATCGAATGGCTCCGTGTTCATAATGCCCTGGGAGACGAACCGTGCCTTCACCCACGAGGTGCCACATTCGAAACGGCATGCTGGCCGAAGGGTTTCTATCACTTTGAGAAGCTTCGAGACCAACCTTCGTTGATTAAACTGCACGGCAAGCGGATAAGGATTCGCTTTCTCGAACCAGAAATCGGGCCGATCGCGCTCGATATCCCACAGTCCTTGCCTCCCCCAGTGCGCAGGATTTTCGCCAGACCACAAGCTGCTGCGACGCCACTTTACCCGGCAAACCGCCCTATCGGGAACTGTGGGCCGCTGCACTGTCCTGACGGTTCGAGCATTTTCTCCCGAAGGTAAAATGGCCTTACTTTAGCTTCCAGAATTTTAGGTCTTCGAGGACCGACGTCCGAGCAACGAGCCAATGGGCTTCGGCTGTACCCGCGCCGCTTTGTGGTTGCGGCGCTCGCAAATGATAATCGATGCCATCGGCTGTCAGCCGAACTCGTCCTGAACGGCGATTCTGCTGGCTTCTGCTCACTTCTGCTCAGTTCAACCTTGAAGGGGACCCGCCAATCGGGCATGCTTCGGAGGTATGCGAATCTGTTAATTATGAGCAAAGAACAGTTCCCCATCTTGACCAAGCGTCACTCGTTATCTCATATGCTGGCTGCAGCTGTTTTGGAAGTGTGCCCCGAGGCGAAGCTCGGCATCGGACCAGCAATCGAAGAAGGGTTTTATTATGATTTTCTGCTGCCGGATTCATTCAAGCTTTCGCCTGAGGTGATCGAAGACATTGAGAAACGTGCCAAGGGCCTCACCAGGCAGGATTTTCCCTTCACGGTCGAAGAGAAGCAATTTGAAGAAGCGAGAAGAATGTTTGCGGCTCAGCCATTCAAACTTGAATTGATCAGGGACTTGGAAGCGGCAGGAAATCCTTCAGTCCTGACCTACCGCTCTGGTCCTTTTACCGACCTCTGCCGCGGCCCGCATGTGGAAAATGTGCGCAGCCTGCGCGATGTAGCGTGGAAAATTGATCGTGTGAGTGGGGCCTATTGGAAGGGCGACTCAACGCGCCCGATGCTACAACGCATTTATGCGCTAGCCTTCGCGAGCCCCAATGAACTGGCTGATTTTGAACACCGGCGGGAAGAGGCCGCCAAACGCGATCACCGCAAACTTGGGACGGACCTCGAGCTATTTACATTTTCCGATCTGGTCGGCAAAGGCTTACCTTTGATGTTGCCGAAAGGCGCGACTCTTTTCCGCACGATTGAACGGTTTGTCGTCGATGAAGAATTGCGGCGCGGTTACCTTCATGTAAAGACTCCGCATTTGGCCAAGCGTCAGATGTACGAGGTCTCGGGCCATTGGCAGCTCTATAAAGACGGAATGTATCCGCCGATGGATGTTGGCGGAGAAGAATTAATGCTTCGCCCGATGGCCTGCCCTCATCATTTCATGATTTATAAAGACAAGCCGAGATCTTACCGAGAGCTACCTATGCGGATCGCTGAAGTTGCGTCCCAATTTCGCCGCGAACAGTCTGGCGAGCTGACTGGCCTCGTGAGGGTGATGTACTTCAATCTTGCTGATGCGCATATTGTGTGCCGCCCAGATCAGCTTGAAGCCGAGTTTAAATCAGTTCTAGAACTGATCGTTTTCTGTGCCAAGTGCTTCGGGATCGAGTCCGTGATGTCCTACCGCGCTTCTCTGCGCGACGATGTTAAAGCCAAGTATGTCGATAATCCCCAAATGTGGGAGATGGGCGAATCGATCCTGCTCAAGATCATCAAGGAGCTAAATCTGCCTTACGAAGAGGGCAAGGGGCACGCGGCTTTCTATGGTCCCAAACTTGATGTCCAGATGAAGAACGTCCTGGGCAAAGAGGAGACAATTTTCACGGTGCAGATCGATTTCTGCATGCCGGATCGCTTCGATATGACGTATATCGACAGCACAGGAGCTAAGCAGCGGCCGGTGATTATCCACCGCTCATCGGTTGGCTGCCTGGAGAGGATTATCGCATTCATGATCGAGTATTACGGTGGCGCGTTTCCGCTTTGGCTGTCGCCCGTTCAAGTAAGTGCGCTGACGGTCACTGACGCTCAGGACAACTATGCTCGGACGGTGCTTACCATGCTGCGTGAACGGGGACTACGTTGCGAAGCTGATTTTAGAAACGAAACTATCGGGAAAAAAATCCGCGAAGCGCGACTGCAGCGTATTCCGTATCTGCTCGTCCTCGGACCTAAGGAGGTCCAGAACAATACTGTCACCATACGCAACCGTGATACAGGTGAGCAAAGCGTATTAAGCCCAGCAGAACTGGCAGAGAAGCTTTCCGCGGAAGTGAAGAGTTACGCACCAAAGCTGGGCATCTAAAACCCGGCTTGCATGATGATTCAACGAACGACTCGCTCCCGGTTAGCCCCAAAATCATATGTTGGTGCTATTAGTAAATTCGCCAGCACTGTCGGCGCATCCAACCTCCTGCGGTTGGGAATCATTCATTGCCGGTCAAAAAAGAAGGCTGAGATCAGATCAGTACTACTCACTGCCCCTGGAACACCTTGGCATGATGTCTATCGTCGCGTATGCACGATCAAAGGGAATCGACGTTCAAACTGTGGACGGAATGGTCGAAGGGCATTGCTCTCTCGCACAAACGTTCGCTCGAATTTACGATTTGGTGCACAGATTTGGTGAGCCCTATTTGATTGGTTTCTCTAACATCAACACATTCGAGGAGGTTCGATGGCTTGCTCAGCAGTGCCGTGCTCAATGGGCTGGCACAAGCATAGTTCTTGGAAATACATTTGCCACACTGAATGCAGAACGAGTATTACAGGACGAAACATTTGATTTTGTAATTAGAGGAGATGGCGAGGTGAGTTTCACCTTATTGGCCGAAGCAATTCTAAACGACCGTGAGGTACATGAGATTCCGGGTTTAGCATGGCGCCTTCCGAATGGGGATGTCGAATCCTCTAGGCCTGCTTCAGTATGCCTTGACGAGTTGCCATGGCCTGCGAGAATCGAATTACCAACCGTCTTGCGGCACGGATTCTCAGGTGCCGTTTACACCAGTCGAGGTTGTTATTATCGATGTACGTTTTGTGGCACCGGGGCTACCTCAGATCTTTTGGGGAAGGGTGGTTTTCGCTTTCGATCCATTGACAACGTTGTTGATGAAATCGAATACCTGATTAAAGATTACAATCTAAAATTCATTTCGATCTCAGACGATCTTTTCCTTGCCAAGCAGCGTCAAACCCACGAACGCGCACATCATCTTGCGGATGAGATTATCCGAAGGAAGCTGCGATTAGGTTTCATGTTTGATGCGCGCATGGATGCATTAAATGATTTGGAGTTGCTGCGCCATTTAAAGCATGCCGGACTCGAGCGGATATTTGTGGGTTTGGAGACGGGATCGGAACAGCAGTTATCAAATTATCAAAAGCACTACCCAATGCCTACCGAAGATGTGGTCTCACAGATAAGGGAAATAGGCAAATTGGGCATTCAGATAGTTCCGGGCACAATAATGTTTCATCCCGAGGTCACCCCTTCTGAGTTGCGGAATACGCTAACGCTGCTTAAGGCGACTGGTTACGAAGCTCCTCGCAAACTTTGCGATCGAATAACCGCATACGCTGGAACACCTTTACATCGGGAATATGCATCAAAAGGCTATCTGGTGACAGATTGGCCAATCGGAGAATGGGATTTCAGAGATGCCGGAGCACGACGTGTTTATAACCAAGTAAGCGGGCATATTAACCAGACCGAATCGATATCTTTCGATCAAGCGGCGCGCTTTTTTCTTTCCGCAGTCTCAGACTGGGAAATTGCGACCGAGCGGAGTATATGCGATTAAGAAACAAAGTGGCTGTAGTCACGGGGTCAGGCTCTGGCATCGGAAAAGCAATTGCACTTTTATTTGGTCAGGAGGGCGCTCGCGTAATTGTCAACGGCCGTAGAGCGGCCAAGGTTTCGGAGACTGTCGAGGCAATAAGAAATGCTGGCGGTCACGCCGTAGGAATCGCAGCTGATATTTCCAATGCAGATGGTGCTTATTTATTGATGGCCGGCTGCTTGGAGGCTTTTGGTAGTGTAGACGTTCTTGTAAACAATGCGGGGGCGGTCATTTCCAGGACGACATTGGTTGATTGCACTGAAGCGGAATGGAATATCACGATGAACGCAAATCTAAACACTGCATTTCTCTGCTCCAAACACTTCCTGCCAGAACTCGTGAAAACGAGAGGGAATATCATTCACATCTCCTCGGTATTTGGTCTTTTAGGCACCCCAAATAGTGCCGCCTATACCGCCTCGAAGGCGGGGCTCGTTGGTCTCACTCGCGCAATGGCTGTGGACTTTGGCGCTACCGGTGTGCGAGTGAATGCAATCTGCCCCGCTTACATCGAGACCGATCTTAACAAGGAAATGCTGGATACCCTTCGACAGAAGGGCAAAATCAACACCATCCTTGAGCGCCTTCCGATGAGACGCTTAGGTGATCCAGCCGACGTTGCCTTTGCGGCTCTTTACCTTGCCAGCGACGAGGCTCGTTGGGTTACCGGGATTGCGTTGCCAATCGACGGAGGGATGTCTGCCGGACGAACGTAAGGCTGCTGAAGAACCACCGACCGAGAATTTTGAAACGAGCAAAGCCATACCAGAAAATCGTAGTCCTGGATTCTGTAATCTTTTTCCCAGAACACAGGAAGCGGCTTGATGCCTTGGCTGACCAGATCGTCGAGTATAATACCTGCGAAACTCCAGAGGAAGTAGCTGAACGGTGCCGAGGTGCTGATTGCATCATCAGTTGCTGGGTGGATATTCCCCACCGCGTCATTGACGAGAACCCGCAGTTGAGAACGGTGGGTTTCTGGACTCATGACTATGAACACCGGATTGACGTGGCGTTTGCACGCAAGCGAGGCATCCAGGTTCCTGCTATTCCAGATTATGGCACCGATTCAGTCGCTGAGCTTGTTTTCGTTGCGCTGCTCGAACTCCTCGGAGGTCTACACGGCCACTGGCCTCGGGAGAGTAATCCCATCGAAGCTGTCGTAGCCCAGCTTTCAGACAAAATTCGCCTCTTTAAAAAGAACGTAAAGGATACATTGAATGGCAGGTGGATCCACGAATACATCAAGACGGGGCAGCGTCAGATAACACATTCGGATGAAATCCCGGAAGAGGCTCTTAAGGGTCTAACGGTCGGCATCCTAGACAAAAGAATATTGCAAAAGCCACTTCTTCAAATGTTATCAAATGGCTTTCGTATGAATGTGATTTATAGCCTCTCTGATTATGCACATGATCTGAATATTGCTTTCAGACCTGTAGAGGAGCTTGTTTCAGAGAGTCACGCCATTGTTTACGACGATCGCTCGCTAACAGAGGACTTGCGGCAACTGATCCACAACAAGTGTAGACTTCGAAAAGTGAATACCGCAAACCTTTCCTCCAATAGGCCCTCCTTATCGGGACTGAAATTAGGCATTGTAGGCCTTGGACGGATAGGCAGCAGGGTTGCGCAGATTGCTTCACAGGGCTTCAACATGCATGTTCAATATTTTTCACGCACGCCAAATCCCCATTTGGAGCGCGAGTTGCACATCAAATATGCGGCCTTAGAGGAGGTTCTGCGCTCGTCAGACATCCTCACTTTTCATCTACCACACCATAGCGCAGAAAATTTCCTCTCCGATTCCCTAATCAACGAGATAAGGCCTGGAACCATTTTCATCAATGCCAGCGTTGGCAACATTATCGAGAACGAAGAATTTCTTCTAAACACGTTTCGCACGGGAAGGTTGACTGGTTACTTGGATGTGTATCGGACACTACCGCCCAGATTGGCTCTACGTCAACTCCGGGCCACGCTAACTCCAACCTACAGGCTTGGGTGGAGAACAAAATCCACAGTTGGGTTAAAAACACACAAGCTTCTCACTAAACTCGAAGAGGCGGCAAGGCCGGAAACCGGGTAATTATGGTTGATCACCCCAAATATTTCACAGTAACCGCTGAGGATTGCACCCCTATCAACACTCTGTCGATAGAGAGCTCAGATGCAGGCGTTCAGTCTCTTATTCAACAACAGATTTTCGGACGTAAGAGTGAAATACAACCAGCTCGGTTATCTCAGTTGTTAGAACTATTTGGTTGCGGCTGGGAGGGTCTGACTGAACCGGGGCACATGAGTTTTGTTGGCTACAGCAGCTTTGTTCTAGGTCAGGCAATGAAAAACTCTGAGGATGTAGCAAACGCAATTTGTCGCGAGCTAGACGTGCCCGTAGTGAAAGTAGAGGGTGTAAGCGTCGTTGATGTTTCATCTCCTGTGATGAGCAATTACTCGCGCTTGATTTCCACCCATCCGGGTCTCTATGGTGATTCTCCGTACGTGGTTAACACCACAGACCAAACCTGCGTTCTTCGACAAACAGCATGTTTCCAGAAGTACTCGGCTTGCTTAAACCGCCCGTTACCCGTGGATTCATTACCGCTTGCTTTATTCGAGGTTTCGGATAGTTTTCGCCGCGAGCCAAAACCGGCACTGCAGCTCGGTTTCAGATTACGGCGTTTTCATCTCCCAGAAGCACATATCCATACGCGCACGGTTGAAGAGGCTGTTAATCTGTCGTTGCGTTTCCACCCGTTGATTCTCTCGACCCTTTCTGAGATGGAAGCACCCATTGTGCTTCTGATAAGTGCCACTGACGAATTCGCACGATCTCATGAAGAATACTTTAAAACTCTCTGCAAAGACTCCTCCGCTCGCGCTCTTCTAAAAGTGAGCCCTCCGGGGGAATTGTGCGAAGATGGAGTTGAGGTTGATGTTGAATACCACATTGTTGACTCGACCGGGTGCTGCCGTGAGTTAAGTACGTTTCAAATTGATAGGCGAATCACTGAAACTTTCGGAATCTCCTGTTCAGACAAAACTACGCCTGCAACGATCCACGCGGTATTTACAGGAGGAGTGGAACGCTTTCTATATTTTTGTTTTGATCGCATTATTCGCCGAGAATCACAAGGCATTTCTTCTCACTTACCGTTATGGCTCTCGCCAGTTATATTGCGTATCTGGCCGGAAAACATCACTGTTCTTCCTTTGGCTCTGCAGATGGCGGAGTATTTGAGCCGTGAGGGGATTCGGACTGAGGTAGATGATCGTGGTTTACAATTTGAAGTGGCATTGCAAGATTCTGAGGCTTTGCTTGTGCCATACTTTGTTCGCGTGGATGCGAACAAGCCTTCCGATTGCCAAACTACTTCGATGCAGAGGTTTGGAGAGCGCTCGTTCATCAGGTTTGATATGCCGGACTTTATTCGGAACACGAAAGGACTGTGCAGCCGGCATAACGCCATAGGGTTTTCCCGGTTGTCACGTCAGTTGTTTAATACGCTGAGAAAGTAAGCAGCCGTCATTCTAGCAATGGAAACAATAACGCCGATTGTTACGACCAGCCGATCTTCCTTTTTTGAGGCGGCCGAGCAGAGCGGGGATGCTTTGATTGTGCTTCGAGAGGCGAATCCTCCTTCAATTGATGAGCTAAAAGCGTACTGCTCAAAGCTGGGGGGAATTTGCAACTTTGAGCCATCTGCCGATGTCCGGACTGTAAAGTACGACCCAACAGTAGTGAACAGCACCGCTATGTCCTTAGATGCTTTGCCATTACATACCGATGGCTCCTTTCTGAAGCATCCGCCCAGGAGGTTTCTTTTGTCGTTTTTATCGAAAGATGCAGATGGCGGTGGTGTGAGCACTTTTATGCCGATTTCCAAAATCCTGACTTCGGCCCCGGAGTGGGTATTGCAGGCCTGCCTCAATGCATCGTTTCGGTTTGTTAAAACGTATGACGGAAATTTAGATGATTCTTTTGTCGGCCCAATTTTAGAGAGAGAGGGCGGGCAGATGCGAATTCGCTGGCGTTCCGATTCGATATGGCGGCCAAAGGTCGTAGCCGCACAAGGAACAAGGGCGGCTGCAGCCGTCGACTGGATGCACGATTTCCTGAGCATATCCGAGCCATTCAAATATGCTGCAGATACAGGCGAAACCTTACTCATGTCGAATACTTCGATGCTCCACGGTCGTACCCGATTGTCATCAAATTCCACGCGTGTGGTGCTTCGAGTCTGGCTCTCTTGAATTTAGCGACAACAGATATGGTTTTATGGTTTTGGCTTGAGATGCGGCTTCAATCAGTACATGTTGTGATGTGGCAACCCAAAACTCAATGACTGCGCTCACACGGCAAGTCCCGCCTAAGCCTTCAGTTTCGCCACCGTCCAATTTGGCGCGGATTACGAACTATCAGGATCTGGTAAAGATCGAGGAATGTGTCCGTTATTATCCCCCAAACTTAGAGCCGGTTTCGAATGGTGTGGAGATATTCTCTGCGATCGGAGAGAGTCGTGATCGAGAAATCGATTTGTTTGTCGACGTCCCTTATTGTGGCACTATTTGCGGTTTCTGCCCGTTTAACGTGTATCGTTATAAAGAAGAGGAAGCGCTCCGTTACATAGACTCCTTGGAAAAGGAAATAAGGGCGATTCGCTCATTAAATGATTTGACGCGAACACGGGTCCGTACGGTCTGGGTGGGGGGCGGAACGCCCACAAGGTTGAGTATCGCGAGCATGAATCGGCTGCTGGAGTTGCTGGACACGAATTTTGATCTTCGAACAGTCGTTGAATTTACGATGGAGATTAAACCAACGCAAAGCGACCTGGTTGAAGAGAAGTTTGATCTTTTCCGCCAGTATGGCGTAACCCGGATCAGCATGGGTGTGCAATCTACTGAGCAGAAACAACTCGAAATCCTGGGCCGGGGGCATACAGCCAAAGATGCATTAGAGGTGGTGGACAAAATCATGGGGGCCGGTTTTCCTCTAAATATTGATATGATGTATCGCCTTCCCGGCCAAAAGCACAAGGAGGTCGAGCAAGACTTAGAAAATGTGCGCTCTTTAGGAATCGACCATATGTCTTGGTTTCCGTACGTTCCCCATCAAGGAACACGGCTGGCAAGTAGGATATCAAACCAACAAGTCGCTAAACCTGCAGACCGCGAGCAGTATTTTGCAATGTTCGAAACGGTGCTTGAGCGACTTTCGCTCGCTGGTTACGACCAATACACTCCTTATCACTTTGCAAAATCTCGTCGATGCGATTATCACGTTGACCGATGGAAAATGCCTCAGCTCGAAACACTTGGCCTTGGACCCGGAGCTTTCTCATTTTTCAACGGAAACATTTATACGAACGAACACGATCCCGCGAAATACGCCAAAATGGTCAACGAGAATGTGCCGCCTGTAGTGCTTGCCAAAAAATTGACGCAAACTGAGCGGACAAGTCGTCTTGCAGTATTGGGCGTCAAATTCTTTGGTCTTGAACTCTCAAAGTTCGAAACCTTGACAGGGGAAATATTCACAAATTACTACAAAAAGGAGACGGACCTTCTTACCCGAGCAGGATTGGTGGAACTAAAAGCGGATTGCCTGGAGTGCACGATAGCGGGTAGAGCATTCAACAATGACGTTGCAACTGCATTTGCGACCGATGTCGCGAGGCGAACCAAGCACCCTCAGGCATTGGATCTCATGCGTCGTTAACCGGCAGACTGACAGTATTGTGTTAATGATCGCATGAAGGTGTCGCTCGTTATGCCTCGGGATCCACCTGGGATGAACAACTTTCACCAGGTTCCGATCGGTGCTCTGTATGCAGCCGCGCAGCTCGAACAAGACGAGATCGACGTATCCTTTTTCGACTTACGTATAGAACAAGAGAGCGATGCTACTTACTCCAAAATAGGCGCTGCGGATTTGGCGGTAGTATTTTCCGCAGATTATGATTTAGCACAGTGTTATCCTCCGTTATCAGCGGCGAGGGACTGTATCACGTCAATAAGGCGTAACGCCAACACTCTAGTAGCTTGTGCCGGATCTCACGCTACGGCCCACGACCCTCTTACACGAGAATTTACTAAAGCTGATATAATCATAAGGGGAGAGTTCGAGTTTGCTCTTCCAGAGTTGGTGCGATGCATTCGGTCTGAAAACCGCAAACCCAAGACATGGCCCCCTTCCGGCATCAGGATTGGAAGCGATAACGAGCTATCTCGGTTGCCTTCGCCTGCGTACCGATTGGCACGAATGCAAGATTATTTCAGTGAAGGTTTTGTTTCAAACCAACTAGATCGAGTAAATAGCGGTCTCATACTGGGAAATCGTGGGTGTCCTTACGCATGTAACTTCTGTTACTTGTTTTTTGGCCAACGACTTAGAAAACGCCCTGTCGACTTAACAGTCGCCGAGTTGAAACAAATGTATGAGATCTATTCTTTTCGGCACTTTTTCTTCTTGGATTACACATTTACTATCGACAATTCGTGGGTTCAGAGACTATGCGCTAGTATCATCGCTTCTGGAATGCGCGTAAGCTGGATATGTCAAACAAGAGTAGATTGTATTAATGAAAAAACTCTGCTGAGGATGAAGGAGGCCGGATGCAGCGGGATTTGGCTCGGTGTCGAATCCCCAGAGCTTAATCAAAGGGCTTACCTAACAAAGGGGCGCATCACCGGAAGCCAAATTGAGAATGCGATTTCCTTGATTCGTCGTTGTGGGCTTATTCCGTTAGTTTTTGTCATTGTAGGTTTGCCTAACGAAACCGAGACTACCTTACAAAGTTTAAACGAGTGGCTCGACAAATCTCACGTTTACTATTCGTTGTCTATCTTCCAAAGGCGACTGGGCACTCCGTTGGGCAGCGTTGAGGGGCCGATCGATCTGGCTAATGGATGGGGTTATCTAGAACGGCCGTCCCAATTCTTGGGGGAGTCCTCGCTCCTCAGGTCAGAAATAGAGTGGTTTTTCGATTACCATCGACGGAGTGGAACTAGAATGGCCAACGTTATGCAGCGTCGTTTAACAGAATCGCCTCGATCCGTGATTTGAAATCACGCCATTTTCTTCCAAATAAGGCAGTCAGCCGGAGTGCTGAGTTGATTCCAGCGCGAGCGCTAAGTTTTGCGGTTTTATTGGGCATTTTGTCTGCCGTTGCTCAGGTGACTCGCAGCACGTTAACCTGGCTTGTTGCCCAAACACAACCTTCGATGTCGTTGCGGGTCATCCTTCAAATGATCTCCGGTTGTGTGGCAATAGCTTTTGCCCCAATAGCTGCCAGCGTAGCCAAGCGTTTAGGAGGGTCTCGGTTAGTCAGCGGACTGGCAATAATGATTGTACCTTTCTCTATTTTCATGGCCTTAGCCGCTGGGGAGGGGAAAGTAACCGTCAGTCGCATCCTATTGTATGGCATAGGGATCGCCCTCATTCAGGCATTCTCATTTCCAGCTAATGAAGAATTCCTGTGCCGACTGGTGTTGCAGTCCAACAGCGAAGTCATCTTTAAGACCTTGGCGGTGAAGATCCGCAATTTTGTTCAATTTATTGGGCGAATTGTTATATGGATAGGTTTGGCCTTTGGAGTGTTATCCCTTACGGGTGTGTCCGCAGCGACGAGCACATACCGATTTGAAGCAGGGTTTATGTTGGTTTTCAGTTCAGCCGTTCTTGGGTTTTTAGGGGGCGGGGCTAGATTGAAAGCGCCGCCCGAAAACCCAGTTGCTGCTCGGTTATTTGAAATGAAGGAACCCTGGCGATGGAACCATCCATTAGTCTCTGTTCTGGCCCTTGAGTTTTCTCTTAACTGCTTCTTCATGGGGGCTTTGATGCTGCCAAGATTGCTACCAGATAAAAGTTTGACGACTCTGTATTATGTAATGTCTCTCGGAGCGCTTGGGGCGATGCTGGGCACCCACGTTTCGAAAATGGCAAAAGTGTCACTTTGGACCTTTGTATTCCTTGATATAGTAACAGCGCTGTTTACGTACTGCCAGCGTAGTTCTGTTACTATAGCTCTTGGCTGGTGCCTGGCTAATATCTGTTACGGCGCTACTGACACAATTTTTGCTCGCGCTGTCCAAGCTGGCACAAGCGACCGCACAGCCAATTTAGCTTCACTTCGCCGTGTGCTCATGGCAGGGGGAGTGAATTTTACCATTTTCGGCATTGTACAACTTCAGCGGACACTGGCTCTCTCCGACCGTATAATCTGCCTCTTATCGTCAGCTCTTACAGTTCTGACAGTTACCGTCTGTTGGTTAAATCGGAGGACAATTAATCAAGCCCTTGATATAGCAGTACACACGTGAGTTGTGACCAAAGCGGAACCTACAGATTCTATTGATGGCTTAAGCTGATGCTGGCTGTTGGAGAACTCGACTTCTTCAACTATTCCGCCCCGGGGAAGCGAAGCGGGGAGGGAGCGACAACGGTTGCCCGAATCGACCTTAACAACTGACCCCCCGCACCGGACGGTTGAGGCAATTTCGCCCGAAGCTGCTCAGCGCCGGAGGTCAGGATGAAGGATGAAGGATGAAGACCAGGAACGTCGTTTGAGATCTGTTGACTTGGATGGACAAGGTGCGGTAATTCGAGTTGCTTCACGGGAGCGCCATGAGAGGGGACTATGCGGTCGGTCGCGAGGAGCAAAGCGAACCAGGAATTGCAACTCGACCTCTTTTCCTCTGCTCAGAGTACCTACACGTATGAAACCACTGACACAATACGGCTTAATGGCCGAGAAACATTGGCGGGAGTTTCTGCCGAGAATGGTCGAGGAACTGGAATCGAAGCGCCAGCTTCCGGTGATGCTGCTGGAAGCCGAGGAGAAAACGGAAGCGGAAATGGATCGGGTTCGCCGCGATTTGATCAGCCAGGGTTTGACTCCCGAGCAAGCCCACGGTCAGGCATGGGAAATGGTTCGGGAGAGATACATCTTCCTCCCGCCCGAGACATAGAAGTTCCAGACGAATCGGCCTCGCAAACCCCGCCGAGCAGTGAACCAGAGCCGTTGCGGAACCAGCGGAACTATAGGATCACAGACGCAGATAGGTTAGGCGTCGGCTCCCTAAAGCAAAAATGCCGCGACAACCTGCGGGCCATCGAACTTGTCAAGCAACTTGAAGCCGATACCCGACCTGCCACCGATCAGGAAAAGCGAACTTTGATCCGCTACGTCGGCTGGGGCGGGTTGCCGCAGGTTTTTGACTCATTGAATGAACAATGGAGGAAAGAGCGGGAGCAGCTTGAATCGTTGCTGTCGGAGGATGAACTCGACTCCGCTCGCGCGACCACCCTCAACGCTCATTACACGGCGCCAGATGTCATTCGCTCAATGTATTCGGCAGTGGCACGGTTTGGTTTCACACATGGACGGATTCTCGAACCCGCTCTCGGTTTGGGCCATTTCATCGGGTTAATGCCCGAAGAAATGCACAAACGATCTCTCATCACAGGTGTCGAGATCGATTCCATAACCGCCCGACTGGCAAAATTGATCTACCCCGATGCTGACATTCGACGCCAACCATTTGAAGAAACAAAACTCGCTGACGGTTTTTATGACGTTGCCATCTCGAATATTCCATTCGGTGATTACAAGCCGTTCGATCCGCGATTCAAGTCCTGGAACTTCGTAATCCACGACTACTTCTTCGCTGCCGCACTGGAGAAAGTCCGACCGGGCGGGCTGATTCTGTTCGTTTCGTCACGTGGAACCCTCGACAAGGTGGATGCGGCGCTTCGAGAATACGTCTCACAGCAGGCTGATCTTTTGGGTGCCATTCGTTTACCAAACGACGCGTTCAAACGGAATGCGCACACGGAGGTGACCACGGACATTATCATGTTCCGCAAAAGGATTCCGGGCGAAATACCAACAGGACCGGCCTGGAAGGAGTTGAGCGAGATAACTAACTCGCAGGGGGAGACCATCCCCGTCAACGAGTACTTCGCCGCTCGACCAGAAATGATGCTTGGCGAGATGCGACTTGAGGGTCGGATGTATGCGCGTGGCGAACCTACACTCGCCCCCAACGGCCGCCGCCTCACCGAACAACTGGCGGAAGTTATCGCCCTGTTACCCAAAGATGTCTTTCAGCCAGAGGCACGGCGAGTCGCCAAGCCAACTTTGGAGCAGACGTTCCCTGCTCCTGAACACATAAAACCGAACGCTTATACTGTCGTAAATGATCAGCTCGCAGTGCGGGATGGCGACTCGTTGCGGATTTTGACCGGCCTCTCATCACAAGTTGCCCGGAGAATTCGAGGACTCATTCGCGTGCGGGATGCCGTAAGGCGATGTCTTTCTTCGCAACTCAATGGCACGCCGGATGACGAGGTGCTGGCCGCGCGCGAACAGCTCAATCAAAGTTATGATAGCTTTGTCGCCCGGTGCGGCCCAATTTCAGAACGCGCGAACACGTCGGCTTTTCGCGGCGATCCTGACCTGCCGCTTCTCCTTTCGTTGGAGCTCTATGACGAAGAAACCGGCCGTGCGGCGAAGGCTGCTATTTTTCGCGAGCGAACAATCCAGAAAAAGAGGCCCACAGTCCAGACCGACGCTCCACATGAAGCGTTGCTCGTTACGCTGAACGAACGCGGCTGCGTTGACCTAGATTACCTCGCGGGCCTGCTCCACCGCAAAGCTTCCGAGTTTTTGCCAGAATTGAAAGGCGCGATTTTTCTTAATCCACAAACGAACCGCTGGGAAACGGAAGACGATTACCTATCCGGGAATGTTCGCGCCAAACTCACAGCAGCCGAAGCAGCCGCACTGGCTGACGAGCAATTTTCGGGAAATGTCAACGCACTCAAGAGTGTGCAGCCGACAGACTTAACTGCGCCGGAAATTGATGCTCGATTGGGAAGCACCTGGATTCCGGCCCAAGATGTTCAAATCTTCACTGCTGAATTACTTGGAGAGGAAGGCATTTCTGTCAGCCATGCGCCACAGTTGGGCCTTTGGGTTATACGGGGCGGATACGGCGCCCGCTTCAGTGTTGCCAACACTACTGAATGGGGTACGGACCGCAGGAGCGCTATTGAGTTGATTGAGGATGCGCTCAACTTGCGGGTTCCGACAGTGTACGACCATGACCCCGACACGGACCGCGACGTGATCAATGGGCCTGCCACTGAGGCCGCCCGCGATAAGCAGGAGAAGTTGAAGGAGCGCTTCAAGCAATGGATCTGGCGGGATGATGAGCGACGCGAACGCCTTGTCCGAAAATACAACGATGAATTCAACCACACCCGATTACGAACTTTCAACGGAGACCACTTAACCTTGCCAGGCGCAAGTCCGGCAATCACGCTGCGTCCCCACCAAAAAGCCGCCGTATGGCGGATTCTACAGACCCCCAACTGCCTGCTCGCCCATGTCGTCGGCGCCGGGAAGACGTTCGCAATGGTTGCGGCCGCCATGGAATTGAAGCGCCTCGGATTAGCGCGTAAAACACTCTTCGCGGTTCCAAATCACATGCTGGGTCAATTCTCATCAGAACTGCTAGCGTTATATCCCGGGGCGAATATTCTGGTCGCCACCAAGGACGATTTCGAAAAGGACAAGCGAAAGACCCTGATGAGCCGAATCGCAACCGGCAACTGGGATGCCGTGATCGTTACTCACTCAGGCTTCGAAAAAATCCCCGTCGCCCGCGCGACACAGGAAGAATTCTTCAAAGCGAACTTGCGGGAGCTGGCGCTCGCAATCGAACAACAGCGAAAGGATGGAGATTCCCGAATCGTAAAAGCGCTGGAACGCTCGAAAAAACAGTTGGAAACAAAACTCAAGGAACTTTCGGCAGATGAGAAGAAGGACGACGGTCTGACGTTCGAGGAACTTGGTGTGGACCGCATATTCGTGGACGAGGCGCACTATTTTAAGAATCTATTCTATGTCACGAAAATGACCCGCATCGCCGGGCTTCCTCAGACCGCCTCACAACGGGCTTTTGACATGTTCCTAAAAGTTGGACATGTACAGCGAATCAACGGTGGAGGTGGAGTTGTTTTCGCCACTGGCACACCCATCGCCAACAGCGTCGCTGAGATGTTCACGATGCAGCGCTTTCTCGAAATGAGTTTGCTCAAGGGTCAAAGCGTTGCTCACTTTGACTCGTGGGCGGCTACCTTCGGCGAACCAGTGACCGCGCTCGAGCTCTCCCCGGATGGGTCGGGGTATCGGCTTCACACTCGCTTTGCGCGCTTCATAAACGTGCCTGAATTGATGCAGATGTTTCGGCAGGTCGCCGACATTCAAACCCAGGAGATGCTGAAGCTGCCCGTGCCCGACCTTCACGGCGGCAAACCCACGGTAGTCAGTGCCCCCTGCTCACCCGAATTGAAGGAAATCGTTCAATCTCTCGTGGAACGAGCCGAAGCTTTGAAGACAGGGAGTGTTGATCCTCGCGAGGATAATATGCTTCTGGTCACCACGGATGGGCGCAAGGCTGCTTTGGACCTCCGGCTTCACGAAGCCAGTTTGCCAGACCATGGCGATAGCAAAATTAACCAAGCAGTGCGCCAAATTGAGCGCATTTGGCGCGACACCATGAACAATCGCTCCACTCAACTTGTTTTCTGTGACCTCTCAATCCCCACTCAAAACAAAGGATTTTCTGTTTACGAGGATATGCGCGACAAGCTCATCCTCGCTGGAGTTCCCGCGGGCGAGATCGCGTTCATACAGGACTACGAAAGTGACGCCGCGAAGCTCACGCTTTTCAAAGACGTTAGGGCTGGAAAAATTCGCGTCCTGTTCGGCAGCACGCAAAAAATGGGGACTGGCGCTAACGTGCAGGAACGCCTTATCGCTCTCCATCACCTGGACGCACCGTGGCGCCCCGCTGATGTGGAGCAGCGCGAGGGACGTATCCTTAGGCAGGGTAACTCCAACGCCGAGGTCCAAATATACCGCTATGTTACCGAAGAATCTTTCGACGCATATATGTGGCAAGTATTGGAGACGAAGGCGAAGTTCATCAGCCAGGTCATGACCGGAGAAAGCGATCTGCGGCGCATTGAGGACATAGACGGCGCGGCTCTTACTTATGCCGAAGTCAAGGCAATCGCGTCAGGAAATCCCCTGGTCATCGAAAAAGCTCGAATTGACGCCGAAGTCGGCCGCCTGAGCCGTCTGCATTGCGAACACCAAGAGACCATGTTCAAGCTCCGAACTCGTGTTCGACATTTAGCTGATGAAATCCCAGCACATGAGAAGCGACTTGAAGCCGTACGGCAGGACCTAAAGGTCCGTGAGGACACGAACGGAGATAAGTTCATGATGATTCTAGAAGGTCAGGAGATTCGAGACCGAGGGATCGCTGGCGAGTTGTTGATTCGCCGCGCCGAAAAGATGCGCGGCGGCCGTTCTGAACGACAGATCGGGAAGATTGCAGGTTTCGACTTATTCGTTGCTGACAACTTCATGCAGGGGCCGGAAATCGTCATAAAGGGAGCCACGACTTATGTCGCCAAAGTAACAGACACCGCTCACGGCACCATACGTTCCGTGGAGCATACAATTCAGCATCTTGAAGAGCTCGCGGCAACGATTGGACAGAATATTGCCGATACTCAGAAGCGGCTCGCCGACAGCCGAGCGCAGGTGGACGCACCGTTCGAGTATGCGGACCGCCTCGCGGCTTTGGTGCAACGACAGCGCGAAATTGAAGATGAACTCGACTTAACAAAAAGCCAAACATCCGGTCAGCTTGAACCGCAGCAAGCAGCAAACGGACCTGACCAGCAAGGCGAGGGAAAGTCTTCGGATGAACCAGGTTGACGGAGTCCGCCGGTCAGCCTTGTTGCATTCACCAGTAAAATCGTGTTATGGACGAAAACCAGTTATCATTTACGAGGACCCTTCATGAATAATGCCCAGGATGCGTTGTACCGAGTCCACCAACTGCACGCAGAGCGACGTGGTGAAGTTCCCTTGCCTTATGAGGAATTCCAAAGACATGCACTTACGGCGTCTGAATCGGACCCAACCAGATTCCTCTCGCCATTAGAGCCCCAGGTCAAGATGCAGGTGAAAGCAAAACCCCGGTTTGCTTTTGGCCGTCTATGTGTAACCGAAGGAGTTGCCAAGTCCGTACCCGCCGACGAGATCCTTAAAGCCGTTCAAAGGCATGCCGCCGGAGATTGGGGGGTCCTGGACCAAGCGGATTGGCAGCGAAATGACAAGGCATTGCGTGATGGTGAACGGCTCTTTTCCAAGTATGAATCAAGCACCGGCAAAAAATTTTGGGTAATAACCGAGGCCGACCGAAGAGTCACAACCGTGCTGCTTCCGGCAGACTACTGAAACTAGTTCTGAGCGAGAAGGGAGATGAAGCGAGAAAGCGCGCAAGTGGGTTCCATAATCAAGGAGCGCAAACCATCCCTCGCGATTTTCGATGCCAGTCACGGGCAGCCCAACTGGTCACAAACCGGATTCACGTCCCGTGAAATGCATACGAATTATGCTGGCCTGATGGAGTTGCTGTGCCGTATGGGCTGCCGTTGCGCTCCCGTCAGTCAGCCGCTATCGCAGGCGCGTTTGACAGATGCCCGCTTGCTCGTGATTCCACCCCCAACCGGGGCCTACAATGCTGCGAAGGAATGCTGGTCGCCACTCGCTGAGTCATCGTTCGCGTCGGAACATATTCGCGACATCCTCAACTTTGTGCGGAGCGGCGGCAGGCTGCTCGCTTTTGCTTATCGTTTCGGCGATTGGTTTACGCGCTCCAATCTACGCGAACTTGTGAGCCCGCTTGGTTGCCTTTTGAACGATGACGCGGTGATCGATTTGCAGACACTGCGTACCATGAACCCTCTCGAAGCATTCTTTGATACGCCCCGCAATCTGCTTCCCCTACACTGGTCAAATCTTCATGTGAGCAGTGTTCGCTGGCGAACGACGGCGACTTTCAACATCTTGCCGGGTGCCGAAGCACAACCGTTGGCTCTTTCAGCCGGCGGGACCTGCATCAGCTTCAATCGCTCGGCTCGTAGAATCAGTTTCGCCTCTCTTCCGATAGCGGTTGCAGGATTGCACGGAGGGGGCCGATTTGTGCTGATTGGGGGGCCGCACGCGTTCGAAACAGGACGATTCGGTCTGCTCACCCGGCCTGACAATGCCCGCTTTATGATGAATGTGCTGGCATGGCTTCTGGATAACGGCTCTCCAGACCTACGCCCCGAACCTGTCGTTCACCACTCCAGTGGGACCTTTTTTTTCGAGCGCGGTTTGGCCGCGTCATCTGCCGAAAACTCGGATCATGCCCAACATACAGTCGCTTACGTCGAACGGCTTCTTCGCAGGACCGGTGTCCTGAAAGCTCTCGGTCGGCCGAAGTGGATGCCGTAGCCTCCACGAACTTTTCAAAAAAATCTTGCTTTTTACGGCCGCTGGCACGACATCTACTCAACATAAATTTGCGTAGCTTCGGCTGCGGTCTCGCTAGAAAACCGCGAATTTTCAATCAAGAGACCAAGCTGCAAAGGCTGCGCCCACCCCTTGGGCGTGGCTTGACGCACTTTCTTGATGGGCGCTTCGCGGTGCCTCTAGCGAGGGTGTGATTGGGTCACGCCCTTTTAGCTCCCGCAGTTTGTTCGCGCGCAGCAAAACTTGCGTGAAATGAATGCGGCTGCTTCTTCGGCAATATGCGGAGCGAACATCCTCCGCCTTCCCCACCGTCGGCTCGATGATCCCAGAACTAAATGTCGTGTGGCCGTGTTCGGGAGCTTCCATGGCGGTTACCATGTAATCAAAGAATTGCTCTCGGGGGACCTGGCACGGCAGGTCGAAATTGTCGGTGTGGCAACGGACGATCCTCGTCAGCCATTTTCGCACGCTGATGTTCGCCTCTGGAAATACCCCCACGCACAATATGAGGAAAAAATGGTCCCGCTCTTGGTGGCGGCCCGGCAGATTCCTTGTTATGTGGGTCGCATAAAAACGCCAGAATTCTTCACCGCTTTTTTGGAAGAATGGCGGCCGCAGCTTTGCCTAATGGCAACATTCGGCCAGAAGATTCCGACTGCTTTGATCAACTTTCCGTCGCTTGGATTCTTCAATTTCCATCACAGCGGCGACACGTGGCCGTCGTATCCCGGCCCCGATCCAATTGCCGCTATGGTGCGGGATGGACGAAAGCATCTTGTCCTTACAATTCACAAAGTCACCGACGTGATTGATGGAGGGGAATTCGTTGCTCGCTCACACCAGGTGCCAATCCCGCCGGCAGTTAATGCTGTTGAGATGCATCGGATCACTTGGCCTCAGATGGGCGCATTCATCCGACAACAGGTCAGAGCGATGCTACGCTCAGCTCCGCTTGCTCACGTTCCGACCTCGGCTATGTTGCACGAGTGTGTCGTACCGTATCGAACGAGATATGTGGAACACGCCCGGGAAAGGATTGCGGCATAACTTGGGACCAGGAATCGTGAAACACAAACGCGAACTCATCGTCCGCCGTCGCACGCACAAAGGTATTATGCGCATACTTGCTGAGGAGCGTCCCCTTCTGGAATACAAAATCTGTTGCCATCATTGCCAGGGTGTCATTCGGCAAAGCATTCTAACCAACCTTTTCGCAGGGGACATGTTCGACGCAGCGCCAAACTTCTCTGAGCACCTTTGCCCCAAATGCGGCGGCGATTTCACAGCGGATGATCAGCAAGCGGCTCTCGAACATCTGAACAAACTTCAACTAACGCAACCACAATTTAGCGTGCGATTACTGGATTTCTTCCATCCGGAACGCCTTTCCTGAATCGCTTGCCTAACCTCGCGAATTCCCCTGGAAAAGGGTCGTCTCTGGAACGTCCGGGCGAGATCTGGATGATCGATTCAACACCGTTTGATTAAGGTCTCGTGTTTTGAGATAACATTTCAACGCGGGGAGGCGCTTGTATGGAACGGCAAGATACAAACCAAAGAGTCAGAAAGCAGGTTTCAGAAACAGCCCTCTCCGCTTTGACAATGCCGGCTCCGTATCAAAAAGCTTATCATGGTATCAGGCGCAGGAATGGCAAAGTCGAAGTTTGGGTCGAGGAGCCCGTCCGAGGCTCCAGACGGGGAAAGGCGTCTCGAACTCTGCCGTTGTGCCTCGAAGTTCGAAACCATAGTCCGTGCGGTTTCGAGTGGGGATACGAGGGAAGCGGGCCTGCACAGTTGGCCTTGGCGCTAATGCTCGACGCCACCGGCGACGAAAGAATCGCGCTTCGCAATTATCAAGGTTTCAAGCGAGACGTTGTTGCATATTGGGATAACAACTGGACCATCTCAGCTAGAAATGTCCGCGAACATGCCGGCATCGAAGATGACGGGCTTAAAGAATTGAAGGGACACCCGCCAAACATCTCGGAAGACGAATCGGCTGCCTCTGGAATCGGCAGCGCGAGCAACCGTGTTTGATTTGGTTTTCAAGATGTGACATAACCGGGAAATCAGGGGAGGCCAGGGAGAAGTGGAACAACATCTTGATAAATCGGGTCGGAACTCGATACAAGCCCCTGCCTCTGGCCTCTCCGCTTTAAAACTTCCATCTCTCGCCGCCAACGGAGTTGACACTCGCGCCCAGCGAAAAGGCTATCATCAAGACGCCCCCGACTCAAATCGGGCGAAGCTCCGGATCCCAGTGCTTGATTCTCAGGCGTCAGTCCTTGTTCACACGGATCGTTACGCTTCCAAATACGTTCCCGTTGAATGGCGAACCGTCACCGCGGAGGAGCGACGCGCGCGCCGGATAGCCTGGCAGCTTAAGGACGGCCTCGAAGACGCCATTGAAATTGCTGCGCCCGCAATGGCCGCGCTCATTGACGCTCCGTGTTGGCTGGTTCCAGTCCCCGCCAGTGATGGCACCCTAACCGCGAACCTCGAGTTGGCTCGTGCTATCGCCGCTTTGGTCCCTCGCGCCCGAGTCAAGTGCGCGCTTACTCGCTCCCATCCTGTGGAGTCGTCGTGTGACCGCCGCTTGGACGGCCGCTTTGGACTCAATATCGAGCAACACGCGATCATTCGAGTCGCAGGACCAATGCAGGTAATGCCGGCTTATTTCGTAGATAATGTAATCACGACCGGCACCACAATCGCAGCCTGCCGACGCGCACTGGGCTGGGGAACTGGATTGGCCTTTGCGGATGGAAGCACTTGGAAAAATACGCGCTCGCGGCCTTAGACGCGCGATTTGACAAACGGTAGTTGATTAGAATTGGCAGGCGTGAGACAAACGATCATTCGGGGGAGGTGCTGGTATGGAGCGACAACAGCGTGAACAACAGCAAAATGGAGCACTCGAACCAGAGCTTCCAAAAACCGCCCTCCCCTCCTTACTCTTACCAAAACAGGTTGAAAAAGCTTACACCGGCTTCCGCGAGGCCGACGGGATTTGCCGAGTTTATGTAGAAGAACCAGTGCCCGAGGGTTCGACGGAAGCTCAAGTTTCCTCACGGCCATTGCCGTTATGCCTTCAGGCACGAAACCATAGCCCGGCTGGCTTTGAATGGGGATACGGCGGTAGTGGTCCGGCCCAGTTAGCTTTGGCGCTTTTGATGGACGCAAGCGGAGACCAGAATCTGGCTATGCGCCACTACCAACAATTCAAATTCAGTTTCGTAGCTGGTTGGGAGGACTCATGGCGGATCACGCAGCGCGAGATACTTTCTTTCCTCGCTGCTCGGGAGAACCTCGCTGGGTGCGAAGGTGCAGGCAACGCATGTCCAGACTGCTGAACCGCGCATTCCGGCGACCATTTTATGGCGGCGCTCCGGGCGTCAAGGTAGTGCGCGTTTCACGTCCGAGGGAGTCAGCGCCTCCACCTTGACCCTCCTCGCTCCGCCAAGATTTCGCCTTTAGGAATTGCGCGTGGAAGCACTTCGGTTCTTCATTGAATTACCATTCTTTTAAGCGGCTTTATTTGCGATTTGGTGAGCTGGACGCATTCTCGATAATCCCCTCTTCTCAGGTAATGAACAACGCATCGCGCGGAACGAGTGGCAATCCCGCCGCTTCTCGCCGCTCGTTGATAACAGCAAGAATTCTCTCAACCTCCGCAAGAACCTGCGGATATCTAACGTAATCTACTTGTGAAAAATCTTTTGCAATCTGCTCGACGGACCATTTGAGCGCGAAATTGAGCCAGCGAGGTTCAAAAAGCCCGAGAAACTCGCGAGTGATTTCAACGTATGCTTGGTAATGTTCCTCGTCGCCTAGCTGAATGGCCTTGATGGTATACCCCATACAATGGAGCGGGTGCTGTCGCATATCACGCGCCGGCGCTCTCGCCTCTTTAAAGACGGGAACAACTCTTTCAGTCCCCGCGACAATCCGCCACGCGCCCCACCGATAAAACCGCAATTCGGCTTCGAACTCAGTCGCGCCGAGCTTCGACACGGCGGCTTCAAAAATCTGCAGAGTGTTTTCATCCTCTATTGCTGGCGGCTCGCGCCGACACTGTCCAGCTATGTAAAAGAAAAATTTGTTCGGAATTAGCACATCCGTTATTTCACGCATGCATTCCTCGCGGGACTCGACGATAAAACCCTTGATCATAGGAAATAGGTCCAGGAAATCATTAATTCTGGTTCAATTATTCAACCAGCTTCAAAGCCCTTTTCATCGTGGCAGCAGGCAATTTCTGAGGAGATCCCTCAGTTTGGTGGAGGATTGTTTGTTGGCACACGTCCTCAAAAGCCATGTAGAAGAAACCTTGGGAATAACCTTCGGCGGTTTCAATTCGCAAGTGCAACCCGCTCGGCATCATCCAGCGGTTGACCATTGGCCAGTTTTTCAGCCAGGCTCCAAAGTCCCTTGTTCAAATTGACTTTGGAATCAATGCCTCGTATTGCCCTCACCGATCGCAGCCGGCCACGACGGTCCTTGCGGAAATCGGAAACGCCACCACGAATCAGGTTCTCTTGAACGCGGTTCATGGTTGTCCACAGATCCGTTCCCTCATCTTCCGAACGACGCGAGGTCAGGAGCGTTGCAGCTTCGACGGGTGCGCGCTCCATGCTGCCATAGCGCAACAAGAGTGCGTGGCCGGCCAACGCGGTTGATTCCTGGGAATCAAGAGCGCGGGCGCGGAACCGATTGACCATCTCGCCGACCTTCGGAACGTAGTCGAGCAGGCGAAAACTCGCTTGAACAACTTTCTCCGCTTCCAAATTGGAATGACGAAAGCGAATGGCCTCAAATGACCCTTCGCTCATCACCAATCCATTGGAACAGATTCGCCGGAAGATCCCCGCGTGAAGTTGATATGCGCAACCCCGATCGTGCGAGTTGAGCAGGACCAGTTCCACGTTCCATTCGGCCAACGTCTGCATCTGCGTGGCAAGACGAAACCGTATCAGGTGCTTCTGAAAACCCCGCCTGTCTTCCTTGCGGATGCGTTGCTCTTCCACTTCCACCGGAACCCAATCGTGTTCCCTCAATCCCGAAACGATTCGAGAAGTCGGCACGAATGTGTAACGGCTGCTGACGCCCTGCATTGGCCCCGTTGCAAAGATGCTCGGTGCCTGGCTGCGGAGCATGTCGTCCCCTAAGGCGACCGCCTTAAAGTTCGACGTTTGTTCGTTCAGTCTCATGCATTGCTCTTTCCAGTGCCGCAGTCCGGTTTTACTCGGCTTGCTTTGTTTTTGTCCCGACCAAGCGCATAGCGGCACACTTTAGCTCTTGATCGAAGCTTCCATTCACAATCCGCCGTTCAAGGACGAGCGGTTGCGAAGGGAAATTGAAATTAGGAAAGGCGTTGCATTCGACTCATAACCAGCCGCAGAAAACGCGACAGAAAACCCTCCTTCTACCCAATGACATTAATGCCGCAAACACTGTCTCCAAGTCAACGGGTTGGGGCACTCCGGGGTCTTGGGCTGATCACGAGAGCGTGAGTCTCGGTTAAGTCCCCGTTCTGATTCGCAATTTTTGACAAGATGATGTCAGGCTTCCGGGCATTCCCTGCCAACGGAAACGGTGTTAGAGTCCGCGTTCACGGGAGGAACCAATGGAACCTTTTGAACACGCCAACAACAAAGACTTGCTCTCCACTCTCGCCGGTGAGCCCGCCGCGGACGCTTTAATGGAAAAATATGGGGGACTCACAAATCTGGCCCAGGCCTCATTTGATGATCTGCAGGCCGTCAAAGGCATCGGAAAATCAAAGGCTGCGGCGATAAAATCGGCATTTCTGCTTGCGCAACGTTTGAGCCGCGAAACCTACGGCGAGGCTCCCCTGCTAGACACGCCCGATCGGATCGCCGATTTATTGCGGGAGCCGAATCGCCTGCTCACAGTCGAGAATTTTCAGGTGGTGTATCTGAACACTCGCAGACGATTGATCGCCATGGAGACAATTTCGCAAGGAACCCTTGATACAATTCTGGTACAACCGCGCGAGGTATTTCTTGGGGCAATCAGTCGCCGAGCCGCAGCGATCATCCTGGCGCACAACCACCCCAGTGGCGATCCGACTCCAAGCGAGGCAGACATCAAAGTCACCCGCGATTTGATCAGAGCGGGTCAACTGCTCCACATCGAGGTGCTCGATCATGTCATCCTGGGCCGGAGAACTGACGCGCAGGCAAGAGATTGGGTCAGCTTAAGAGAGCTCGGTTATTTTTATTAGGGCCTGTGCCGAGTTGATACAAGAAACCGACCCGATCCCCGGTCCGGAATGCACCGGTCCGGAATGCACTTGCAAATCCCTGAGCCTGTGCGAAACTTTCGGCGGTGGTTAACGGCCAGCGGTTGCAAATGATGCCCTCCGGGGTGCAAACAAATCGTTAAGACAGTTCGCAGTTAAGCAGATTGCATAGTTTGTTCTTCAAGTTCTGAAACCATCACGGAGGGCATAATGGCCGTTAAGAACTTAAAGATCATATGCATAGCAATCGCACTGTTGCAGTCACGCCTGCTCGCTATATCCCCTTCGACAACTTCCACATTGCTCCGCTGAGTGATGTCACCCCCGATGCAATAAAGCGGGCTGCAAAGCTTACGCGGACAGATTACCAGGACAGAGAGACCTTAAAGCAGACAACCGCCCTGAACCATATTTCCAAGAGACTTGGATTCAACGGAGGCTTTGCCGGATATAGGCAGGAATACGAACATCGTTTGGTGCCCTTCATGGAAAGGAATGGGCTCAATTTCCGCAAGGACTTGATTAACAGGACCGATCCTGGGTTTGACATGGTCTCGCTCAAACCGAGAGAAGTGGCCGACAGGATCTTTTTGCCGGGCGGACTGTTTCCTCGCCGGATATTTACCGGCTACGACGTTGATTGGTTCGAGCTCAATAATCGGTATTTCCACAAGAACCCGTGGCGTGAGCACCCTGATTATGATGTCGAGTTTAGCCTGCCTTTTGAGAGCGTGATGAAGGAGGTTGCCGCGGCCGGCGGAGAGTCTTCGGAATCGGGCCGACAACTGCTGGACGCCGCAGTGGCTGCATGTGATTACTCCATCCGTTTTGGATGCGGAAATCTGCTTGGTGATCAGCTCCTGGCTTTCGAGGGCGCTGAGTACGCATTGAAATTCGTTCCCTGCATGTACAAGACCAAACTTCAGCCCGCCGACATGTTCCAAAAGGACGAGAAAAGAATGCGAGAGGTGGCGAGGATTTTTCGGATGTGGATCGAAAGGCTCGGGAAGGGGTGGGTGGACGTTGTGCCTTACAACAAGTGTTTAGTCTTCCTCAAGGGGAGGGACGGGGCGTACGACTTCGTCTTTCCGGGTTTGCGAGATGAGCCCTTCGATCATAACCCTTTTGCGCCTCACCTGCGCAACAGTGATGTGCCAAAGTCAAACGACACTTATCACTTCAGGCGATGGTTGTACTTTGAGTATGGCGGCTGGCTGGAGGAAGATCGGCACCACTCGGAGATCTACTACTATACCAATCTGGGAGACGCAAAAAATTATCCGGGGACGGATATCATCTTGAGGAATTATTTGCTTGGAACTGGAAAGTATAAGGCTCCGCGAGCTGAGTCCGGCCCGATGAACGGTTACATTCCTTACGACGTCGGTGGAGCTCTGCTATACGTATCGAACCTGGTCACAATCGCGGAATTCGCTGCTTTCATGCAGGAGAACGCCGATTATGCGAGGTATAGCCGGAGGCCTCAGGATTCAGATGACTGGACGACCGTTAATTCGGACGAAGACCGCTCTCTTCCGGCGGCGGCGACTTGGTACGACGCAAATGCTTACGCAGCCTGGGCCAGCAAGACAAAGAAACTTCCGGTGCGGCTCTTGACTGAATGTGAATACGATTCAATTGCTCGCGCGGTGATTCAGCCGCCTGATGCTTCCAAGAATCCTTATTTTTACAGTGTCGAGCACGACAGGTTATGCCAATTCTTGCGGGCGGATGGTTCGATTTTTCCATTCAACAATCTGCGCCCGCTTGGCCCGGACGATTTCAAGGCCATGAGAAGCGAAGAGAGTCAGGGTCCCGGTGAGGGAATCTTCACGATGAGGTATCGCTTCCTCCCGCAGGCTCTTGTCTGGAAGCATTCGCCGCAGGGGCTTGCGTTTCTCGTGTCTAATCATTTTGGCGAGTGGCTAAACGATAAGCCGGGCGCCGCCGTCAATACGCTTTATCTGACTGGGCTCTGCAATCCAATTCGCACACCGTCGGCGCATCCATTTTCCCCAAGCAGTACTGGGCGATACAAAGGCAAAAAAATCGGATTCAGGTTGTGCTATCTCGGCCAGCAAGCGAGTGCCCCAGCTAACCAATGAAAGGAGAGCGTCATGAAAATGCGATTTATTGGCGCTCTAGGGAGCGTGACGGGATCGTGCATATTGCTGAATCACGGCTGCTGCTATTACCTAGTGGACTGCGGAGCGGTTCAGGGTTCACAGGCAGCCCGGCAGGCTGGTGAGTCTGCGTTCGCCTTCAAGCCAAGCGGAGTAAGTGCCGTCTTTTTGACTCATGCGCACTTGGATCATTGTGGTTTGCTCCCCCAGCTCGTGAAAGAGGGTTTCCTAGGCAGAATATATTGCACGCGCGCAACCGCGGACTTAACACGACATGCGCTGACGGATGTGGCAGAACTGGGCACTTGCGGTTTTTCGGTAGCAGATGTGAACCGGTTAGAGTTTGCGTGCCCGGATGAGCATCCCCGTTTTGAGTTTGGAAGATTCTTCCCGATCCAGAAGGACCTGACGTGCGCTTTCATCAGGAGCTCGCACATCTTGGGTTCAGTCGGTTTCGAGTTCCAGTTCTCGGACTGGAGCGTAGCTTTGCCGAGTGAGCGTCGAACGATCGTGTTCTCAGGAGACATCGGATGCAACACTGATGAAAATCCTTACCAGGCCCTTTTGAATGGGCGGCAGTACCCGTCCACTCATGCAGAGTATATCGTCTGCGAGGCAACGTACGGCGGTCGCGATCGCGACCAGAAATATATGGACTTCTGGAGTCGCATTAGTGCCCTAAAGGGACTGTTGGGCCAGGCGGCCAAACTCGGAGTGGGAGCAACTGTTGTGTTCCCCTGCTTTACCCTGCAGCGGATGCAAGAGTTGGTCATGGATTTGCATTACCTGTTGGACGTAGCGCTTACTCCTGATGAGCGGCAGACGTGGTTCCCAAGTGCCGGCTCCGAGGCGCGGCTTGTGGCCGAAATTCTGGTGGATTCGCCGCTCGCAAGAAAGTATGGAGCCGTATACGCGAAGCAGTTGGTTCGGTCGCGTCCAAATGGAAGGCCTTTCTATCGCAACGCGGCGCTGCAAAGCAGGATCCCCGGGACCGAGGAGGAGGCGGGCGCGTTGCTCACGACTTTGTTTTGTCCTCCAGGCGGGAGCAAGCAAGGCAGAAACTATTCACTATCATACACCATTGACGGTTCAAGAACGAATGCAGCCATTAGGATTGTGATAGCTGGCGCCGGCATGTGTAACGGCGGACGGGTTACGGAACACCTGAAGAATCTATTGCCATCGGAAAGGACGATTGTGGTACTTACGGGATACCAAGGGGCCGGAACGCCTGGGGCCGAACTGAAGCGGCGGGCAGTTAACGCGGCCGCGGTGATAGATCCGGCCTTTTGGGCGCTATCTAACGGCCAGGTGCAGGCACGGATCGTAGATTTTTCCGACTATTTCTCGGGTCACGCGGACCGGAACGGGTTGCTGGATTTCCTTATGCGGAAGAACAGTAGTCACCCGTACAGGCCCTTGAAGCGCGTGTTTCTGGTTCACGGCGAGAACGATTCTCGCGCGGCACTCAGACGAGCAATTGTGGCGAGAGGCGGGGAGCGACGGGGTACCGACAGGTCCGTGGCGCGCGTTGAACTTCCCGAAGCGGTATCCGGGTGGTTCGATTTGTTGGAAAATGAGTGGGTTTACGAGAGCCACTCGGCGGTTGATCGGCACGATATGCAGGTCGCGGCATTGCTTGCAGAGGTGTCCCGGCTTGGCGCGAGGGTTGCACAGCTTGTGGACGACCCGCCTCGCGGGGCTGTTACGAAGGGGATTCAGGTTGACCTGGCTGCGGTGGAGGCACGCCTCGCTGCCCTCGGTAAGGAGACCGTTATAGCGAGCCTATGAATAACCAGGCGCTCGTGGCGGCACCAAAATCCACACAACTTCTGGTTGATGATCGAGTGGCGAGACGCATCGCCGACCGGCGAGGGGCTCTTGACCACCGCCACAACGGGAGCCCTGGAGCCGGCTGCGATAGTCTGCTTGGTCGCGGCGTCAACCTGAGAAGGGTTTTACCGGACACCGGCGCAAGCGGCAAGCGGTCCAAGGGACTAACTCCAGCCCCGCCGTTTTTCGCATCCGATTCACTGCCCGCAGGAGGATCCTGAACTGATCGCGGACCGGAGCGTAAGGTTCGAACGGCATGTTTCGCAGTGCTTGCCATAGCTCGTCAGAAGTGGAACTGACCGCTGATTTCTCAAACCGAGTTTTCAACTGGCGAAAAGCTTTCCGGGAAATCCGGACCGAAGGGTGCAGTTCACCTCCTCGACGGGACTTTCGGCATCCAATCGAATAATCAAAGAATCGGAGCGGATGCTGGCGTATATCCCTTATGCGGTCCCCTTCCTCTACGAAGAACGCGTGTTCACCGTGAGTCGCGAGTATTACGTAGAATTGGTCGTAACGCAGATATTGGACATTAGCCTGGCCCGCTCGCTTACGCCGTGACCTCGTCCATTTGGCGACATCAATGCCGTATTGGGCGATGATCTTTGAGTCAGTTTTGGACGGTTCTTTCCCATTCGGAATCCGACCCGCCACGTAAAAATAGTAACCGTGGGCGATGTAGCCCACGGCCACTTGTTGCACGAACCCAGCAACTGATGCCGCCACACATCGGTAGGTCATTTTAGTCTCCCAACCGATGTTATGGCGGCGTCAAAAGTGGAGGTTGCATTTTTTTGGGCGCAAACCCTCCGAAAGCCCAAAATCCTCAATGCCATGCTGCAAGTAGCGGCTACAAGCCGAGCAACCTCGCGTGGCAAACCTCATGGATGCCTAATGGTCTGGCTCACAAAAACCTAACTTCATTCGATGCACAGACGGCGCCGTCGTTTTCGTCTTTTGGGTTGACGCCGGCGCGCGCTGTATTCCTTGTATTGCAGTTGCGCAATCAATAGCGGTTGCCTGCAATAAAACCTCTTTGATTCAGCTTGTCATCGCAATCACTCCAATACGGCTGCTGCCTTCAAACGAGCGCTGCCTGTCCCCAGGTTGCGCCGGCTTGAACGCAGTTCTCTTCCACGGAAATGGGCAGGTGAAGGTTTGAACTCCACCTGCCCACGACCTCTTTGAGATAGGTATATCCCGTCGTCTCTTTCGTGTGTGCAAATGTGCCCGGTACCACCCGTTGCACGCACACGCCGCTTCAACTGCCTTGCTGAAGTTGCGTTGCACCTTTGCTCTTGCGAGCGGGGGCGCATTCCTACTGGAGACACTCTCATCAGAGTTGGCGTTTGAACCACCGGTTGACGAAACCGGCACCGGATACCACTCCGGAAGCCAAAACTCCTTGCACGGTTATTCAGACTCTTCGCTACAGCAGTCACGTTGGTAAGGACGTATTTATCGTCCAGACCTGCCAGGTATGCGCAAGACTCCCGCCTTGCCATAGTCGCCAGTGTGCCACCACACACTGTTTTCAATCGCTCGAATACAGAAGCGGCGATTTATCCATCCTGTGCAGGTTTTTCCCGATTCGGCTCCGTCTCTGCTGTTGCTTACTGGCAAGGGCTTCCGCCCCTCTCGTCGTTGAGCTTTTCACGGTCTGCGCTTTGAGCAGAACCCCGAAAGTTGTCGCTTTCGGCTCCTCGATGTCACCACCGGGAGGCTCCCGACGCCAGCGTGCGTTAAACGAACCTGCCGAGCTTTACACCCGATTGATCACGCGATGCGTGATTGTGGTCCGAATCCCGCCGAAGGATTTGCAGCGCCTCTCAATCACTGCTCACCCATTTGAATCTGACAACTCCGCCGAATTTCACGACGAAGCATGTCCCGCTCGCCCGCATTCGCACGCGCGAACTTCACTTCGATTGCATGAGATAGAATCTGGAGATTACTTTTGGTTGGTAGCCAAAGATTACTTCCAGAAGCCTCTCTCGAACGTGGCGGGCCACTCTCGTGGCACCACGCTCTACGGGACATGAGCATGACGGGTGGTAAATCCGTCCCCTTCGCCGGATGGTAAGTCCGGTTTTGCGGGCGCTCAAGCCCATCTCAAAGAACGTCGAGAACGCGTTTGGCACGCACATTGACGTTGCTGGGATCAAGAACCTCCCATTGCGTGAAGTTCTAACACGGTTTCGATTTGGGTAAACCGAGATGCACGAATTTTGTTGCAACCGATTCTTCACGGGCTGCGGATGACAAATCGAGAATCGAGATCTGTTATGAAACCGAACGGCATTGCGAGGTGCCTTGTGATGACAGGGCATGGTGTGTTACGACCGTCTCACGGAGGGACAGAAGCATGAGCACACGACGCCGGCGTTTCACGAGATCAACGGGTGTCACATTGGAATTGGTCGTCCTCGAGTATTTGCAGGAGTTGGCAGAAAGAGATGACCGCAACCGGAGTTTTTGCATCAATCAGATTGTGCGGGAACACGCCGCACGGCATGGCCGTCCATTGAAACCGAGTGCGCCGCCGTCAGAATCTTCGGCCTCGGCGGCGCAGGAGTAATGAACAGTGCCCAGGAAAGTTAAATCGACCATCGCCGGCTTTCCGGAATTCAATTCAAACGTCACCTTCGTGCCCATTCAGTATTTCACGGTCATCATCCCCCACCGTTCGCGAGGCGCTGTCCGGATAGTGGGCTATGCTCTACGCAAAGTCCTGGGCTACGCGGATAAGCGAGGCGATGCAGTTCGCGGGCAGTTGCGGTTCACATACAAGGAACTGATTGAAGAGGCTGGGGTCTCGCGCGAGTCGATCGCGCAAGCGCTTCGCGAAGCGATGCAGAACCACTGCTTGCGTTGTGTGGAAGAACCCTGCCCTGCCCGAAAAGGTCAAGCGGGCCGAGGCGGAGTGTACGAGTTGTGTTGGCAACACAGCGAAAAATGCTGCCATAATCCCAAACAGTTCCAAGGATTTCACAACGGGCCGGCAGCTTTGGAAGAGGAGGGAAAGGGTGCGGGGACAGTTATTCTGGCTAAGACGGCGCGCAAGAACATTCCCAATTGTTTCTTCGATATCCTGCTCCCACGAGAACGGCTGTCTGTCATCCGCGTCGTTGGCGCTCTGCTTTTTTACTCAATCCAATGGACTGAAGAGGGGGAACGCGCGGTAGCTGTCAGCAAGTCCATAACCGAGCTGAGTAGGCTAACCAATATGTCGCGGCAGCACGTCCATTCTGCGGTGAGCTTCGCTTTGAGGGCCGGTTACATTGAGCAGAAAGAAGCTGGCCGCTTTGACCCAGCAGCAGGAAGAAAAAGCTGTCCTACCACGTACTGTATCCGGTGGGCGGCATCGCAGCATTCGGATGAAAACGCCCCTGGTCAAAGTGATCCCAATCCAGTCAGAAAAGGTGAACGGATACTAGACCGGTCAAAAAAGGTGGACGGGGCGGCAGTCAAAAAAGGTGAATGGAGCCGGTCGGAAAAGGGAAACGGGGAGGAGTCAAAAATGGCGAACGGCATAAGAATTAAAAAAGAACATAAAAATATACCAACAGCAGCAGATGTTGCGGCGGCTCTTTCGGCTTTGAACTTGCTCAGAAAGGCTGGGTTCGATGAGGCTACGGCAAAGCGATTGGCTGGGAGTAGCCCCTGGCAGGTTATCGAGCGCCAAGTCCAATGGCTTCCGCAGCGGAACGTCAAAAAAAGCCGCTTGGGCATGCTGCGCCGGGCGATTGAGGGGGATTGGCCAAAACCACAGGCTGCGGAGCATAACGCAGCTAACGACCCCGCTTTTGAGCTGGGAAGGCATTTCGCCAGCCATTACTACGCCGGCTATCATGGCCTTTCGGGAGAAGCAGGCACCGAACCGTTCGAGAGGGAAATCGAGCTCGCCACAAAATTTGTTGCGCGACTTTTGGCTCAAGAAAGAAACGAATCACTGGTGCCCGAATGGGGCAGACGTTTCGGTCTCATGATGCGCGAGAGACACTACGGAGACCCGAAAGCCAGGCCGAACCTTTCATTCACCTTGGTTCTCTTCGGCGATAAGTTTCTTCGATTGCTGCAAACAGAAGGCGCGGCCCGCGCGCGGAAGGCCCTTGGCGAGGCGAGGGATGCTCATCAGAAGGCGTTTACGCCCGAATACCTCAATTACCTGCGGATAGCAGAGAACGAGCTACAGCAAACGAATCCGGCCGTTTATGACGCTTATCTCAAACACCGCCAAAAATTGCGAGAATCCATGAAGCCTTTCCTCATGTCAGCCGAACGCCTGGCCCTGTTTGACAGCGATGAGAGTCGTTTGTCTGATTTTGCTGAGTTCTGTCGAAATCGAGCGGGCGGGATGGTTTTCGATTTTTGGGCGTGGGATAAACGGCTGAACAGACGGTCATTCAACAGAGGACCTGGGACAAGGTCGGAAAACGGGGAGGCAACATCGTGAAGATCCTCGCAGTTGCCAACCAGAAAGGCGGTGTCGGAAAAACCACCACCGTTGTGAATCTCAGTGCGTGCCTATGCCGAGCGGGCAAGAAGGTGCTGGTCATCGACCTGGACCCTCAGGCGCATGCCACCGTTGGGCTCGGTCTAGATCCCGACCAATTCACCGGACGGACTATCGGAGACGTGTTATTGTCCGAGTCCCAAAGTATTTCCTCGATCATTTCCGACACCTACCTGCCGGATCTTCGGATCGCGCCCGCTTCGATTACCTTGTCCAAGGCTGATTCGCTCTTGCACACGAAACACTTCCGCGAGCAGCGCTTGCAGCACGCGCTCGAAGGATTGCAAGGTTTTGACTTCGTTATCATCGATTGCCAGCCCACAATGGGCGTGCTGCCCGTAAACGCTATGGTTGCAGCAAGTCACTTTTTAATCCCAACCCAACCTTCGGGATATGCGCTTCGCGGACTCGGCGACCTCCTTGAAATCTTACATAGCGTCAAACGATTCGCACCACATTGGGAGTATCGTATTCTGGTCACCATGGTGATGGCACAGGCCACTGTGACCAACGGCCTAGTCGAGAAGGCCCTGGAACCTGTCCGCGACAAAGTGCTACAAACGCGAATTGGGCGCTGCGAAATGCTGAATCGCGCACAGAGCGGAGATGAGCCAAGGGATGTCGTCGCGATCGCACAGCACACCCGAGCAGCCCGGGATTACCAGCAGCTTGCACAGGAGATTTGCACATTATGGCCGTAGGTTTGAAAGACCGACTTGCCCGCCAGGCTGCAGGTGACAGTCAACTCGACTTCGATCCTGTTGGCCGGGATGAGCAGAGATTTGCTGAGATCCCCCTCAGCTTGATCGACCCCGACCCAAACCAACCCCGCAAGAACCTGGGTGAATTGAGTGATTTAGCCTTTTCGATTCGGGAACATGGTGTTGTTCAACCGATCGTGGTCGAGGCGGTCGAGGGCGGTCGTTTTCGAATTCTTACCGGCGAGCGTCGGTTCGCCGCCTGCCGCGGCCTTGGAAGAGAAACAATCCCGGTTTTGGTGCGGACTGCCGGCGAACAATCACGATTGGAACTGCAACTGGTTGAAAACCTGCACCGTAAGGATTTGCATCCGGTTGAGGAAGCCCGCGCATTCAAAAGGCTCATGGATGAGTTTGGCCTAAAGCAGCGCGATTTAGCGCGAAGGCTCGGCAAGTCGTTGACCGCAATAAATCAAACACTGCGCATCCTCGATATCAAACCCGAGCTGTTGGCCGATGTTCAGACGTCTGAACAAGCCAACAAATCCGTGCTGCTCGAAATTGCGAAGGAAGAGGACCCACAGCGGCAAAAGGATCTCTGGCAGGAGGCAAAGGAGGGACATCTTCCCGTGCGCGAGGCGCAGAAGGAAAGAGGCAAGGGCTCAACCACCAGGAGCAGAAAAGCGACCTGTACGATAAAACTCACAGCTGGGTCCGTAATCGTCAAATTTACTTCTGGGGAGTCCACGCAGGATCGGGTCCGCGAAGCCCTGGCGGAAGCCCTGCGGGTTCACGTAAATCAGGCTTCGTAGTCATCTCTGAAGTTTGGTGTCACTCATCTCCGTCTCGATTCTCGAATACAAATCCGTCAGGAGATGGGTAAAAGGCGGGCCGAGCAACCTCTGTGAGCCTCAGCGGCGATCTCTGCCGTGCGGGGAGGTCCAACCCTTTTTTCGCAGCCAGTAGTAGATTGATTTCCGTGCCCGTGTAATACCGTGAACCTCCTGGAGCCAGGCCGCAATGTGCGCCGCGGATCGCCACCGCCCTATGCGTAGCCCGGCGGCCAATTGTTTTTGAATTTCAGCGCTTGATAACGGGCTGACCGACCCCGGAGGAGTATTCCTCTCCAATAGGCCGGAGACTCTGCTTCTAGCGAATTTGCGCAACCAGTTTTGAATCGTGGAACGCGAACGCCCCAGTGTTTCGGCGATGTCTTCCAGCGTATGCCGCCCCCTGGCCGCCAAGAGAACGGCTTTGAGCCGTTCGCGGTCACGGGGGCTGGGAAGAAAGTGACGCAGTCTAAGCATTTGCGCCCGTTCCCCTGACTTCAGTTGCAACCGCGTTCGACCTCTCCCCATACCTTAGAAATCTCACTCTTTTTAGAAAATCGCAACAAACTATCTACCATTTATCAGTGAGACATGGTAAGAGAATCTCTAGTTGTTCCACTTTTGATAGGAGGAATCATGGACGACACAATACGATTGAATACTTTCCCACTGGGTCAGACGGTCATCACCTCGAACGCTTTGCGCGAGTTGAATCCCGAGGATACTTACTCAGGGTTGCAACGGCATGCGCGTGGCGATTGGGGTGAGGTGTGCCCCGAAGATGCGGAAATGAATGATTTGTCGCTGCGCGATGGCAATCGCTTGCTTTCAGCTTATCGCGACCGAAACGGAACACGGTTTTGGATCATCACCGAAGCTGACCGTTCAGCGACAACTGTTCTGCTTCCCGAGGATTACTAAGACCAACCCGCCGCTGGATGATTTCCAGCGGCGTTTCTATTTCTCGCGCCCGCTTATTCACAAGAGGAAATCAAAAATGTTGAACATTTATGAAGAAGTTACCAATCGGATTTTAAAACAGCTTGAAGCCGGCCAGATTCCTTGGAGAAAAACCTGGAAGACGGGACTGCCCAGAAACCTGGCCACCGGAAGAGAATACCGAGGAGTTAATATCCTGATCTTGTGTGCAGCCGGATTGGCCTCTCGATATTGGATAACCTATCGCCAGGCTTTGGCGCTTGGGGGTCATGTCCGAAAAGGGGAGAAGGCTACGACTGTGGTTTACTGGAAGTGGCGCACCCCAGAGGAGATCGACCGATTGCGAGAGAAGACCGGAAAGGAAAATCTCGCGCCTTGTGTTCCCTTCACCAGCAGCGTGTTCAATCTCGACCAGGTGGAGGGAATCGCAGAACCGGAGGAGGACACGGCACCTCCGCATAGCCAACGGCTGAGGACTGCTGAATTGCTGTTAGAAGTGATGCCGAGCAAGCCGGAGATTGTTCACTCGGCGGTAGCGGAACCGGTGTACAACCGTGGACTCGACCGGGTTACCTTGCCCCACCTCAGCCAATTCGAGAATGGGGATGAATATTATGCGACTTTATTTCATGAGCTTGTGCACAGTAGTGGCCATGGAAAGCGCTTAAACCGGTTCGCCGACGCGAAGGGGGATATAGCTGAGAAATACTCGTTCGAGGAGTTGGTCGCCGAGTTCGGCGCGGCGTTTTTGTGCGCGTTCGCCGGAATAAAGAACTCCACCAGCGAAGCATTGCAGGCGAGTTACATTGGTGGATGGTCAACAGTATTTCGGGGAGATTCGCGCGTGATTTTGCGCGGGGCTTCGGCAGCACAGCGGGCTGCTGACTACATCCGCGGCAAGATCGCAACAGAAGAACTGGCGGCAGCCGCTTAAAATTCGAGCCCCCTCACGGGGGCTCTTATTTTTCCCTCGGAATTTCTTCTATCGCCCGAATGTGGACGAGAAGGTCCGAAACGGCCGAGTATCGCTCTCCCTGTTCCACGACCCGGCTCACCAGTTGCGCCGTAATCTGAGCATAAAGCAGGTGCAGTCCCCGACCGGAAATAACGACCTCAGCCACGGCGAACACAAGCGTGATCCGGTTGTCTTTGAATCGGGCGGTTTGCAGCAAATGATAGGGCAGGAAAAAACTTTCTTTGGAGCGATAGAAGGTAATTCCAATCGGCCGCTCGTCCGTTGAGAACGCTTGATCGATTCCTGGGAAATTTAATTCGGACTTGATTCCGTACGGCGGGGGAGTCTCCGCCAGCTTCGGGGAATCTGAATGGCCGCGAAGCATATTCGTCCCAATCAGGCTGCCGCAACTCCCAACGTTACACTTTGCCGGTTGGTGGTTGATTCACGGGTCGCCAAGCGTCGGCTTTCCGCCAATTCGATCGCAGAGAGCCGGGAACCAGATTTATTGACGACCATCCTCAAAAACTCTTTGTCATCAGTGTAAATCTTGACTCGTTCCCTCGCACGCGAAGTGCTCACATAAAACTGATTGCGGCTAGCCGCCTGAAAGGAATGGGAATCCATTGCCACAAACACATGGTCCACTGTTCGTCCCTGTGACGCGTAACTCGTGACGCAATAGCCGTGCGTGAACGTCCGAAATCCTACCGGTATTTCTCGCCCATCTGACAAGAAGATTACACCGTTCGGAGCGATTTCCTTGACCGTGACGATTTGACCATTGAACAGTCTTCTCGCCTTTTCGCTGGATTGAAGCAACAGGCGGTCCCCCGGCGCGACCTTCAAATCCACCTTTTCGGTGACTTCAAAGCAATCGGCTTGTTTCCGGGTAACCTCCGTGCGTTGGCCATTCCGAAGTTGGACGCACAACGCGTCGCGCTCCATCTTGATAACCTCCGCAGTGTCACCCTTTACGAAGCGAGCAGTATTTCGATAGAAGTTGAGGACCAACCCAGGCCGATAATTGCGAAGGTCACGCTTTTGCGCTTTTGTCCACTTCAATCCGCGAAGTACCACAATTGTGCTTTCGCGCGTCCCCAGAAGTTCTTGTTCCTTCATCTGCTCTCGAATGCTCTGGGTAACCTGTTCAATTTCACGCCATGTCGGGCTTACAACTAAAGACGTTTTGCCGGCCCTGATCGATGAAATGTATTCTTCGGCCAGGCGGCGATACCGTTTGTCTCCTTCGATTTCTGACACAGCCCCGATCCTGTCCAGTCGCGCCAAGGCCTTTGCTCCTTCGCCTCTCGCGAGCTCACCAATAGCTTCCCGGTATTCAATCTCCACTTGGCGACGAATCTTCCGGACACCGATAACTTGGAGTGCGCTTCGCTCTTCGAGCAAACGCAACGCATCTCCCGCTTCGATTCCGGTGTGTTGTCTCGTATCACCGCTCAGAATCAGTCGAGACCCCAAGCGATGGGCAATATTGAGAAGAGCGAGCATATCACGCCGGGAAAGTAACCCCGCCTCGTCAACAACCAACACGCTCCCCTTTTCATCGTGCTGAAACGCTTCGTCCTGGAGAAATCGCTGGAGAGTTGCAGCGCGTTTAAAGCCCATTCTCCGAAGGACTTCAACCGCCGACGTTGTCGGCGCGAGAACAACAGCAGTGTGGCGTTGCTCTATTCTGCGAACCAATTCATGTAGCAGGTCAGTCTTGCCGGTCCCGGCGCCACCGCGTAAGCCGACCACCAAATCGGCAGAATTGAGCAAGAATCGCACTGCTTGATTCTGTTCAACGGACAGTTTTGCGGTCGGCACGTAACTCGGGTTGATGGGCCGGAGTTGGTCCAACCCCTCATTCGTGATAGTGATCATTTGTCGCTCCTCGACCAGGGTTTCGCGGGTCGTCAAAAACTCACCGACTGGAAGAAAATCATCTCGTTTCACTACCTCCGCCTCGAGCTCGGGCAACTCAAGTCGGCCGCGCGAAAATGTTAAGGCTTCGCGCAACAATTCCGTGATGGGAACGACGCTATTTCGTTCAAACAAGTGGTCGCGGGCATAATCAATTGCCTGCTTAGCGGAGATAGATTCGGGCTTAATTTTGATGGCGGTCGCATCTGGCCGCATTAACCGTTGGAGTTGCACGATTTCATCGCTGGACAGTTGAGATTTTTGATAGCTAAGCACCTCGGCCGGGTCCAGGTTTGTGTCTTTCCACTGGCGGGTAGTGTGAGCCAAGGTTGCTCGACCTGTGTTTGTGAGCTTTGTGATGGGCTTAAATTCGCGAAGGGCTTTCTCTGCTTTTTCTCGCACCTCCGCTGGTTGTCCGACGCTGTCGCGCACAGCTTGCTCAAGCGCTTCACGAAGTTTTTTATTCACCGCCTCGATTGCCTGCGACTCAGCAGCCAAAATCTGCTGACGCCGTTTGCTGAATCGCTCAATTATTCCCTGAGGGACGCCCTCGATTTCAAATCCGTGAGCAGTGTTCCGGATTCCATAGCCGAATTCGCGTAATCGCCTCGCCAGAGTGTTGCGATAGACTTCGGTGAAGAAATTGATTTTTTCAAACATCGCCATCGTTTCGAGCGCCTTCCAACGTTTCTCCACGGGGTCAAATGTGGCATTCCAAATTATGAAATGTGTGTGCAGTTGCGGATCCAGTGCTCGCGAAGAGTCATGCTGAAAGATGGCTGCAACGATTTCGCCCGTTGTGCGTTCGGACCGTTGGCCGCCCTGCCGTACGCGGGCGGCAGCCACCTTTTCCATTTGCGCCATAGCTTCACTGGCCGCTTCCTCATGCGCTGTGAGAATTCGACTATCCTGCATAATCAGGCCCATTATTGAAGCGCTCTTGGGCGCGCTGACGGTAAAATCGTAGAAAATGCGGCGATCAACGACTCTCTTACGGACCGTGAGCCTTTCCCCCGTCAATGGATGGAGATTGTCGCAAAGGCGCTCGAAGTGTTCTGCCGTCACTCGATCTGCAGGATTCAGTCCCAGGCGGGCAACTCCTCGCCCGAACCACATTCCTTGGATTCTTTGGCTTTCCGAATGATAGTCCCCTTGAGCCAAATGCTGCCGGAAATACTCCTTCGCGTCGCGCAAGTTCTTCTGTGGTTTTCCGGTGATCATCTTATGTGCCTGGCTTATATTGTTGTGGCGTGTTGAAATTTTTAAACGTTAGACACCAACTCCTATCTTCGATAGGAGAGTTCGCGGAGCATCAGAGGGTGAACCAGGAACGGCGGTACCAGTTCGGCACAGTCCCGTCCGGCTGCACCGGAGGCAGTGTGAACTTGCGAAAGCGGCCGTTCGCATGGGCGACGATGCACTGATGCTTCCGGAGCTTGCGCAGTTGATGGGGTTTAACTCGATAGTCCTCGGTTTCAGTAAAGGTTTCGGAACGTTTTCCGTTGCTCCATGTCCAAGATCGCGTCTTGACCGTTTTCCTGCCCAGGAATTCTGCCGCCGCCTTTGCGTCGTCTTCATCGGCTGAAGTGAAGATTAACCGGTTCCTCAAGTTGAGTGTCAGCACCTTGGCTTGGTCCGTGCCGAGAGCTGGAACGAATGAGGTTGTGCTCTGTGTCGCAGCGACCACCGCCATCAGCGCCTCGCGAGCAAGATCAATTACGGAATGGTCGCTTAGCCCATCTTCGCTGGCCGTGACAAATTGCTGGTACTCGTCGGCGAGAAAGAGAAGCATATTCTGCAACTGACGCCGTTTGGCGTCCGCGTCAAACCGTGATAGCGCATGTGTGAAGAAAAGAAGCTTCAGGAAGGTCCCGACAAAACGACGCTCCGTCTGATACTTTTGCGGCAGTGCCAGACAAATTATTTTTCCTTTGTCCACGTCCTCCAATGCAAAAGTGCTATCCCGGCAGAACACTTCGGCTATCGCCGGCTCCGTGAAGTAATGGAGGTAATTGCCCACGGTACCAACGATGCCCGCCAACTGTTCAGGCGGTTGAGCGAGGTAATTCTGGAAGTGTTCGGCCAATCCACGGGTCGTTTCCTTAGTGCCTAATTCCTTCACGACTCGGGCCGTGTCCCCTGGATTCACCAACATGTTGTGGACGTTCTCCAACGTGACTTCGTACCCGAGCGCGTGCAGAGCTTCCAAACCCTTTCCGATGTGGATTTGGCCGGCTCGACGAAAAAAGGTTTGTTCTTGGCGGTTCCCCAAAGCAGCGGCGGTATCCGCCACGCAGCGCGCATAAGTACCAAAGGGAATTGAGCGGTCACCCACCAGATTCAACCGATTCACAGGCCTCCACTCGGTCGTTGCTGAGTTCGATCTCACTTGAAGCACCACCACATCGTCAGGCCGCCCGAAATGCTTCGCCATTTCCACAACTTTTTCATGAAGCAATCCTTTGACATCCACACAAAGTCCCCCGAATCGAGGTTCGTGTTTGAAGACCTGGAAAAGTAGGCGCAAGATGCCTCCGAGCGTTTTTCCAGAACCCGTGGCCCCGGTGATCAGGAAATGCTGGCAGAAGGTGCGCCGATCCCAACTAAACCATTTTATTCGGGCCACGATTTCGGACCGATGGGAAGACCCGAATCGGCTGGCAATAGCCAAAGCTGTCAGTAGGAATATCGCCGCGCCCATTGCCAACCAAAGGCCAGTTGATCCGACGAGGAGGTCCCGGATGGCGCTGATTTTCATCGCACCAATTCAAGATGGCCATCCCGAACGAGCAACCGGCCGTTGCCCGAGCCCCCTGTCAGAAGGTTCTGCGCAACCGCGTTTCCAACAAATTCTTCAATGACATCCAATAATGGGCGCGCGCCAAGCCGCGAAGAGAAGCCCCTTTGCATCAGAAACGTTACGACCATAGGATCATAGCTGATGGTCCGGCCTTGCGCGCGCTGCCAGTCCACTAGTTGTTCTAGCTTCTGGATGGCGATTTCCGACTGAGCCTCGCGACTTAAAGGCCGGAATACGTATGGTCGTCCGAATCGTCCGAGTAATTCAGGTCGGAGGTGCTTTTGAACGTGATGCACCACATGGCGTTCAAGGGAAGCGAAAGGCAAGTGTTGTCGGCCCAGGATTTGGGCAGAACCCAGATTGCTTGTGACGAAAATATAAATACCGCACAAATCAATAGTTCGTCCATTGGCTTGGGTGACCCGCCCGTCGCCAACCATTTGCAAAAACAGATCCACAAACTCCTTGTGCGCCTTTTCGATTTCATCAAAAAGCCAGCAGCCCGCGGGGACCCGTTCGTAGGCCCCAGCAAATCGGCCTTGATCCCCATTCCGATCTCCAAGCAGGGCGGCAAGACTCTCCACCGTCTTGTATTCTGAACAATCGAAAATGATGAGATGCCCAGGCCCGAACAACAGATCGGCAACCGTCTGTGCAGTGAATGTCTTTCCAGTTCCAGTTGGTCCTGGGAAGAAGAATTTGCCCCGTGGGCCGCGCTGCGGAATCGCATCGGTTTCTCGCCGTATGATCGTCTCCGCCAGGCGACAGAGTATTTCAGGTTGGCCTTTGATCCGATCGCCCAGCCTGGCCGGAATTGCTCCGAGGTCGGGTCGCCACAGTTTAGTGCCAAGTATTTTTTTCGATCTCATGCAGAAACGAGCGCTAAGCGCGTCCGTACCATATCCGCCATGGTGACACGCAAGGTTGCGCGAGCTTGTGCCACTGCTGAATTCTGCTTCGCTAAGAATTGAAAAACTCGCAGATGCGGTTCTTCAAGATCGACGGCGAGATGCGAACAGCAAACCGACGCCCGGACGTTCAGTTTTTGTTATGCGGAATTGGGAATGCTAACCCAATCGGCTGGAAGGATGCCCAATGTAGCGGGGACTCGAACGGAGGGATTCTGCGGAACGCTTTCGCGTAATGGTCGGCCGCTTCCGCGCACACGTCCTGCAAGTGCTTGTGCGGTAAATCAAGAAGTATCGAGGGCAACACTTCGTCGCGTAACTGGATGCCTGTCTTAATCTCATCGCGAAGCCATCGTTGCGCTTTGTTCATGGCACTGCAAACGCTCTGCTTGGATTCAGCCCATTCCTTGTGGAATTGTCGCATCAGAAGAGCACACGAAAAATCAGGCACGGGCCACAGCGTGCTCAAAACACATGAAGCCCCCGCCACCAAGAAGCCAGTTGGGAAGTTGACGTAGTCGTCGGTTTCATCCGGGCGAAGTAAACCGCTTTCACACCCATTAACGATGACCAAGGCGTTAGGTCGCAGCCTTAGGTCCAAGAGCACATCTCGAAGCATGAGCCATCGCTTGCTGAATGAATCATTACGCCCTTCCAGAACCAAAGCCGACGACATGGGATCACCAGGGACGAAGCGAACGTGGCCACTGTAGTGCAACACATCGCAAGCCGGAGCCAGTTGGCAAAGGTTTTCTTTCGTAACTCTTCGAAACATCAACACTTTCTTCTCGGAATACATTTTTTCGATGCAAAGGGCTTCGACTTCCGAAAAACGCAGGTCTGCCGTGGGGTCGGTAGCCAGCAGCAGCTTTTTCGACCGATCCTGTTGTGATTGGGCGCAATGAAACAGCACAGAGAAGCTCGGGGTGTACGCGACTTCGCAATAATCAAGCAGGTGTCCGCCATCTTCAAGCGGACAGGCATGTAAAGGAAGCAGGTGCAGTTCCCGACTTGGCGAAATTACCACCCTCCGTATGCCCCGATCGTGGAGGTGCGGCATGATGGGCCACAAAAAGGTGCTCGCGATGTCCGCCAGCAACGAGCGCGCGGTCTCCGTCTCTCGGCGGCGCGCTCCGATTTCTTGCACATTCCCGAAATTTTGAGCCAGGGAAGACCACTGGTTGGCGATTTCTCGAATCCGCGTCCGCTCGCTGCGCCTCAAGAACACATCTTTAATCCCATCGGACGTAAGGATCAGGGCAACGCAACCGGGCTTGGAGAAGTTGTACTGCACAAAAGCTGTTGGGATATCGGTTGGGAGTAATGAACGAATCCGCGCAAGGTCTTTGGGTTGTACCTCTCGGGAGCAAAAGTCTGGATGCTCGCGCTGAATGGCTGCCAACAGTTTGTCATGAACTGCCTTGATAGACAAAAAGGCTGGTCGGGGGGACTGGACCGTCGAGTCACCCGACATGGCACCCAAGCCAGCTTCGTATGAATGTACAGCTCGCGAGGCTTCTCGTAACCTCCGCCGTTGCGTCCAAAATTCCTCAGCGATCTGAGCCGGAATGTCATCCGTCCGCAGCCGCTCTTCCGCAATTATTCCGTTTAAGTTTCGTGCCCGGCTGGATTCACCCACGAAAAAAGCCCGCTGAAGTGGCTCATCAGATTGCAATTGCGAGCCAAGACCAACCAGGTTGAGTATTAGCCCCTCATGGATTTCTCGTGCGGATAACTGAACACGACGCAACTGTTCACCATCAAAGAAGTGCCCGCGCAATTCCTCGGCAACCTTCAAACCTTCTTCAAGAATCTTCACTGCCTTTTGTGTTTGTGCGGAATCACCCGGGTCGCCAGACCAGGAAAGCTGCTGCCCCAATGTGCTCAACACCTGCAACCGCTCTGCCATCCACGCACCCGGCTGTCGGCGCGCATCCCACCGGTAAAGCATCGCTGCCCTTCTAAAGTAACGTATTGCCTCGGCGCGATTTTGCTTTTCCAGGCTTACGAGCCCAATGTTCAACAACAATCGTGCAATGAAACCCCGGTGAGCATCCCGGTTTTTTTTAAATGCAACTTTATGGATCGACAGAGCCTCTCGATAACTGGCCAATGCCCCGTCCAAATCAGCGACCGCTAGGAGCGAATTTCCTCGGTTCATCAGTGCAAGTGAGCGCAATTCGGCATTTTCCGGCAGGCCAAGAGTCGCCCGCTTTTCGAGGCATGACAACGCCTCGCCGGCCCTTTCAAGGGCGCTGAGTTTATCCTCAAGTTTTAGAAGAACGTAACTCAGGCTGACCAGAACCCTTGCTTTCGTCGTTGCTGTCCAAGCGGCAGACTCGCTGCTCGCTCGCAATTCTAACTTTTCCGTCGCTTCCTCGAAGGTTCGTCGCGCTGCGCCCCAATGGCCCAAAGTCGCCAGGATTACCCCCTTGCTAGAAAGGCAAAGTATGGTGCGCGCCGCCGCTTCGAATTCCAGAGTTAATGGCAAATCTGTTAAGAGTTCAGTGGCTCTAGTAACATCGGCCAGCGCAGGTTCCAGATCTCCCAGTTCCCTCAAAACGATTGAACGTGAATCGAGCACTTTGGCAAGTTCGAATCTGCTGGCCGGGTTCGCTGATGCCAGGGGTTCCAATAGCTTCACGGCGCGATCGCAATTCCCTTTGGCAGCGTCAAGATTTCGCAATCCAAACTGTGCGGCGCCTCTTAGATGAAAGATGAAAGCGAGGGTGTTTAAATGCTGAATGTTTTCGGCCTGTCTGCTTCGCTCGAATTTCTCTGCGGCTTCCTCGCACAGAGCTAAGGCTGCTCCAAACCGTTCCTGCTTGATGTGAATCGAAACCATCAAGAGCAAGGCCCCAACCAAGAACTCGCATTCCACCAGGCAGCCAGGACGATCCAACCTGCGACGAAGGTCAATCAACTCCCGACAACTCGCCTCCGCTTCATCCAAGCGGCCAAGCGACTCTGCGACCGCGGCGTAGCCGTCCAATGCGGAAGCTAATCTGCCCTTTTCATCTGGCAGGGTTCGCAGCAGGGCAACCGCCTTCCGAAGACAATAATTTGCAGACAAAAGGCGATGGTTCGCCTTCAGCGCAAATCCGAGGTTGTGGATGCTTAACGATAACAGCGGCAGCGCACGGTCGTGGCGGAAATGACATCCGACTTTCGCGCACTGCACAGCGCGCCTCGCAAAAAACAGCGAATCCTGCAATTTTCCCAACTTGTAGGTCGGAGTTACAAGATTCAGGAAGGCTTGGGCCAGGGAAGTCGCATGCAACGAAGGCTCGACAGTGGTAAGCTCCTCCCGCAAGGCCACCGCCGCGCTGCCTGCCTTCAGTGCTTCCTCCCATCGTCCCAAATAACCGAAACCAACTGTCGCAGATGTTGCGCACAGCGCAGCCACAGCTTTGTCGTGAATCTCCTTCGCGAGCAAAAATGCCTTTCCACAGCCCTGCACAGCCATCTCAACTTGCTCCTTCGGGGGACCTTCCCAGGCAGTCTCACACGAGGCAGCAAACCTAATCGCCGGCAGCCAACCCAGAAGCCCAATGGTCGCGCGCTCGGAAAATGTGCATCTGTCCCGAAGACTCAGCGGAATCTTGTCGGTCGATACCAGTCCAACCGCTCCAAGCTCCCCGAACGCGTCCGCCATTTGGTCCCAAGGCTCACCTTCTTTTTCAGTTCGCTTTCGTAACAAAAGCGCTGCCGATTGAAGAGCGGGTTCGTAGCGATGAACTATCCAATACCTTACAAGTCCTGACCAGTCCGCGGCCGCCTGAAGGGATTGGAGATGAACTGAATGCACATCCCCAGTCACGGAATTCATTCTTTCGCTACGGTTTCTGGGTTCCGGACAAAAAAGCTAAATCCTTGTACCAGATCGAAACAACCAGCAAGTCTCGACCCGATTTCGTCATGCCGATGTTGTATTTGATCTGAGATTTTTACCGGATCTCCCAATCTTGTGCGGTGCAACGCGCCACCTAAATCAGCGTCCTTTGTGAATCGAAAAGGAACCACCGGAGATTTTGCTGAGTCCAAAACGGGACCGGTGGTTTTCGGGTTAGGAAAACTTGGAGGGAGTCTGTTTGGAAGGTCGTCAATCAGATAAGGCCCAATTTCCTCAACGCTCGCTAAGAGGATCGCCGTTTCCAATCCGTTCGACGATTCGAGAGGGAATCCCTCGTCCTCTGCTTCGGGAAGACACAGAGCGACCACTTTCTCGTGCCTAAGCGCGCCTTTCCAATCGAAACGCCGCCACGGGTAAATTGGCTGTATTTTGCCATTGCCTGTGATCCAAAGAATTAGGGGGTAAGCTGGCCGAGTTAGCTCGATGTGGAGGCGTATGAGTCCTCCCGAATCGACGGTGCCTTCCCGAAGTTCTTCTTCTGGGCGAAGCGTGAATCTGCGGCCTGAATGAATCGCCTCCGCCCAAAAATTTGCCCTCAGAGGACCAATTGTCTGCGTTTCGGAAGCCAATCTATGAAAGAAGGCAGGAAAGTTTTCGGCATCCCACTTCTTTGGAGCGGTCGGAACCAGATGGCGAATCATTGCAAGTAGATCGCGCCGTACACGTTGCCGGCCTGGCTCATGCATCTGCTTCCAAATGATTGTCGCGGTCTTGTGGGCGGAATATGGTGAAATACTCGACACGTTTTCGCACCAATCTCGCCAACTCGTCGCATCAACTCCCGCAAGATTAAGGGTATTGGCTCCGAAGCGAGAATTCGCAACTCGGAAGATTTCCATCACAAACATGTGGCCGGCAGTGATCACGGAAGGAGTACACGGTGTGAGGTGATTATTTACAATCCAAAATTGGTGCCTTTCCGCGAATCGTAAATCCTCCCATTTCTCCCCAAATAGCCCATTCGCCCCCATCTGGCCCATAGAGGACCATGAGGACGAATTCAGGCCACCTGTTGTGGCCACAAACAGAAAACCGGATACCGTTCCGAGCGCTCGGGCGGACTCCTCACATAGAAAGTGAGTCTTGCCCGTGAAAAATCGAAAGACAACGGCTACGGCCTCAGCCGAAACGAGAGGCCAACATCATCAATACTCATCTAACCGCAACGCTGGACTAAATTGCTTTGGTTCAAAACCATCTTGGTCCGAGTTCATCTCGACGAACTACGCCAACATGCAGTGCTATGCGCTTGCGATTGGCTTTCATAAGGGAGCATCTGACCCTGAAAGCCTCTTCCATGACGTTCTCTTGAGCCTTTTGAGGGAGCCTGTGCCAAAAGACGGAGATTTTCGAGGCCGCTTCAAACTCAGGCTGTACTCCCGTTGCTCTGGCGCATATCGCCAGCAAATGCGGCACAATGAAGGCGTTCTCGCACTAACCGAGCACCGGCAGTCATCGCGTGAATCGTTCGAAGTTGGGTCGGGTCGAAGTGGCGGGTTGGGTGATGCTCTGACCAGTCTGAGTGAGCCTGAGCGCGATGCTATAAACCTGTTTTACTGGGGCGGGCTCAAAGTGTTCGAAATTAGTGAGATCCTTGGCATACCGGAGAACACGATAAAATCTCATCTCAGCCGGGGTCGAGAAAAGATGCGAGAGTGGCTGCTGGCGGAGGAAGAAGATAGACCCGTTGTAATACGTCGCGTCCGCGACTAACAAAAACACGCTAACCGGCGGGGTGCCAAGAACGCCCCGCCGCTTTCTTTAGGACCTTGTGCAACCAAACGCCCCTCCCTTGGCGGATACAAAGTCGAAGTGATTCGGTTCGCTCAGTCACAAATAGAAACTTGAAAATATAGAAAGACAAAACGATGCATAAATTCATTCTCATCCTGTTCTTGTTCTTCGCGTCCGTTGACACCGCATTGCATCCAGCAAAAGCGGCTCCGGTTTTGACTACGTCGGTTCTCCTCGCCCAGGCCGACCCCAATGCGGCCATTGATTCGTTCAAGCTACTGCTGGCAAAATTTTGCCTGTTGATAGGCGTAGCAGTCATTGCTTACGGGGGCTACTTGATCGCACGGCAAGGCCACACAATCGAAGGTGTCTTGTGCATCATTGGCGGCTTCATTATCGCGATTGCGGTGCCCTTGATCACGTATCTGGCCCAGAATGTCGGCATCACGTTTTGATCTCGGGTTATGTCCGACCAGAAGCTGCGCGTCACGCGCACACTAAGCGCAGAGCAGTACGAAGGCTCACTCTGGGGCATCGAGGTTATTAATTTCAAATGGTTTGCCCTCGCGTTGCTCGTCGCGCTCAGCCTCTTTGCTGGCCTTTTTTACGGTCTCGCATTGGGGTTCTTGGAAGCCATGCAGTGGGCACTGGTTCCAGTGCTCGGTTGCTTCCTGTACCTGCGGTTTTTCCATCAAGGCAGGCCACCAGGCTATTTATCCGACCTCCTGGATTCTTTGGTCACGAGAGGCCACGCGAAACCACCAAGGAAGCCGTTAAGCCATCCATTTTATGAGTGCTGACCTACTTCCGGACGGGTTTGTCGTGGACAATCTTATCGTCTTCGGCGGACCGAGCAGGGGGGTGATCTCGATGGGTTTCGAAATCGATACACCCAATTTGCAATCGGCTTCTTATTCTGAATGCAACCAGGTCCAGGACGCGATTTCGATGATGCTGAGGCAAATTCCGGAGGGAATGAACCTTCAACTGATTCAGTTTCAAGCTCCGGTCGATACTGGCATCCTCCTGGACTATCAGCGTAGCACCGAGGCGTGCCAAAACCCCACCGCGCGAACGTTGCGGAATGCAAACCTCATCCAACAGTGGAACTCACGGGAATCGGGAAAGTTATTGAGAAAGCGTGTAATTCTCTATGCTTCCTACCACCAGAAAACACACAGCAGGCCATCGGCCAAAGCAAAAGGCAACCAGCATCGTTATGATCAGTTGCTCACGGAAGTAAAAAGCGCTTTCAGCGATTTCGAACAGTCGCTTGTCCAGGCTTTGGCGCCAATCGGTGGACGGGTGACTCCTCTGACCGAATCTGAGAATGTTCGACTTTGGGCGGATGCCCTGAATCCTTCGCTCACTCGCCAGCCCAATTATGAGCCTGTCGCGACATTCGACAGGACCCGATCCCTGTTGGATAATTTTTGGAATTCTGAGTTACGGGGGCTGGGGCGTCACGGATTTGTTTTGGACGGCTATCACTGTCTGGCCATTACTGTAAGACGGCTGCCAACCGAAACGTTCCCTACGATCGTTCATCGCCTCACTTATCTCCCCTTCAGCGACTTCGTCTTCACAGTTCATGTCCGCCGTCTGGCCAAGGCCGACATCGTGAAGAGGACTCAATCCTCGCTGGATCGCCTCAACCAGCAACTCTTGCGCAAGCCTGATGAGCGTCAGGCCGTAACCGTTCGACAGATGCAAGAAAAAATCCGGCGGCTTGCTGAAGGCGAGGCTGTTCCTCTGGAATTAGAGATTATCCTTTTGGTCCGAGCGAAAACCGAGGAAGAACTGGGCGACAAAGCCGCTGCGATCAAGGCGACGCTTCAGGCCATGAACGGAGCCCAGTATTATGAAGCCTCGTTACCCAGCACGTCCCGCCATTTGTTCACCAAAACACTGCCTGGCTGGACAGGCAGTCGCTACCAGGGATTCCGAATCTATTGCGAAGACCGGACTGCGGCGGACCTCATGCCGCTGTGTAGCAGCTTTGTAGGCCATCCCGGCCCCGTTCAGGCACTGTTCCCCGGCAACGACAACAATTTAGTCAACGCCGCTATGTTTCTTGGCGAAGGTGATGCATCCACACCTCAAAACCTTACGGCTTTGGGCGCACCGGGTGTCGGCAAAAGCCTTGCGCTCACCAAGTTGGAGCTTGAAACCGATCCTCATTTTGCTTTCACGGCAATAGTGGAGGAAGGTCTGTCGCAAGTCCCCTATTCACGCAGCCACGGAGTAAATCCTGTGGTCTTCCGAGTGGATGGAAACCAAACGCTCAATCCCTTGGATACTCAGAAATTGCCGCGATCTTCCTTTGCCGCGGCAACTCAAATTGCCGTCGTCGCTCGGATGATCGGGCTTCCCGCAGACGAAGACAAAGCACGTCGCCATTCAGCCCTCATCTCGCGCCACCTCACTCGACTGTCCAATGACCATGCTGATGAGCACATGCGGAAATTGAGTTTGGAGCAGCGAAATGCACTTCTTCGCCTTGCGCTAACAGTGAAGCGTCTGTCCAAAAGCCAAGGCATTTCGGAGTTGGAAGCTTTCGGTTGCTTTAACGAAATCCAGCAGACGCGCCCTGTTGAGGGCAACGCTCTCCTAAAGCAACTTCCTCAAGCGGACCTGGACGAATTCGAATCAAGCGATCCGCAAAGTGTCCGCAACATGGTATTCGCTATTTTGCGGCCGGAGGAACATCTCACCTTGTCTTCCCTCTGCGAATACTTCGAGCTGGCGGACCAGGATGAGGAGGAGTGCCGATGGCTGGCTACGTTGCTCGCTCCATGGTGCAGAGGCGGCAGTTACGGTGTCATGTTTGATGGCGCAACGAATGTTTCACTGAACGGCCCTGTAGTCCATTTTGAACTCGGATTCATCCCCGAAGCCGCGAAGGAAATTAAAACGGTAGTGGGTTTTTTGATAATCAACGGCATCCGCAACCACATCCTGAACATGCCGCGGCATTTAAAAAAGCGGGTGATAGTGGAAGAAGTCTCGCGTTTCATAGATATTCCAGGCGGCGAGGCCATCCTTCGAGAACTTTACGAGCAGTTTCGCAAGTTCAACTGCCAGGTCCTGATCGTCGCTCAACAATACTCGCGGATTGCGGACACGCCGATTCGCACAGCCTTGGTCGGGAATACCCGAGCTTGGTTCATCTTTAATACCGGAGATCGCCGCGATGTCGAACGACTCGCGGAAGACTTGGGTTTGTCCAGTGTTGCTCGCGAAGCCATTCTGCGCTTTCCGCGACCAGACCAGCAAATAGGGGCCAAGTATTCCGAATTCTTGTATTACCACACAGACGCTCGCCAGCCCATCTGCGGCACCGTCCGATACGTGCGCCTGCCCCATGAACTTCCAGCATCAACTCAAACAGCCCAACCAAAACATGCGTAAAATCATCAATCTTTCGATCGTAGCGCTGACACTTCTGTGTGGTTGTTCAGGCCTTCAACGCCCAGTGGCTGATGCCGCTCTCGGCGCTGGAGGAGCTTATCTCGGCGACAAACTTAGCGGTGGTAACCCCGTTGCTATCGCTGGCGGAGCGGCGGGGGGCGTCCTCTTGAGTGAAGGCTTCCAGGCATTGAAGACCAGCTCCGAAAAACGGGCTTACACCAATGGTTATACGCTCGGGCGCTCTGATGGCGTGAAGCAATTGTACTGGAATCTGCAACAGCAACAGCGCGAACGGCCCGACGCTACATCGGTCCGCCAATACCAAGTCACGATTCCGGAGCACTACGAGGACGGCGTGCTCGTGCAACCAGCGACCCGAATTCTACGGATACAGGAGTAATTATGAAAAGATTTTCAATCGCCGTTGGAATCATGTCGGCCTCATTTCTCCAGCCGTTCGTCGTTCGCGCAGACCTCCCGGTTATTGATCCGTCCGTTCTGGCCCAAGCTATTGAAGAGGTCCAACTGACAATCGAGCAGGTGCATCAGATTACAACCGAGGTGCAGCGACTCGGCGATCCGATCACGATAAAGCTGCCTGGAGCGGCCGCTGTCATTGCAAGCTTGGGCATCAAAGGAGACTTCCAGACTTGGACCGACCTCCGAAACTCAGCAACAGCTTCTGCCGCTTTCCTTTACGATGGTGACGGCCTTTACCACGTGATCGGCGAGAGCATCACGAATGCGGACGGCCAGACAACTCCGAGAGCAGGGTTGCCCTACCGTAAGTTCGACGCCGTGATACGCGCGGCGGCAGCCCTCGAAAAAACGATGAACGATACCGAGGTTCGGAGGCAACATCTTCGTGACGAGATCAAATCCACGACCGCGCAGCTTGAAGTGGCTCCTACTATTTCGGAGGTTCAAAAGTTGCAAGCGACGCTCGCCGCTCAGGCAGCCGAACTAGGCGCTATTGACCGTGAGCGCGAGGCGGCTATGAACCACCTGCTCCTTCAGCATGTCGCGAATCAGACCGACGCTGACAAGCAGGAACACGCTCGTCTCGAAGAAAGGATAGTAGATTTCAAGACCGCTCAACAAAAATTGGGGCAATTTCTCATTCCCAACACAACCCCCGTTCAAATTCCTGATCCGCGTTCTGTGCGCCCGTGATGCGTGAATACCGTTGACCAAACGTTCCCAGGTTTCGTGCAGGCGTGCGCCGCTCTTTACGGCCACCTGCTCCCTTGGGCTTTCATTCTGCTTCTGGCCGCCTTCATTTTTGAGTTTTGGGGCGGTCCTCCGACGGCATACGGGCTCCTGAAATTCATCGTTAAGCTCTTTTTGGTTGTGCTCGTGATTGCCAACTCCAATGCCTTTATCACCAACGGCCAAACCTTCGTCCAGCAATGGGTTGAGCAGAACGTTCCGGCTAGACCTGAAAACGTGGCAGCGCGGTACCAGCAACAGCTCGCCCTAGCTCAAAATGCGCCGGAATCGAATCAGAGTTTCTGGAGCACACTTTTCAGCAGCAATTGGTTTGAGGCGATTATTTACGCATTTTTGACCCTCCTCTCCTGGCTCGCGATGGCCGCCATGTATTTTATTTACGCCGTGCAGCGGGCTGTCTTGCTTGTATGTTGGGCGGTCTGCCCATTGCTTCTCCCGTTACTGGCGGTTCGACCACTTTCATACTTGGGGTTACGCCACGCGCTTCGAATCCTGGCTATCATGCTCTGGCCAGTGGGGAACGCTTTAGCGGCCTGTTTTACGGATGGCCTAATCGGCGTTGCCGTGGACCAAAACTTCCTCGCTTCGCATTCGATCAGCGGCTCACTTGGTTACGGTCTGCAAAATCTGCTTGCGATTACAGTGATCGCCATTTGGATCATCTTTTCAACGGTTCTGGCACCTGCTTTCGTTCAGAAAATGGTGGTTGGTTCGCCCGGTGCTGCTTCCGCAATTACTCAAACCGCTTCGACGCTGCTCTCCGTAGGAGCTCCCGCGTTGGGTGGGGCTGTTGCCTGGGGTTGGCAAACCGTCAGCAGCGCTGCCGAATCGAAGCAGACCAGCACATCCACATCCAGCGAGAGTCCCCCTCCTGATTCTCCTCCGGGACCACCGTCGAGTCCTCCGGCTCCTTGGCAACCGGGTGCCGACGATCCGACAGGCGACAAAGAGGTGAGCCAACTCATTAGCAAACTCAAAAGGCAATGACCCAGGATATAGAATCGCTTCGCAAATCGCCGGTTGTTCACGAGTTAATGCCTGATCCACCACGGCGCCTTAATGCGGCGCAGTTCTTTGCCCACAAAGACCGTCTGGCCAGGCTTTGCATTGTAGCTTTGCTGGCTTCACTGCTCTGCAACGGACTACAGATCGCCGCTCTGGTCGGCTACCTCCAACAGAAGGACAACGTCACGGTGGTAGATGACGAAGGCGTAGTTAAAATGGGCACTCCGAAGCCTCTGGCGCAGGCTAAAGAGCTACATCAACGCATCGCTTTCGAGGCCACGGAATCGTTGCTCTTACGCAACCCGCGCGATTTTGACGCTCCAGAGTTGCTTCAGGCGCTGTTTTCACGTCAGGCGATGAATCGGGCTTCCGCCATGAAGGCGGCAGAAGCTCGGCAGTTTGATGAGTTGCAAATAGAACAAAAGCCGCTCATCACACGCATCGATATTCGACAGTCCGCTCCAGGGGAATTCCGCGCAAAGGTCACCGGTGAACTTAGTCGCGCGGGCGTGCTCAATGAAAAGCCATTTACGGATGCGCTTCACTTCACCCTCGATCTCGTTATGCGTCGCAACCCGGATTTACTCCGAAATCGCGTTCAGCCTCTCAAGATTTTTGATTTCACCCTGAACTATGAGACGCGCGACAATTAAAATCCTGCTGCTGGTCTTTCTCTTGCATTCCGCTGCCGGTCAATCGGTCAACCCGATTCAGCAACTTCCCCTAAATCCCATGGTCCTTGCGCGGATTCCAGTTGCAATGACAGGTCCGACAACCATCCGCTTTCCGAGTCCCATCTCCGACCTCGAAGGCGCATTCGTTTCATCTGACGCGAATTCACCGGCACTTTTCCTCCTGTCCTTTCGGCCTGGCAGTTCGTTTTTTTCGATTCGGGCTTTGAGAGCAAACACGAATGCTACCTTAAATGTTGTTTGGAAGGACCAGACGTATGTCTTGGAACTGGAAGAGTCGAAAACTCCATGGTTTTCGGTCATTTTCGCGCAGGCACCCTCACCCGCGGCACCAGCACCGCGCCAATCAGTAACCCCTTCGCGATTGCTCGGCCTGTTGGACACAGCGAAAGCCTTTCCGCTTCTAAAGAAACAGCATCCCGAAGCTGTTGCCAACGTCCAGTGCATCAGACCTGACACATTAAACGATTACGGCGATTACACGATTAGGACGGAAGAGGTTTTTCGCTTCGATGATGCCGATACACTCGTGTTCCGCATCGCCATTTCAAATAAGACGATGCAAGTCATGCATTATCTGCCGCAGAGCTTGATGGTGCAAACTGGGCGCCGAGTTTTTTATCAATCAATTACCGATGGGACCGGGGAGGTACCGCCTCAGAAAGCAGCGCCGGTTTATTTCAGCGTTACAGGCACGCCTGATGGCGGGCGGAATGAGGTATCGCCTCAGAACGAATTCCTGGTGCTGTTACATCGGACCGATCCGCCCATTACTGTGGTCCCCACGAATTTACCTCCAGCTGCGGCGCAGCCCGCCACCGGCAATTCTCAACTTGAGCCAACAATCGCGGCCCCGCCAGTCAGTGAATCAAGAACTCAGCCATCGAACAAAAATTACGCTTCCGCGATTTCCGCCGGCCTCGGAATACACCCCACAGCAACGGCTAGCCCACAGCCCAGTCCCGCTGCCGGGCTGAGTTATGCTTCTTCGCCGCCAGCAGTCCAATCAGCGCCCGTGACGTACGTCAACCCACCTACAGTTCAATATCAGTATCCGGTTTATTACTGCTATTGTTATCCGACGCCTCAGCCGTACTCCTACTATCCCCAGCCGTACTATTATTATTACCCCGCGCCCCGGTATTACTATTCCTCCGCCCCATACTCAGTTTACGCAGCTCGACCGCAAAATCGCATTCTCAGCTTCGACAGAGCTTTCGGCCATGTTCGGTAATCTCATAGAAATGGTGAGGTCGCGTCCCGCCTTTTTCCTGGCGGCCGCTCTCATTGCCATCTTGCTTGTGGGCCTGTTTGGCGCGCTCCATTCGCGGCAAACGAACCAAAGCACGAAGCTGTACACCAACCAGGTTTTCGAGACTTCGGAGTCGGTCGTGCGAAAAATTCCCCCTCTTCCGAAACTGGCCGTTACGCAGGAGGTCGTTCGCGTGGTTTCCACCAATGTCCAAACGAACCCTCCGGCTAAACCAATTCCCCCGCTTAGTATTCATGTTGATTTGCCCGCCGACACGAACCCTCCTCCCCTTTCGACCTACGCGCCCATGGGCCGACTCGTTCAGTGCCAATTGGTCAACACTGTTGATTCGGGCGCTAATGACACGCCAATTATTGCGTTGGTCACCCAGGACCTGTGGCACGACGGGAATCTGGTTATTCCCACCGGAGCAGAAATCCACGGACGCGCGCAGGTGGATACGCTTCGTGAGAGAATCATATCTAGCGGGACTTGGACCATCGTGCGGCAAACTGGCGAAGAGCTGCTTGTAAAGGGCATCGCGTTGGATCGTGAGTTCAATGAAAAGAGCGGCACATGGGGCATTACTGACGGGAGCCCGGGATTAGCCGGCCAGGTCATCCGGAGCCAGTCCATGGAGGAGATCAAGCTGTTTGCAGCTACGATGCTTTCGGGAATCGCTTCTGGTCTGGAACAATCTCAGACAACAATCTATGGCACCCAGGTTTCTGCGACCGCGCGGAACGCAGCCCTCAACGGCACGAGCCAGGTGCTAAACACTTATGCGCAACAGATCCTTGAAACGATCAAAAAACAGGGGGTGTTTGTGCGAGTTGCTGCGGGCAAACAATTTTATCTCTATGTCACTCAGACAATCGACCTGTCCAAATCCAAAGTCGGAAACATGCGAGTCGTAGCGTGGCCCGCGGAATTCGGCGCTGGAAATCACTCAACAAACCATGAGTTTTCACTTACCCCCCATCTTTAGAATCTCCGTCATGATCAGTGCGGTCGCCGTCATGGCTGGTTGTCGCTCGTCGCCAACGGGCCAACCTGTTTATGTTCCGCTTTCGAGACCAAGCCAACCGGCTGCTGGAAACGATGCGATTTGGGTGCCCGACCAATTCTCGGCGTACTCGGTTGGGCGATATATCGATCCTCGGGATTCAAGCGTGATGCACGACGGGCATACTCTCTATCGTCGCGAGCAAACGGGCCGGTGGAATCTCGCGCCGGCGGAAACCTCAGTTCTGACGCCCTCAATATCGGCGACGAAGGAGCGCGACACGACAATGCTCCGCGATGCGTTGACCGCGGAGTTGAACAGGCAACGAACAACATCGCAGGCGCTTATCGAACAAGCAAAACTGCTACAGGACCGTCTGCGCGAACTGAACAGCCAGTCGCGTGAGTTCCGCGAAGCGCTCAAGGAATCGTATCGGTTGCGGGATCAAATTTCGGTCGTCAGCAATCGTTTGGATTCTATCGAAAGTGCTTTGCAAAATTTGCCAGGATCGTCGCGGCCAATTCCACCAGCTCGCTCCAATTCTGTGGTTTCGCCACCGCGATAGAGCAACCCGCAACCTATGTTCTTGAAGTTACAAGGCTTTTTGACCACCGAAATCGGTTCCGGCTTTAACGACCGCGCACAAATCTCGCCGGTCTGTTGGTTTAGCCTGTCAAACGTGGTATGCATCTGTTTCAGGGTTCTACAAGGAGGAAAAGAATGGGTACACAAACACAAAACGAAAGTTATATGCCAAAACAAAATGATCGGCCGGTACATGAGGTCCGCATCGGTTCTTGCAAAGCAGCCGTGTGGAAGAACGAGACCAGCAATGGTATCCGATACAACGTCACCTTTTCGCGAATTTACAAGGACAAGGATGATGATCAGTGGAAGTCCACCTCAAGTTTTGGTGGTCAAGCTGATCTTCTGGCCCTTGCGAAGGTCGCGGACGTTACACACTCCTGGATCTGCGAACAAAACCAGGACAAAGACGCTGAACCGCAAGACTGACCGGCGCATTCCGCCCGTCTTCTTCCGCGGTTCTTACTACGGTTCATGGCTTTCGAGGATTGTGCCCCCAACAAAAAACAACCCTCACCTTCTTCCTCAGCGGCGGTCTCGTCTTGTTAGTTCTCGCTACATCAATCCTTTTCCATCGAATCCGAACCCATGAAAGAACGGATCTCTCCGTCTTCCGACCAACGCGTGCATTCCAAACAATTCCGCGTGGTCGCCAGAACGCTAGCGAACCCAGAAAGCCCCATCCGCTGCATCTTGCATATCAAGAGTCTCGATTTGCTCGGCGAAATAGCGCAGCAACTCGAATCGCTTCAATCGCCGGGCGGTGACCAAGCTCTGTCCGAAGCAAATCGAATTCTGGAAGACTATATGCGCCAGCACATGCTGCTCGTTTCACTGCGCGAAGGGATCGCGAATCGATTCCCGCAACTGACGCTTCCGACCTCTGCAATCCGCCCCTCCGCCTGGTGCAAAGTCCTCTACCTCCCGCCGTTTTACCTCGTGCATACGCCGGGCTTGTTTGAGCGCATCTCCCTTGAGAAAGATGGATGCGAGGAACGGCCAGCCCACTCACAGAGGACCCGGTTCAAATTGTAATCACTGACGCGCCAGGCTTAATAAGAATTCCACCGTCATGAATGAAAAGCCTGAATTCATTGGTTTAGAGCCCGATAATCTGATCAGCACCAACGGCTATCTTTCTTACACCGAATATCGAAAGGAGTTTAGCGGGCGGTACGACTCATCCGGCGACCCATTATTCGAATGGGGCCAGATACGCCCGATGACACCAATTGCGCCGCCAACGGTCGGACAATATTTCGAAGGATTGTGGGTTCTCGCAAAGGAAGATCGCTTTGTGGTAATCGATACCCCGTGGCTCCGCCTGGCCCTCCCAATCAACACTTCCCTTCGCCAAGACCTACCCGACGTGCAGAGCTTCAAACCCACCGGACTGCTTGCGGAGGCGGTAGCCGTCGCAGATGAAAAACTTGGGTTAAGTACAGCCTGGAGAATTTATGAACAACAGGACGACGAAACGCTTCGCTGTCTCACCCCACAATTGGTTGCCGTTTGCGCAGAGGATTGCGAGGGTTGCGAGACCGTTCGCCAACTCCCGCTCGATAAAGCTTTGGATAGCCTGACTCATGAAATTAATCATCTGAACGCCCAACGCCGCGCAGCTAATCCCAACAGCGAGCCAGAGCTTCCCGCTGAACGCGCGATTGAAGTGGCAAGGTTCGAAATTCTCGGGGCTGCGTTCCGCGAGGCATTGATGGGACGGGCGGGTGTTCTTGGAATGGTAAAGGCGCTGGGCGGAAACGCATACCGCCATTGTTATGTTGCGCCGTCTGGCGCTCCTGGGGAAAGGCCATCCGGGCCAAAGGAATGGAACGAAACACTTGAACGGATGCAACGCGCTGTAAAGCACCCGTTGATTTACGAGGCTATCGCCGAAAAGGCGCAATGGCTCATGGAAAAGGACCACAACCTCGCATACCGGTTAAAGCAGTTGGGACAACAGCGGGCCGGCATTGCTGAAAAACTCTCTCTCGGGAATCAGTCAATGGAGACAGCCGTCCACGTCCCGACGCAAAAGCCTTCCGAAACATCCTCGATCCTTGGCGAGAACGTTCCATCTCCATGGTCGCCCATAATCAAAAAAGGCCAATTAAAAGCCCCTCGGTTCAAAATTTGAAGATCGCTACGCAAAAATCAGCTCAAGGATTTATATATTATGACCTCACCGAAGCCGAACAATTTAGGAGGAAATGATCCGGCTGCACTCCTGCCAACGGCAGGCCAGGTGCGAACGTTGGCCGACCTCGTCGAACACGCTGAATTTTACGCTGGCTTTTGCATGAGAATGTCCGGGTCCTTGCCACCAACCCTCTTCATTATCGGGGCCGATGGCTCGCATGTTCTCTCACCAGAAAGGCTGACGAATCTTCCCGACAAGAATTTCTTTGCAGATGTAGCTCGTCTGTTTTGCATCGGACATGATGCTCGGCTTGTCGTGATGGCGTCTGAAGCGTGGGCAGTTCTTCCTAAACCCGGTGAGCCGCTCGATCCGATGAAGCCTCCCTCGGAATCACCTGACCGTCAGGAAATTGTGCTCGTCATCGGGGAAGAGCGGGGCGCGCAAAAAGGTGTGGTCCTGCCAATTATCCGTGCGAAATCTGGCGAATTCGAGAGGTTCGGCGCAAACCAAGCGCTTGAGTTTGACTCCATGAAGGGCCGATTCGCGCAATTCCTTTCCGCTGAACAACCCTCTGCGGAACAGCGAGCAGAGGCGATAAACCTGCTTCGAGCCATTGGAATTGAACCTAAACCGCAAACGATCAGCCCTCGAACTGCAAAGTACCGGATGTAGATGGCCCAATTCAGGTGACTCGCTTTGCCACGATGCGCAATTCCGCAGGAGATTTTATGGCGGCGGTGCGGGCGTCAAGGTAGTGCGCGGAGCGGGCAAAGCGGTTCGAGGCGCCTCCACCTTGACCCTCCTCCCGCCGCCAAGATTCTGCGTTTATGAATTGCGCGCGGAGCACTGCGGCCCCGGAACATTTGTTGTGCGACTGGCGTGTAATTGAATTGCAACATTCCGGCAATCGGAATAGAACATTCCCCGGCGGCGGGGCTCGCTCGGAGCCTCGGCTGCGAGCAAGAAGAATCTTGGTATGCCAAAGTTCGTGGTTCAGGAGCATGATGCCCGCACGCACCACTTCGATTTCCGCTTGGAAAAGGAAGGCGTGTTCAAAAGCTGGGCTGTACCTAAAGGAATTCCCGAAAAACCCGGAATAAAGCGCCTCGCCGTCCAGGTCGAGGACCACGACCTCGCGTACGGCGATTTCGAGGGCACCCTGCCCGAAGGCCAATACGGCGCCGGCAAAGTGCGCATCTGGGACAAAGGCACCTACGACTCCGAGGAATGGAACGATAACGTAATCGTTTTCAACCTCCACGGCGCCCTTGCTTCCGGCCGCTTCAACCTCGTTCGTTTCAAACACGGAAAACCCAACGAGTGGCTCATCATCAAGAGGTCCCCAAACCCCAAAAAAGCTTAACCTCTCCTGAACACCGACAGACTGCCTCAAGGTTCCTATGCCCGCCGCAGATATTCGCGAACAAGTAAAAGATTTCAAAGAGTGCTACGCACATGGTGATGGCATCGAAGAATGCTTCGCGCCGTGGTATCTGACAAAGACCTACGGCGTCTCTGCCACAGAAGCGATACGCTGCTCCGCGGAAAGCAAACAAGGCCCCGACGGGTCCGGTCTTGATCACGGTCTCGACGCATTTCACCTCCTCCGTGACGATGGCAAACCGCCCACCCTTGTTCTGATTCAAACCAAGTACTCCGATAGCGTGAAGCTCATCGCCCAGGGAGCCAGGGATTTTAAAAAATCACTTGTTTGGCTTAAATCCGCCTTGGGTTCCTCCGAGGCGTCTCCCGCCACGGACAGCAAGCTCCTCGTCAATCTTCGTGCCGACCTGGCCAACCTGCCTCCCGAAGAACGACCTAAGCTCAAGCTCGAATTTGTTGTCGTGCACCTCAACGAAGAAGATGATGCCCTGCTCAACAACAAAACAAGAGAGACGCAAGATGTCTTCAAAGAGGATTGCCGGGACGTCCTGCCGGACGCGGTGTTCAAGCTTCGCCTCGAAGGCCCAAGGTATATCGAGCACCTCCCTCCTCCCGACCTTCAGCCGTCCCCGGCTAAAACTATAAGGTTCCAGGGTACGTCCCTCCCTGTCGCACAAAGTACCCAAACGAACATGTTCATCGGGATTGGACGCCTCGCCGACCTTGTCGCCATGTTTGCTACCCGCAAAGAAGACCTTTTTTCCAAAAACGTTAGGCTGTTCATTACGTCTGGCAGAAACGTGGAGAAGGGGCCATCCGCCCGAATCAAAAGGACGCTGCGAGCTATCTGCGTTGACAAGCCACCAATCGTAGACCCGGAAACGTTCGCCCTATATCACAATGGCGTGACCATACACGCGCGCGACGTCGTGCTCTCCTCGGGGCTCCTTTCCTTCCGCGACCCATATGTGCTGAACGGGTGTCAGACCATTATCACCGCTTACCGCTTCCGTTGCCCCTCCAACTCCACCCCTAAAATGGACGACGCCCTCTGGGACCGCATCACAATCCCGGTGCGTGTAATCAACAGCCGCGACGAGGAGCTCATCCGAACCGTCACAGTCAACAACAACCGACAAAATGCGATTACCGCCGCTGCGTTGCGGGCAAACGACCCAACCCAGATTGCACTTGAGCAACGTTTTTCAGACATAGAGGTTTTCTATGAGCGCCAGGAGGGGGCGTTTGAATATGTCGAGGAAAGCGACCCGAAAAGGCTTGGCCGCGCGTTCCTGAATTCAACGTGGGGTCCAGTCAATATCGAAGACCTCGCACGATGCCTTGCTGCCGCGGCTGGGGATATCACTTTCGCCCGGAACACCAACGATCTATTCGAAAGCGATGCAGCGTACAACCGCTGCTTTTCCCAAACGCGAACCGTGTCGGTGCACTTCCTCGTCTTCCTCCAAAACCTGCACAACGTTCTCGGCGTAGTCCTGAAAAACGACCTCGGCCTCGACTGGAGTACAAGCTATGTAAAAGCAGGCAAGGTCCTCTATTACGCGCTCTGCCTGCTGTGTAGGTATCTGGCCAAGAATGAAGTATTCGGTCCGCTGGAAGATTACGGCACCTCTATCGTGGGAAGGGACCGCGCGCTCAGAGACGAAATCGCCAAGCAACTCGATAATTATCACTCCCGGATCAAGAGCCAAATACAGGAACGGTTTATGTGCCTTGAGGATACGAAGACAGAGAGCCTAAATGCCGCCTTCGAAAAAGCTCAGAAATCTCTCTACCTCAAAGACAACGTGGATGTTTTCGAGTTCGTTCGCAACTTCGACGAGCGACTGGAGGAAAGGGATCGAACGATGATCTGAACCCAATGAGCGCGTCCTCATCAAAAGCTCTTAAATCCCGCCACGCCGAGATCGAAATTACCTCGCTTCTCGACCTCCTCGACCTGCAGGACGAAGCCATGCAATCCCTGTTTGCAAAGGCCCTCAACCTCTATGTTTCTCCCGGCGCTGATGCCAGATCGGAAACGGAAAAAGAAGACAGCCTCAAACAGGCCATCGAGGATTCCCTCAGCCAATAACGTCGCCATGCTAATAAAAGAGCTGCGCATCTGCGATTTCCTTGTCTTCCCGGGTGAACAGGTCATCCAACTGCCCACCCAGAAAGATCACAACCTCGTCGTCATCCTCGCCCCCAACAACAGCGGCAAGACCAACATCATCCGCGCTCTAAAATTCCTTTTCTACGGCCACCTCCCCGACTGCACCGAACTCACCGCCTATCGTCTCATCCACGACGGCCGGCGCGGTGCCGCCTCGGTCGGCCACGAAGTGGCCGGCTGGGTCGAAGTTACCCTCGAACTTGAAGACGAAGACCTGACCCTCCGTCGCACCGTCAAGACGCGCAAGCGCGGCCAGGACCAGTGGATGCCACCGGAGCTCCAGTTCACCAGGGTTTACCGTGTCCCAAGACTTTCCCTTGTGGTAGATGCCGATGGCCTCTATCAGACCAAACTCCGCACCCTGGTTCCCGAGCAGCTCTTCGACGCCTTTTACTTCAAAGGCGAACCCCTCGACGGTAAACTACTCGGCGGGGTCACCGCCATTCGCGAGTCCCTCGCCTCCTTCCTCCACGAAGACCGCTGGCAGGACGCCGAAACTGCCGCCGAAGCAGTCCGCCACTCCTACACAAAGGACCTGGGCCGACTCACCGAAAAGAACAAGGAATACAGCGAGCTTCTAAATAATGAAGAACTCTTTCGTAAACACATGCTTAAAGAGCAGGAGAAACTAGCCGCGAAGAAAAAGCAGTTGGATGAGACCACTGGCAATTTCGACGATGTCACGGTCCGCCTCCAGGAGTTGGGCAGCGGCGGCGACGCCGAGCGGCTTGTCTCCCAAATACGCGATTTCCGAACGAAACTCGAATCCGCTAGGAAAGCCCGTGAACGTGCCGATGGCGACATCGCCCGGCTGGTTGGCGGCTCCCGCGGTGTCCCGTTCGTCCTGCAGGCCCTCCCTGTCGCCACGTCTATCCTCCGCCAAATGCAGGAAGACAACATCATCCCTGCCGATGTTTCCGAGCGCTTCGTCAACCGCATCCTCTCCTCGCCCGCTTGCGTCTGCGGACGCCCCCACGACGACGAGACCCGTCTCGCGTGGAAGCGCTACAAGGAAAAAACCCTCAGCGTGGACCTCAACCGCGGTCTCAGTGACCTCCTGAACGCCGTTCAGGAATCAAATTCCCACAGCTACACCAAGTTCACCGCCGACATCACTACAAAACTCAAAGCTGCCCAGGAGTCCCGCGCCCGCGCCTTAGCCGAAATCGAAAAGCTCGACGCTTCCGTCTCTGACCTCGAGAAAAAACTCCAAGCCTCGCCCATCGAGGAAATCCGTACGCTCACTGCCAAGCTCCGCGAACTCGCGCGTTCCCGCGAAACCCTCAAGGGCGAAATCACCCAGCTTGAGGATTCCATCGCCGCGACTCAGAAAACCCTCAAAAACCTTAAAGAGAAAATGGAACGAGCGCGCCCCTCTGGCGCCTTGGCCCAAAAAGAGCGCATCCTCCAAAAGGCCCGCGCGCGCGCCGAGAAGCTCCGCTTGCTCATCCAGGAATCCCGCGAGCAATTAAACCGCTCCTTCCATCACATGCTTCAGGGGTCCGTGACGGAATATTACGACACCTCGGCTACCGACGGCAGCAAAGCCCACATTAACCGCGGCACCCTCCTGCCCGCCATCGAAGCAAATGGTCAGGTTCGTGGGAACCTCGGCGGCGGCCAGTCCCAGCTCCTTGCCCTCGCGTACATCGTTTCGGTCGCTCGCCTCCGCAAAAGCCTCCACGTCCAGATGCAAAAGCTCGGCATCGGTTTTGGCAAGCTCGACGACCAGTCCTTCTTTCTCGATTCGCCGTTTAATCAGGTCACCGATCACTACGCACATGCCATCGCCAATTTCCTTGAGGGCAATGCCCGTCAGGTCGTTCTCCTGCTTGCCCGCCAGCAATGGAATCTCGTCCAGCCAATTATCGAACCCGCTGCTTCGCGGATCTTGGGTTTCCAATACCATACCCTGCCCGAAAAAATCCTGGAGTGGCGGGAAAAGGACCCAAAACTCTCGGACTTCTCCTACCAGGTCGGGGCAAAAAGCGTACGGCTTCTCGAAGAACTGCCTGGAGCGCAGCAGAGCCCTTACACAAAAATCATCCCCCTAAACTGATGCCCGCCATACGCCTAGCCACCTCCGCTGAAACGCTGGTACCCTTCTGCCGGCGTTCGGACGAACCAGCCGAAAATGCCTGCTTCGATACCTACGCCGATATGGTGGTGTTTGCCGCCTCCTGTGGCTTTGACCGCCTCCATGGCCGAAAACCGCAAGATACGAAAGAATTCCTCTCGAATATTTATCCGATCGACCTCGCCGTTTTCAAAAACCAGGGCCTATTTCCAAACCTTCTCCTTATCGGCCTCGCCACCGAGCGGAACGCCGACATCGCCCGCGACGAAGATCGCCTCTGCCGCCTCGTCGAAAGCTTCGCCGATGTCGGCCTTAAATACTTGAGCCACGAATTGACTGCTTGCACGCCAGCAAGGCTCCATCTGGAACTGGCGTGTCTGCTTTGCAAGAAGGCCGAGGACATACACGAAGACCACATTTGAATATGGATACAAGCCACCAAAAATATAGAAGCCGCTTATGTACAACGATCAACTAAAGCAGAAGACCGTCTCAATCGACTGCGTTTACCTGGACCCAAACAATCCTCGCTTTTGGTCCGAGCAAACCCAAAAGACCGCCGACGTTCCTGACATCAAAGTCCCAGAGGAAACTCACCAGAGTAGGACCCGCGCGCGAATCTCCAATCACGGAATTGAGGAACTCAAGAATAGCATCCTGCGCAATGGCTTCTTGCCACTCGATCGCGTCGTAGTTCGTGAACTTGCTGGGCTGCCTGGCAAGTATGTCGCCGTTGAAGGCAACCGGCGTCTTGCCGCCCTCAAAACGCTCAGAGAACAAATCAACGACGGGACCGTCGCGGAAACGAACATAACCGAGGAGTACCTGCAAACCCTCAAGAATGCCACCGATAACATCGATGTTTTGGTCTACGAAGGCTCGGACACCAAAGACATCGCGTGGATTCTGCAGGGCATCCGTCACATCGGAGGAATACGAGACTGGATGCCGGCCCAGCAAGGCAAGCTGATCGCAGACCAAATTGACAAGCAAGGCATGGGATTGGCCGAAGCTGGACAACAATTTGGCCTCTCCGCCCAGGCTGTGGGCCGACGATACCGAAGCTATAAGGCCCTTCAACAAATGCGTGAGGATGAAGAGTTCCAGAGCAAAGCCGAAAACAAGTTTTATAGCCTCTTCGAAGAAGCCATCCGCGACAAATACGTCAAGGGCTGGCTCGGGTGGGACGACGAAAATAAGTGCTTTAAGAACAACGACAACTTGAAACAGTTTTACGGCTGGATTTGTCCAGACGAGGAGCACGAAAACCAACGCCGCATACATGATCCGCGCCACATAGCCATGCTGGGCCGTCTTCTCGTAGGCAAGCAAGAAGGCCTCCTGAGCAAAATTGATAAACACGAGATCGCGATCGAAGCGGCAAACCAGAAGCTCACTGACGACTACTCTCCATACGACTGGGAAAGTACTTTCAAGAAGATAAACAACCTGCTCGGCGACATCCCCAATTCTGCAATCGACAACGATGCCAATGCGATCCTTTCCGCGACCACCGGCCTAATCGCCCAGATCGAGAACCTTCGCAAAAAGGCCCAATCGGTCGCCTCCGGTCTAGGGGCTCAAAAGGCTACAGCCGCAACCTCCGACCCAAATCAGATTTGAGATGCCCTTACCCTCCGGCAACGACGTCAGCGAGTTCTCGTACCGTCACATTTGGGACTCGGTCATAGGAGCCAATGTGCCCGAACGGCTCAACGCCCGTGTTGAATTCGCCAGCTTCCTAAAAACGAGGGGCTGTGTCGCCATGGTTGCCGATGAGTATGCTGAGAAGAACATCGATCTGATCCTGACTAAGATCCTGATAGTCTGCGGCGAGTGGGAGTCGCTTGGAATACCCTGCCCGCTCCACGTCACAGATCAACACGGAGCAATCGTCACCTGGAAGCACCCGAAGTTCGGGACAATTTCAGGACGTGCCACATTGCCTCAACATTACTGCGACGTTTGGCAATGGGTGCGAAGCTGCTACGAGCGTGAGTTTCTATTTTGCTGTGCCACCTACCTCTTCCTCTTGGGATGCACCCGCATTTTTATTACCGACACGAGCGGCGACGCTGGCCTGGATCTGATAGGCATACACGAAAAGGGTCCCTTCAAAGGCGTTTGCTTCCTTGTCCAGGCCAAGACCGCTCAGAACGAGGTCTCGAAAGAGACGCTGTTCAGTGATTACACCAAGTTCCTGCTCCTCAGACATAGCCTCAAATGGCACGATTACCAGAAAGCTGTAGGAATCGACAAAGCGGCCGACGGCATCGGCTTGGTTTACATCTTTGCGTCCAATCTGGAGTTCAACCCGGCGATTGTGGAAGCAGCAAAGAATCTCCCCATCGTTTTGCGCTCTGGAAGACATCTCGCGTACACCTTGTCGCTGAAAGCCGACCTGAACAAGTGGTCAACGGCACGCACTCACGTTGGCGCACTCGACGCAAGTTTGACCAGAAACCTCTACGTGCCTCTTTCTCAGATCCTCTAGGCCCCATCAACCACCTTCCCAGATGCCAAGTCTCCCAGCGTTAGCCCAGCGCCTTCGAATCTGCTACCGCAGCGGTCGGGATGATCTCCTCAGAGACTTCTACATCCCCTGCATGGAGTGTGCCACCCTCTACCGCCGCGCGGTCGGTTACTTTACCAGCTCCAGCCTCGCGTCCGCCGCCCGCGGCGTCGCCAGTCTCGTTTCCCGCCATGGCAAAATGCAACTGGTCGCCTCACCTCACCTCGAAGAAGCCGACATCCAGGCCCTTGAACTGGCCAAGGACAATCCAACGACTGTTCTGCGCCAGATTGTCGCCCGCTCCCTCTCCGAAATTGAAGACCTCCTGGAGCGCGAGCGCCTCAATGCTCTCGCCTGGCTCATTGCCGACGGTTCTCTCGAAGTCCGCCTGGCCATCCGCCTCGATGAAAATGGGCGCCTTGCGCGCGGCATCTACCACGAGAAAATCGGTATCTTCACCGATGCCGAAGGCAACAACGTCGCTTTCGCCGGCTCCGCCAACGAAACAGCCGCTGGCCTCGTGGACAACTTCGAAAGCATCAAAGTGTTCTGGTCCTGGGACGATCTCCAGGGCCGCGTCAAAGAGGAACTTATCAACTTCGAATTACTCTGGTCCGACCGTACGCCCGGTCTCCGCGTGCTGGATTTCACCGCCGTCTCCAAAGAGCTCCTTCAACGTTACCAGCTTCCCCATACCCCCGAGCTCCATGAAGCGCACGTCCAATACTGGATTCCGCCCAAAGACCTTAAGCCCGGAACCGTTCCGCCAGACCTCACCCTTCGCGAATACCAGAAAGACGCTATCCGCGAATGGCTCAAACGCAACGGCCGCGGCATTCTCTCCATGGCCACCGGTACCGGCAAAACCATTACCGCCCTCTACCTCGCGTGCAAAGTGGCCGAACGCAACCGTCCGTTGGTGCTCCTCGTCGTCGCTCCTTACCTGAACCTCGCTAAACAATGGGGCCGCGAGATGGCCCGCTTCGGCATTTCCGCCGTTCCCTGCTTCGAGGGCCGCGCCCGCTGGGAACTCCCCCTTCAGGAAGCCTACCAGCGCTTGGCCGCTGGCATGACCGAAGTGATTGGCCTGGTCGTCACCAATGACACCTTTCTCTCGACGGCTTTTCAGGCTGCGCTCCAGCCCAAGCTCGGTCACCACCTTTTAGTCGCCGATGAAGTTCACAATCTCGGCGCTGCGAAGCTCAAAACCGCTCTCCCCGATTTTATCCAGCTCCGCCTCGGACTTTCCGCTACACCCGAGCGCCGCTGGGACGAGGAAGGTACGAAGGCTATTTTCGATTACTTCGGCGATATCGCTTACGAATTCACCATAGCCGATGCCATCAAAGCCAACCCGCCCGTTCTCTGCCCGTATTTCTATTACCCGGTCCTCGTTGATCTGACCGCCGAGGAGTCCGACCGGTACTATGATCTCACTCTACAGCTCTGCCGCCACCTCCCCGCCAGCGAAGGCGAAGGGATGAGCGACCAGCTCCTTTGGCTTCTCATCAAACGCGCTCGGCTCCTTGCTTCGGCGGCTAACAAACTTCCCGCCCTCTCTGCCGTTCTTAAATCCTTAACTACCCCGCCTACCAAAGCTATCGTTTACTGCGGCGACGGCCGGGTAGAGCAGCCCGTCACCGAGGAGGACGAGCGCCAAATTCGCGCCGTGTCGCGCCTGCTCGGCGAGGAGCATGGCCTCCGCGTCCGCAAATTCACCTATGAAGAGCCGCCGGAGGATCGTGAAGCCATCCTCGCCGCCCTCCGCGACGGCAGCCTCGACGCCGTCGTCGCCATCCGCTGCCTCGACGAAGGCATTGATATTCCCGAAGTCCGCCTCGGATTCCTCCTCGCCAGCTCCACCAATCCCCGGCAATTCGTCCAGCGACGTGGCCGGCTTCTCCGCCGTGCCCCGGGCAAAGACCGCGCCATCATTTACGACTTCATTGTCCGGCCGCCCACTTTCGGCAGCGCCGATAGCGATAAGGACTTCAACGCCGAGCGCCGTCTTTTCGGACGCGAACTCGAACGCATTCTGGACTTTTGCGCCTCTGCCGAGAACGGTCCCGCTGCCCTCAATCAACTTCACGATTTACGTCTGCAATACAACCTGTTAGCCCATTGATTATGACTGACAACAAAGAAGCGCCTCGCGAGCAAACCCGCTCCCAACAGGAGTTTCTAAAAGCTGCCGAACCGCTACAACAGCTCGTCCGGGCTGTTCTCCGCGAGGAGCGCGATGTCATGCACCTCCGGCGTCGCAGCGAGATCTACCAGAAAATCCTCGACCACGTCAGACAACGCATCCCATGATCCTAGAAAAACTAGTACTCGACAATTTCCGCCAGTTCAAAGGGCACCAGGAAATCGTCTTTTCCAATCTCCAAAACCGCAACGTCACCCTGGTTCACGCCGAGAATGGGTTCGGTAAAACCGCCTTGCTCAACGCCCTCCTCTGGGGTTTCTACGGACACGATGGCCTTACAGACGACTTGGCTCAGAAAGAGCGGATCATTCACGAGGGGGTCGCCGCGCGCTCCCGAGATCCAGCCAACACGAGCGCCTCAGTCCGCATCCTCTTCAAACACGAAGGTAAAAAATATACGCTCACCCGCTCTCTGAGCCTCCTTCAGCAGAACCTAAACTCCCGGGACACAGATCTCTCCCTTGAGGTTCTGCAGGACGGCGAAACCTTCCGTGAACGCCTCTCGCAGCAGCGTATCCAGTCCATCATGCCCGATGGCATCAGCCCCTTTCTGTTCTTTAACGGGGAGCGCATTGACCACCTTGCTATGGAGGAAAATGCGCCCAAGGTTACCGACGCTATCAAACAGATGCTCGGCTTGAAGCTCCTCCAAGCGTCCATCGACGATCTTTCCCACCAAAACGTTCGTGGCCGCCTCCGCACCGAGCTGCGCGACTGTACCAGCACAGAAAAGGCCGCGCTGCTCGATGAACAGGCCGAAGTGGACGAGAAGATCACCGAATGCACTGAGCGCAAGAAGACGCTACAGGCCAATCTCGTTGCTATTGATGCCGACCTTGAAAAGGTCAACGCTAAACTCGAAGCGAATCGTGTCGCTGCGGAACTGCAAGCCCGGCGCAACCAGTTGGAAAAACAAAAGACTGACCTGGGCGATCGACTCCAAGCCGTGACCAAGCGCCTCGGACAAACCATCTCCGACGATGCCTATACCCTCTTTGCCGACGATCTCGTCAAACGTGGACGTGAAATCACTAACCAGTTGCGCGCGGAGAACAAGATCCCGGCTCGCGTTTTGAATACGTTTTTGGAAGAATTGTTGCAACGCGGCCAATGCATTTGCGCCCGCCACCTTCAGAAAGGAACGCCAGAATACCAAGCCGTCGAGCAACTCCTCACCGTCGCCGGCGACCAGAACTTCAACAATGCCGTCGGGGCTCTCGATAACGCCATAGGCGTCATCGAGGGCACGATCCAACGGACACGGGATACTATTCAAGAGGCCACCAAAGAGAGGCTCAAAATCAGGGAGGACCTCACCGTAGTGGAAGAAGGCATCGAGGAAATCCATCAAAAGCTCGGCAGCCGGGACGACGAGGAGGTCGCGAAACTAGAGGCCTCCAGGCGCGACTGGCAACTCAAGCGGGACGACTGTATTGCTGAGATCGGCAAAACAGACGCCAAGCTTGCAGAGCACACCACACGACGCGAGCAATTGAGACAAGACATACAACGAATGGCAGAAAACGAAGCGGATGCTCGCCGAGCGCAGCGCCGGCTCGACGCTGTGGAAGAAAGCGTAAAGCTATTGGAGCAGCTTCTCCGACTCGAAATCCAGGATTTGCGCCCGGTCTTGAACAAGGAGATCGACGACCATTTTAAGAAGATAATCTTGAAGCGATCAATGTGGGTGGAACTGTCCGACGATTTCAAACTCACAGTCCGGAAGAAAATCTCAACCAGCGACAGGAGCGAGTCGCAGGTGCTCGATGTCGCCCCAAGTACCGGTGAACGCCAGATAACCTCGCTCGTCTTCATCGCCAGCCTTGTATCACTGGCGAAAAGGAGAGCGGATATCCCCACGATACTCAAAGGGCTAAGCGGTGCCGAATACCCAATGGTCATGGACTCCCCTTTTGGTCAGCTTGGGGCACATTTCCGTGAAGGGGTCGCGCAATGGATTCCCAGCCTTGCACCCCAAGTCGTCATCTTTGTCAGCAGCACTCAATACGAAGGCGCTGTAGCGGAAGTCCTCCGCAAATCCCGCAGGATCGGGAAGCGGTACTATCTTTGCTATCACGGACCAAAACTGGCGGAAAACGCCCGCCCCGAACTCCCACTGGATGGAAAGCGGCTCGAGCAATACGTCGAGGCAGACGAAGAACAAACGGAAATTCGCGAACTCGATGTCTGAAAAAACTACCATCACCGAAGCTGCGCGGCTCGCGCTGGAAAAACTAGGGCGCCCCGCGACCGTTTCCGAGATTTATGAGAAGATTTTGGAATTGCGCCTCTACAATTTCAGCACGCCCGCACCCGAGCACGTGCTTCGAACTCAAATCCGCCGAGCGACAGTAGGCCTCGATCTCCCGGACGGTGTAAAACAGAAAGTATTCAGTCTCGCAGGCGACGAGATTTACGATCTTATGAAAGACAATTCGAAAAAGCGTTTTGCTGTAGGCATCAGACGCATCCATCGTGACGCGGACAAACGTCGCATCATTGAAAGCCTAACCAGCGATGGCACGCCAGCTTTTCGGGAAATCTGGAGACTGCTGCTTTTCGCTGCAACCCTCGGATTGAAGAATGGCCGACGCGTACCGCTGGCCAACGCTGATTCGAGCGAGACCATTCGACAGGAACTCTTCGGAAATAGCCCAGCATGGCCAGGAATCCTCTACCTCATCAGCCTAGTAGAAACTGGCGGCACGGATGTGCTCATGGCAACCGAAGAATCAGAGACTCAACGTCTCACAGCTTTTGAGGAGTACGCTAACGGGGGACTGGCTGTTCTGGAGGAGCATTTCAAAGCAGGAAACTGTAACCTCGATTCGCTGCTGAACTTCATCCAAGCACAAACGTCCGCGGTCACTACCAAAGGTCCAGACCTACAGATTTCCATCTAGCGCTTATAACCTACCGAAGCGCCCTTTGACACAGCTCCGCTAGATTCCCAGCACTCTGAAGTTGCAGAATCCCCCGCTCCAGATGACTGCGGAAGTAAGCAGCCATCTCAGTCTTTGTTGAAGGCACTCCGTCTTTGGCCGCTCGAAGTGCAAAAATTGCCAGAAGCTGGTTCGCCAGGTCACCGGCGAACACTTCCCAGCTGATCTCAACGTTGCTGTCCGCTGCGTGTTCCGCCGGAACAGGTACATTAGGGTTAGCAAGCGAGTCAAAAAAAGCCCAACGGCACAGCACGTTCCAGTGCTCAATACCCGTGCGGCGCTTCAGAGTCACGAGTGCGTCGCGCCCGTGCTGAGAGACACGAATGCGCTCAAGAGGTGGTCTCATGGTTCCAGAAATAGCCCGGTTTTATCGTCGTCCCGTGTTGCTCCTCATTGAAAATCAATGTGTAGCTCCGACCCACGTGCGGCTTAAGCCGGCCCAAGCTGGCCTCATCCACTTCCTCGTCAGTGGAGAGTAGGATCACCTGGTGCGACGCGACTGGGAAATACCGCTCCAGCAAGTACCGGCGGTGCGAGGAGTCGAGCCGCCCCAGCGGAGTGTCAATGATCGTTGGCACTGGTCGCCCCGAGGCTTTCGCCAGACCCCATAAAAGCGATGTGGCCAACAATTGGCGCTCTCCCGCCGACAAGCGGTCGAACGGCAGCGGCTTACCATTACCGCCCCTCAATTCAATCTGAAAGGTCCCAGGGTCGATTCGTAGACCCGTAACTAGCGTCCGCTTGCGCAGCAAGTGACTGAAGGAGTCCAGCACCAGCCCTTCCAGGCGCTCCGCGTGCTTTCGGATAACCGCCACGCGGAATTTCGCCAGCGTCTCGCGAACCCGAGCCGAATGCTTCAGCACACGCGTGTCGTGTTCTCGATCCACCCTTGTCTCCACTTCGTGTCCCAATTCGCGGTGGAAGTTCCGCCGAGCGTCCTCAAGTTGTCGGCTCAGGACACGCAGCTTGTCCTCCTGCGCAGCTAGTTCCGCCTGCTTTTCCTGGTGCTTTCGCCGCAACTGCGTCAACTCGCGCTCAATCGAGGCTATCGCCTCTTCTTTCGGCACTCGGGCCAATTCAAGCTCGCACCGAGTCAGCCGTTCCTGCAACGACCCAATGGCCTCCAGCTTCTCCTCAATAGCCGACCTAACTCCCGGCAACACCGTGCTCCTAATATGGCGCAGTTCCGTCGCCAGGTTCTCGCCTCCATTCAGAACCACCGGCTCGGCCACCGCCCCAGCGCGGTTCGACCGGTCTCGCTCCAATAACCGTTCGATCAAATCTAAATCCCGCGCCGTTACCTTGTTCTTCTTTAGCAGTGCCAAAATTTCACTATCGCGTTCCTCCAATGCAGCCACCAGCACCGTCGATTTCCTCGCTTCCGCCTCGCGCCCTGCCAACTGCTCGGCCTCCTGCAGCAGCCCGGGGACCAGGAGAAACGGCGCCGGGCCTGCGGCTATTTCCCGCAACAACGCTTTCGTCCGAGCAAGCTCCGCGTCAAACCGGCAGCGCTCAGCCTCAAGTTCCGATCGCAACAAATACAATTCGCCACCCTCTTGCCGAAAGCGTTCCTCGCATGCCGCCAGGTCCTTCGCAACTCGCCCTGCTTCATTGCCGAGCGCTCCCTGCTCCTGCTTCGCCTGATCCAGTAGGTTCTGGAGACGAGCTAACTCCTCTTCCGCATGCCGCGTCTTCTCGGCATCTTCCCCCGACTGCACTGCCGCCCGCTTGCGTCGGGCCAGCGCAATCAAATCCGTATCCAAACGGTCCACGATGTCCAACCCAAGCAAAGTATGGATCGCTGTCCCCAAAATCTCCGCCGCATGCTCGCCCTCTGCGAGGTCTTTGATCTGCTCCGCATCGAAGAAAAATAGATGCGCAATCCCGCTGGGCAGATAGCCCTCGATGTATTCATCCCAATGCTCGCTCAGCAACGAATTGAACTCCGCGTCCTGCGCGACCTCGACGTGTTCCTCAATCCCTTTGGCTGTCTCGCGCCATGAACGCGTCAGCCGATAATAGTGCATCTCGCCGTCCACCGCCCGCCGGAACCGAAGCTCGATCGCCGCGCCATCCGTCGGGTCTGCCCCGCGGTGAACCATTTCCCGCAGATACTCGCGATAGCCTAGCTTCCCTCGGCCTGAGCAACGCGCCTTGGCCCCGTAGAGCACCAACTGGACCGCGTCCAGAAATGTCGTCTTTCCGCCCCCGTTCATTCCGCCAAACAGGATAATTGGTTTTCGCCCGTCCGCGGGCGCCAGCACAGCTTCTTGTTTGCCACCGAAAATCCCGAAGTTCTTCAATGCTATCGCGTCGAGAATCATGTGAGCAGATCAGGTTGCGTCTCGTGCCGTGAGTTTGTTGAAGCCGACCGTCCGCTCCCCCCTGCCAGCCGCCTCTCGTGCCTGTGCATGCCGGCGGGCCATCTCCGTTGCATCCTCCCTCCCCTCGTAGTAGTGCCGACCAATTGATTTGTCCAGCAGCTCGAAAAGACCAGCTCGTCTCGCGTGCGCCCGCTGCTGGCGTTCAACACTGAGCAACTCCCGCGTAAGCTCGTAGTGTAGCCGATCCCCGCCGCAGATCTCCCGCAGCAAGTGCATCTCACCCTCTCCCAGGACCAAACTGTCGTCCAACCGCTGTCCAGGATATGGCTCGCCCGTGGCCTCAGCGTAGATGCGCGGCAGGCTATCTTCCATCTCGTGTTTCTCTACCACCCAGAGCCTCCGAATTTCCTCGAGCTCCGGCAGCGATACCAACTCAATGTTTCGCACGTCGGTTGGCCCATTCCGCCGAATCCACGTTTGCGCCGACAGGAGCTTCCGTAACCAGTTCTCTCGGGCTTCCTGTGTATAAGGACCGGGGATGGGCCTATCATGAAAAAGCTGAATCGCCCCACTCATGCGCCGGAAATCCCGCAAGTGTCTGTCAGAATTCTGCTCATCACCGCTACCAGTCCGAAAGTCCAAAGCGTTGCGCAATTCAAGAAGCGGCATCATCCATTCCTTCTCTTCATCGTTCTGAATCATCGCTGTCATGGATTTGTCTTTATCCACCAGCGTGCAAACCCAACAGCCAAACCGGCTGTCCCCGCAACTGGGCGTGGAACTGTCCACGACCAGCGGACACTCGCCATCCGGCGATGCACCCTGATACATACTCAGCAAATCCTTATTATTGTAGCCCCAGGGGTTTCTCATCTGCATCAGGAACATCCAAACGTCGTCGTTGAACCAGTTCTCAATTGGAGTATAAACCAATGTGTTTGGAAGGCTGGCGTTTGGGCTCAGGCGCTCCCTCGTGCCATAGTGTCCTTTGGTACGCGCCCGCTCTGCATGCTTGGCCAAGACCGCCTTGCGCCTATCGCTCTCCGCGCCGCGGGATCCCAAAAGCAAAATCGCCTCACCGCTCTGCTTCACGATACCAGTGATGAAGGATGTCGACGGCTTTATCTTCAACCGTTCCGTGCACCAACGGAATTTGTGACGCGGCGTCGGGTAGCCCTTCCCGATTAGGTTTACCCAGAAGGAATCTTCCGTCCTCGGTGTCAGGCGATGCGGCTCAAAAGGCATTTTTTGAGTCGTGGCTGCAGCCCTCATCACTTCCAACGACCCGGTCACCCAAGCAGCCACGACAGGGTTCTCAACCAGGGTGTCTGTGCTGATGACATAGACCTTTTTTCGCCGCTTCTCGGGGGGCAACTCAGCAATTGCCAGCCAAGCGAGCTGCAGAACAGCAGTGGAGTCCTTTCCTCCGCTGTAACCAATAATCCACGGAACATCATCGGATACATACAGCTCACGCACTTCTCGCTTAAGCTGCTCGATCGTGCCTTTAAGCCCGAGTTCGCTAAACGCTGATTTCTTGGAGTTCTGTGACGGCATGGCAATGATTTAAGTCATTGTTTTTCCAAATCGTCAAGCCGCGCGAACAGGGCTGTCTTCGCCGTTTCGTACTTCGCCGCGGCATTGTCCAAAGCCGCCCGACCATCCGCCGTGTCACACTCCCGCACCGCACTTTCTGCCCGCATCTTTTGCAGCATCGCCATCCGGCAGGAGTATTCGAGATTATACAACTCGCGATCGTCATTCAGCCGCCGCTGTGCCTCATGTGCCGCTTGCACAAGTTGCTCTCGCGTCTGCCAATCAAGCGTGCTGTGGAATATCTCTTCGCGCATAATGTTCTCAATCAGCACCAGGTCGCCCACTGGTGCTCGGGTCGCTTGCCAGATCAGTCGTTGGTAATGGTTCATCTTCGGCCGACGCGGCTTCTGCATGTTTATGTCTAACATAATCCGCCTTTCATTCCTTTTTCCGATTTGCCGCATCCTCCACACGCCGTTCTTCCGTACTGAGCTCAATGCCAAGCTGACGCTTGATCACGTTTGTTGTCAATATGACGTTTGTGCTAGCCTTCGACACTGTCCCGCCAATCATAGCCCGGCCCTCCCACACCTTCTTGTTCTTCCTGCTCCAATCGATCTCCTGAAACCCCTTCAACCGCGTCTTCCATCCGCCAGGATTTCCCTTCAGCAACGCATTCCCCGCTCGTCCCATCGCTTGCAATGCTATCCCGTGCGAGTGGATATAGCCCTCTCGAATCTCGCTCGACGCAATCTTCCCATCCCGCACCTGGCCCCAGCTCGCAAACTGTTTCGCCACCGCGTCCCAGTATTCCCGAGCGAGCGCCGCGTCCCGCTCCAAGTCCCCGTCGGCGAGACCGTCCACCAGATCGGCGCACGCGTTGCAAAACGCGCTCAGGGTAAAGAGCTTCCGCGACCGTAGTGCAAGCGAACTCTTCTCCAGGTCCACGATGTCCTTGAAAAAATCCGACTTCATCACCGTTAGCCTGGCCAGTTTCGCCTTTTCGTTTCGGTGGTCGTAAAGCACGCTCAATGACCTACTCGGCCGAATCGCATACCGGTTCAAATCCGCAAACATCTGCTGGCTCCGCGCCAGGCCCACATCCAGGAAAAACACAACTGCGATCGTCTCACTTCCCAATTCTGGGCGTTCCTCCAACGCCGACAAAATTGCCGCCCGCCGATGCTGTCCATCGTTTATGATGAACTTCGCTTCCATCGGCACTTTCAAAATTCCCAGGCGCTCCTCGCCCGGTTTGTTCGAAATCGGCTGGAATTCAACCTCTGAATCAATAGACGCTGTAATCGCCGAGAAAATGTAGTCCTTCGGATTGTCCAGGATGTAAGTGGCCATCTCGGGAATGCGCGCCTTGTTTAACACCCGCTGCGCCCGCAACTCCGCCGGGAGCTCGTGCCCATCGAAAATCGAAATTTGCTTCATCATCCGCAGCGTCCACATCGCGACGTAATACTCGCGCCCGGCTTGCACTCCTTTGATGACCGGAAAATTCAGGTTGGACAGAGATTCCATAGTTTGTCACTGTTTGCTAAACACGATGGCAGTTTGGCAAATCCTGTCAACACTTTAACAAACAATTTCTAGATTAACATACACGCATGCCAGTTTACCTCGACTGTAATGCCACGACGCCCATTGACCCCGAAATTGAGCGTGAGTTCCTGAAATATGTCCGCGAAGAATTCGGTAATGCCGGCAGCCGCACGCATGAATATGGCGCCCGAGCCAAGCAAGGGGTTCAGAAAGCCCGCGATCAGGTCGCGGCGCTTGTAAATGCTCAGCGCGATGAAATCATTTTCACCAGCGGCGCCACTGAGGCCAACAACCTTGCGATCCTTGGCCTGCGCGAACATGGCGACAAAACCGGCAAACGCCACATCATCTCCACGGCGATCGAGCACAAGGCCGTGCTCGAACCTCTCGAGTTTCTGGGAAAACACGGATTTGAGATCACTTTAATCGGACCGGAACCGGACGGTGCAGTAGCCCCTGAGAAGATTGCTTCCGCGCTTAGGCCAGAAACACTGCTCGTTTCCGTCATGCACGTCAACAACGAGACCGGTATCATTCAGCCCTTGGCCGACATCGCCCACGCTCTCGGCCAACATGAAGCCTTCTTCCACGTTGATGCCGCCCAGGGCTTCGGCAAAATCATTCTCGATCTCCAAAACCCACGTCTCGATTTGATCAGCGTCAGCGGTCACAAACTCTACGCCCCGAAAGGTATCGGCGCTCTGGTTGTGCGCCGCCGTGGCTATGGTCGACCGCCCCTCACACCGCTCTGCTTCGGCGGCGGGCAGGAACGCGGCCTCCGGCCCGGCACCCTTCCCGTCGCTCTGATCGTCGCCCTCGGCCAAGCCGCCGAACTCGCCGGCCGCGATCACAAAAAACGAGCCGAACGCTGTCAGCAAATCAAAGCTCAGGCGCTCGCCGCGTTCCTGCAACTCGGCGCCGTCACCACCGGCGACCAGTCCAAGGCTTTGCCGAGTACGCTCAATGTGGCCATTCCCGGCCTCGATTCAGAAGCTGTCATGCTCGCTCTCAAAGATGTCGTCGCCATCTCCAATGGCTCCGCTTGCACTTCCCAAAATTACACCCCCAGCCATGTCCTCACCGCTATGAGCCTCGGCGAGGATCACATCAAAGGCGCTCTTCGCCTCTCCTGGTGCCACCTCACCGAGGACCCACCTTGGCCCGAATTAATCAAAGCCGTCCATTCTCTCCGTTAACCATTCTCTCGCGTCTGGCGCCTCGCGTCGCAATTTCGCCGCCGTCGTAGGAAACGTGAGAGGACTCACATTTGAATCCTCATACCGGAGAAATCGCAATGTACTTGATTCCGCCAACCTCGCCCTCATAATTCAGCGCACAGAGTATGGCGACTCTTTGCTACATTATTCACGGCATCGGCGCGCAAACCCCGGATTACTCGGCCCCCTTGCAGCAGGGCATCCATCGAAAACTCACGAAACTGCTGCGGAAACTGCAAAAGGATCCTAACGCGGCTAAATGGAAAGGCCTGAATGCCGCGGACCTAGTGCGCTACGAGCCGATCTTTTACGCCAACATCGGCGCGGCCGAGCAGAACAATCTTTATCTCAGGATCTTTCCCGAATTGTTTGGGACGCGTGGGCCCAAAAAATTGCTGCAGCATGCGCTCAAATTCGCATTTATTCGTGACCTCTCGATCAACCTCATCGGAGATGTTTTCACCTACATCGGAAGATTCCAGGAACCGATCAAGAGAAGGGTATTTAAAGATTTTCTTGAACCCCTCGAGGCACAAGTCAAGGCGGGCCAACCATTCAGCATTGTGATTGTGGCGCACAGCCTCGGCAGCATCATATTGCACGATTTATTGAGCAACCTGATGCGATATCACGTCCAGGGATTCCAATCACTGGTTTCGCGTATCTCGGTGATCACGATGGGTTCACCAATCTCACTGTTTTCGCTGGTGAATGACGACCTCGCTCCAAAGGACTTTCTGAGTTGGGTCAACTTCATTCATTACAGAGATCCGATCGCCTTCCCGATAGGGAGGCTGTTCAAAGAAGTGAAAGACGTGCCGGTGCGGCGATTATCGTGGTTCCCGGTGAGCCTGCACACCTGCTACTGGAAGAGCGGGAAGGTCCACAAAGCGATCGCCAACACCATCATCGAGCATCACGCCCAAAACGTCGTGCAACTCCCGCCACCGGGATTGCTGTCGCAGGAAGCGCCGGTCGAGGTTTTCCAGAGCTTTCGCGCAGTCGCTGGATTCTCCACCTACATCTCTGATTTCTCACAATTGCCGTTTAAGGACCTCTTCGCAAATGCCACCCAGATAGATATCGTTCTCGTTTATGGTCGAACCTGGATCGGGGACAACGCCTTGCACATCGCAAAAGCCCTAAGTAATCCGCAAACCGTTATGCGGGTTTGCACTCTCTCCCCAGACAGTCCCGCCGTGCCCGGGCTCGCCTACCATTTCGATGGGATCACTCCAGAAGAGGTGAAAAAACGCGTGGAGGAAATAACCATTTCATGGATAAAACTCGGGGATGACAGCGGACGAAAAGGCCACCTCAAACTTTTCCGTTTCTCCAACAACATCAACCACAGTATCTACCGCTTTGACGACCTGCTCTATTTTGTGCCGCGCTCCCTATGGTCCAACAAAATCCACTCATCTCCTCCGGCTCTTGTGTACCGCAGAACATCCGATTCCGACGACTACTTCGCTTGGATAATGCGCAACTTTGAAAGGGCTATCGACACTCCCCACGACGCGACCCTCTTCCGCGAGTGGCCCGCGGTTACATGACCTTCGTTTCACCACATTCCTCGAAACCCGCAATGAATTCCCACATCCACACCTTTCCAGTCGAACGCGAACTGCTGGTACTGGATGTAGAGACCACCGGGCTTAGGCCGGACCGAAACGCTTGCATCGAGATTGGCGCGCTGCTGCTGGACCGCAACCTTCAGATTAACTCTTCGTTCTCCTCCCTCGTATGCCCGTGGCAAGGCGCAGAGATTGTGCCGGAGGCGATGCAGAAAAACCGCATCACCCCCCAAGAGCTTGCCGCGGCGCCTCCGATCCAAGAGGTTGTCAAGGAGTTCCACGCATTCGCGGCTGTAAATCCCGCGCCTTTGATCGCTGGCTGGAATGTCTGGTTCGACGTTGGCTTTCTCAAGGACCTTTACAGCCGCGCCGCCCTAAAGTGGCCATTCGGCCATCGTTTGGCCGATGTACAATCAGTCTTTTCATACTTCTCCGGCTTCGCCGGGACATCGCAAGAAGAAGCGATCAAACAGATGTTGAACGAGTCGCAATCTCATCGAGCGCTTGCCGACGCGACCCAAACCACTAAGATCCTGCAAAAGATGGCAGGCGTACACCCCTAGCAGCGCGGATCCGTGACGACCGTGGCGGCACAGGCCAAAAAGCGGTGTTTCCCCTCTAGAACTTGTCCTTCTGCCGAATGATCGAAAACCTGCACCCATCGGGTCCGCAGATTCACCTTAATCCGCTGTCGCAATTCCGGTAACGCTTTCCCGTCGAAATCGTCATAAACCAGGAATGTCACCTTGCCGGAGGCTTTGTGCAGTTTAATCACATCGGCCTGCGCGACATCGCCGAACAACGCAGCCGCGCACCCCACATACGCCCGCAACACCGGCGGTAAATCGTTCAGCAATCTCCGGTGGAGATACAGCGCCTGCTCATCCTGCCATCCGGTCTTTAGGTCCTCGCAGGCCAGCTCGATCTCCCCCACATCCCCAGCTGCATATAATAACTCCAGCCCTTCCTTCAACGCCCGAGTGTAGTTGCCGAAAAACGCGCGAACGTCCCACCGCAAACTCTTGGACAAATGGCCAAAGGGAACCTTTTTGCGCAAGTTCGCCAACGCCACATAAACCAAAAGGTCGCGCTGTCGAACTTCCGCCGACCGGCGAATTTCTTCGCTGCCACCACGAAGTACCAACAGCCTCATTGCCTGCTTGGCCGACCCGATCCTTTCCCGCAACTCGCCGAACCTGGCGAATTCTTCCGGCTCCGGCAAGCGGCCAAGCTGGAGCAATAACTCCCAATATGCCTCCAGCAGCTCCCGGTTTTCCTCGCACAGTATCTCCCACCGCCGCCGCACAGGCTGGCCAACGCCAAATCGCGCCTTGATGGCATCCCACTCGACATTTTCGACACCGCCGCCCTGAACAAACGCTCGTAGCGCCCGCTTCAGCGATCCCAACAATTCGGTCACCCTGCTCAAATCCTGGAATTCCGCCGGCCCAGGCATCCGCCCCAGCTCCAATGCCAACTTGCCAAATCCATCCAACAGCTCCTTGTGCTGCTGATACAGCGCTCGCCACAGCGTTTTCGGACATCCCAGCCCCAACCGCGTGCTGATCTCAGTCCAGTCAATGGCGCGCTTGCTCCTCGCCGACAGGAAATCTTGTTGCTCCGCCGGGTCCCGAAAGACATAGAACACGCCAAGAGCCACCGGCACCGCCGTAGCCTCCAAAGCATCCTCGATGTACTGGTGCAACTCCTGTTGCTCGAAGAATTTCTGGAAGGTGTTCGACCGCGTCAGCACCCCGTCTGCTAACCGCCGCGCCGAGTTCATATCCACAGTCTCATTGATGAGCCCGGAGACCACCAGGACCCGCCTCGCAAGCCGGAAGGCGTCAACCAGTGCCTCAACGCGTTCGGCTGGGTCCTCGATGACATTCAGCACGTACCCGAAGTTTGCAATGTCAGCTTCACGTTTCGGTGCATCTGGGCGAAACACCGGGTCCCAACCATCAGCTTCGTACCCCAAGGCCCGCAACCCCTTCATGTCGCTGCCCTGGCCGCATCCGTAATCAAAAAAGCTCTTGCCGGGCCGCAACACCCCATACTCCAGCAGGCTCTTCACCGGCTTCGACAGTTCGTAACGCGTCAGCGCCGTTTTATGACGCTCCACGACCATAGACGACGACCCGTTTGACGCTGCGGCCGCCACCGCCCGCCGTTGGAGCTTGTGCCCCTCAACCGCCAAGCCTTTCGATTCCAGGAGTCGCTCCCAATTTAGCCTAAACCCGATCGTGGCGGTTTCCTCGTAAAGTCCGGCTTCTTCCTCCGCCTTTGTTAGCGCCTCAAAATCCGCCCGCCGCGGATGCTCCGCAGGAACAAGGGTCTCTTTCCGATGGAGAATCGGCGGGTTTGCGTTGCCGGAATAATCCGTGTGCCGCGCGCGACCGGTAACAAGGTCAACGGTGATCGCGTACCGCAGCGCCGGGTGTCCATCCCGAAAAAAGCCAGGATACGACAAGAACGACACCTTCAACTCATCCGTGCGAAACTTAATGACATTGAACTCATCAGAAACCTGAAATCTCCGCACGACTCGATCCAATAACGCCTCAAGATGCTCCCGAACCTCAACGCCCTCTCCCCGCAGAACATACACTGCTCCCGGCAAGCGTTTACCAAAGGGCAGCGCCTCGACACATTTCCTGTAGTCTGCAAGTTCCATTACACGAACACCTCTGGCATTTTACGCAGCCGGCACAGCGCGCCAAGCTTGCATCGGCCATACGCCTGCCGCCGAGCGCACCGTTTCCAATTGCGCGATCGCTGCCACCGATCCACCATCATTGGTGGCCGTGCCCCTACAATCAGCGCGGTTTCGAGAAAGTTGGCGCGAGATGAACATCTCCGAGGATACATTCGTTTCGTGGGCAAAAGGTCCGGGTACCACAGAAGCGGATAAATGCAAAAACGCAGAGACGGCGATAAAGAAGGCCATAGCGGCAGACGAAAAACTGTCCAAAATGGACGTTTCCGTCTTTGCCCAGGGATCTTACCCCTCGCGCACTAACGTGAGGCTGGACAGCGACGTGGACATTTGCGTTCGTTACAACGATGCTTTTTTTGATACCTATCCAGAAGGAAAGACCAGAGAAGACTTCGGCAACGTCCCCGGAACCTTGGCTTTTGCTCAATTCAAGCAGTACGTCGGAGCGGCACTCATTACCTACTTCGATGATGACGCGGTGACTCCCGGCAACAAAGCCTTTGACGTTCACGCGAATTCTTACAGGGTTGACGCGGACGTCGTCCCTGCCTTCGAATACCGCTGGTACACTGGCAGGCAGAATGGCAACGGCTCCCACCAGTACCATTCTGGCGTTGCCTTCCTGCCAGACAAAGGTAACCGAATCGTCAACTATCCCGATCAGACGGATGCAAACGGAACATCTCGCAATAACGAAACCGGTCGTCATTACAAACGGGTCATCCGCATCCTCAAGCGCCTTCGCAACAAGATGCAGGAGGATCGAATTCAGGAAGCCAACGACATCGCCTCCTTCCTGATCGAATGCCTCGTTTGGAACTGCCCGGTGGAGGCATTCCAACACGACCGTTACGCAGACGACGTGCGTTATGTGCTTGCGCACACGTACAATAACACCCGCGAAGACTCCACCTGTTCCGAATGGGGTGAGGTAAATGAACTCAAATATCTTTTCCGCAAATCCCAACCCTGGACGCGAGAGCAGGCCAATGCATTCCTGAACGCAGCCTGGGACTACATAGGATTCAAATGAAAAACCTCAACGCCAAACGGTTTGCGCTCGCCATATTCGTCATCTTTGCAGGCAGCTTCTACGGCCTCTGGTACCAAGCCAAACAACCCGCCCTCGACCCCAAGCTTGCACTCACGTTCGCCTACAAAACCATCTCAATTGTTCTGCTCCTAGTCGGGTTTTTTGTTGCATACGCTTGGCGTTGGCCAATCTTCCGCCATTGGCTGGTTCCATTCCCAAATCTCAACGGCACCTGGCAAGGAGCCATCCAAACCACATGGAAAAATCCCCAGACGGGCCAAGTTCCGGGACCGATCCCCGTAATCCTGACGATTAAACAGTCGTTCATTCGCATAAGCTGTGTGATGCACACGGCAGAAATGACAAGCCGCAGCTTTCTGGCTGACTTCTGGCTGAACGAAGACGAGCAAATTCGTATGTTGGGTTACAGCTATCACAGCACGCCGATGCCCTCGGTTCGCGAGCGAAGCCAGCCCCACGACGGCACAATCATCTTCCAGTTGCTCGGCAACCCTGTGGACAAACTGAAAGGCAACTACTGGACAGCCCGCTCCACCACGGGGGAGGTTACCCTCACCTTCCGCGAGAAACGCCGATTGGAGGAGTTTCCACCAGACCTCGGAAAGCACCCCGTTTCGGGAAAATCTTAAGGCCGGCACCCCAACCCACCGTGACCCCAACGAATGAAATCAAGAATCGAAACACTCGGTATGATTAAGAAGGAGTTTCCTCCACGCGGCGACCTCCAGCTTTTTCAGCTCGAAAAGCCCGCCACTTTCTTCTGCACTATCCGCAAAGTCGAAGTCACATCCGCCAAAGTCGCCCTCAATCTGAGCACGGGCGACCTTCTCTCGAACGGCGCTTACGGCCAACTCCTTGCACGCCAACAAACCGCCTGACATGAATCCGCGAGCTCTTGAAATCATGCGCGTCGCTCTGGAGAGAATTTCCTCCATCCACAAGCCAACGGGCGCCCCGGTGGAGGACTATGACCCCGAAGAACTGCTCGAAAAACTAGACTTCGCTGTTGCCACCGCCCGCGACGCCCTCGACCGCGCTGCCATGCCTGGCGAGTCGCTGAACTGACTGAAACGCAAATCCACCCCGACATCTCCAGCAGGAGGGTGAAACCAGCTTGCAAATAAGCAGTTACAGTTCTTTCTGCTTCGCCACAGCAAACAGCTTCGCACCGATCCGACACAGCGCTTCGTGATATTCAGAACTCAAATGGTCAGGTGAGTATTCGTGCCCGAACTCGTGGATCAGAAGCTGCAACACATCTTCGCTAATTCCGTGATCAAACCACTCCGAACCGAGCCTCAATTTGTTGAATACCAACTCGCCGCTTGGCCCATAAGATGCAGCACCGAGGTGGTGCGGGGTTGAGCAGAACTTTACAACAATTTTTCTGTTGAGGATCTTGTCGGCCATACTCAGCGCGAATGCCGCGACTTCCGACATGCCACTTGTCCATTTTGATTCTGGAATCCAATCATTAAAGGCTGCGGCATTCGGATCGCCCTGGCCAGTCCAGACTTTTGGTCCAGGAGTAACTTTGCCTGCAGGCGAAATTGCATTCGCTGCCTTCGCATTTTTCCATGCGCCAGCGGACATCATTGACGGATAAACGACCTTGAACTCCTGACTGACTGCCAGCTTGTTTGCTTCGGGGTCCGACGGATCGTAGCTCACGCGTTTCTCTCCGAACCGCTTCCCCAAGTAACTGTCCATTGCTTCAGGGGCGCAGTTTGGTGACGCTACGGCCATTTCAACCCACTCGCTGTTCATGTCCTCTTGGTTTAGGCGTGCGTGCATCCTGTTAAACACCGCTACGCGAACCTGGCCAAGAAGAGCAGGGTGGACGTTTTCCCGGTCAAGTGTGACAGGCACCTTTTGGCCAATGTCATAGTGCCAACGATCGCTCGTTTCGACCACGGGGATACCCATCTCGTAAATCGAGGCCTTTTCGTCCCCCAAAACTTCGTGAATTCGGATTGTCGTTTGTCGGTCTGCTCGTCGCAGAAAGCCCTGCGCGTCTGCGATCTCCGTCCGCAATGTTGCCTTGATCTCGTCCAAAGCCGGCCTTGGGTGGAGCTTTTGGCCGTTGAAAATCGTATCAATGCCAGCGGGTGAGATTAGCCGCTGCATGTGCAGTTCCAGCGCCTTGCAATCTTCGGAACTCATTCGAAGCACGCATTCGATTCGACTTCCGATCGGCTGCGTCGAGCGCAGGCTGTGCCGTCCTTTTGAATCAAAACGCAGGCCGCCTTTGGTTGTGCGGATCGTCACTTCGTCGCAGATTGCGAGGACGAGTTTCTCCCCCAGATTGAAACGACCGCGTTGCTCGGGATTTTCTTTCTTTGCGGAGGCAGCAAACAAAGTGAAGGCATGGCTTAGATCCCGGAAACCTTCTGGGGCGTTATCTTCCACTACCAGGCTTGCTTTATTCCGGCCCCGGTATTCGAGAGCGACGGTTACTTTCGTGACCCCCGATTCATCCCAAGCGTTTTGAATTAGCTCGAATAGGGCAAATTCTTTTCCCTTCCGTTCAAGAACTTTGGCGAGGCCTTCCCGGTCAACTTCAAACCAAGTGTTTAGTTCGGCTTTGCGGGATGCTGGGATATTCTTACGAACAGAAATATGTGGATCCATTTACCTCCGCATGAATGGAAACCTGTTCATTTTAGCATGCCTGCTGGAATCGAAACAAGTTGGCGTCCAGACTTGGGTGCCCTAATCCAAAGGTCGGGATCATCGTCTTTTAGGAAACCGACTCCGCCAACGTGGGATGGCTCCGGGCCGTTCATTCACCAAAGCGCGCATCCGCTCAGCCGCGCTGAAAGCGGCTGTACGAACGAAACCTTGCACGAGACGACGCACGGGACTCGGAACCTTTAGCATTGGTCCGAGCGGGTGCGATTCGTTGCTCTCGATGGCCCTCTCAAATACTTTCGACAATGCGTGAGCGAGCTCTGAAGTATCTGCCGGTTGACCGGGGAAACACGCCCAGATGTCATCGCCACCCCATGTTTGCGCCCCTGCCTCAAGACATTGCTCGATGTATTGAGCAAGGCGGACTGGTGTAAGGATGACGTAAATTTCCTGGTTTCTGCGGTGGGCCGTTTGTTGGCTCTCAAGGCATTCATCCCCGATCAGTTTGACTTGCACCCGTGCCCCATACTTTCTTGGAAGACCCGGATATTTCACACGCAGATCAGTCCACTCAAACAAATCCTCGCCAAGAGACGCGCGAGTTGCACAGAATTCCTCCTCATTCAGAATATCGGCAATCAATCTTTCGAAGGCGATTCCGCGACTGTGAACATTCCAATGAATCTGGTCAGCGTTCGGAAGATACCCGGACTCGTATGCGACGCACATCCGTCCGATGCAGCGAATGTCCGCAGCAAGGCGGTACAAAGATGCGTGGAGAACCGAATTCGCCAAATGGACAGCTTGCCTGAAATCGTCCGGTTCGATTCCTACTCGCCAGATCCGCGCCTGCCGCGCTTGATCGTTGCGGACAGATATTTCCGTCCCATTGTTCGCGACACGATACGCATGAGTTGAATCGCTCCAAACCGCACGGAAGGAGGCTGTTGGCTCAACCCACGCAGAACGAAACTCGTCCAATGTATTTTGAATCCATTCTTTCCGAAAACGAGAAAGCTGTTCGCTCGGCTGGACAGTCAATCTGTCATACAACCCAGCCAACTGCGAACCCAGAAGCATTCGATTATCCGTGCAGCCCAAAGCCCTTTCGAGGCACTGACGCCGCCAGCATTCCTCCAACTCTTCAATCGCGAGGACGATCCGATCTCCCATAGCGCCCAGCTCCTTGGGATCATGGACGCTCGGCCACGGTATCTCGTCAGTACTCATTTGCATTTGCGAATCACTCATAATGTTGCCGTTTGCCAATCGAATCGGACAACCCGGGGCTCAGGATGATACCGTTTCTTTCAAAAACCGCTCGATTTCGTTTTTGGGAATGAGGAGATGCCGAAGTGCTCGGGACGGCCGCAGAAGCCCACGGGCAACAAGTCGCCGCACACTCTTTTCGCAGATTCCAAGCATCGCTGCGGTCTCCTTGACGTTAAACGCTACCCTCGAGAGCCTTGAGGCACTCGGAATGTGTTTTTCTGTTAAGGGACTCGCGCCCGCGCACGACGTAAATGGCCCGCTTGTCCTCGGCGATCCTTCTGGCCCTCCCATCGAGGCTACGCCTGCTTCGGTTTGATCTTGTTTCATGTCCAACTAACGCTTTTGTCTCTTTATCCGCACTTGGCGCTGCGCAGGTTGCACGCTTTTGCCGGCCCCTGTAATTTCCATAAACACGAGATTTTGCTGACAGGGATTTGAGCCTGTAATGGCGAGGCTACGAAGGGGTGTTCTTCAGGGCCGGCTGGGCTGATCCGTCTAGAGGAGAGCGACGCTGGGGGGATAATTAGGCATGAGGAGCCTAATCGACAGTGGTCGGCGGCAGAAACTTGATTGGGGCGTCGAAGAAGCTTATGGCCCCTTATGTCTTACGTCGTTGGCAGATGTGTCGGGCTTTTCCTTCATCTGGCTGCGGGTTGGAATTTTTTCAAGGCAATGCGGGCAAGTTCTCGAACACGTTCTTCCTCTCCGTTTGTATCGGCTATTCGCCGGAATGCTTCCAGAACTTCCGGGGTTGCCGTCGGCATATTTCCTAGAGCCAGCAAAGCGTTAAACCGCACGAACTGGCTCTTGTCCCCAACCATCTCCAACCATTTTTCGATAGGTACACTGCCAGAGCACTGTCGGTGGCCAAGGACGGCAGCGGCCCCTGTCCTGACCTGCTCCCGAGGATCTTCGAGCATCGTGATCAGTTTTGGTACCATTGTTTGGGAGCAGAACTCGCACTGGGCAATCAGGCCGAGGACGTCGCCCAAGCCATCATCAAGGGATTTATCGGAAAGAGCTTTTTCGAAAGCTGCTACCGCTTCGGGGTTGAGTGGTCGGATTTTAGAAAGTATGAAAATAGCGTGATCTCTCTTGCGCTTTGGCTCCTGGTCGTTTGCGATCACCTCTGCCAATGGAGGGACCGCGTTTGTTCCCTCATTCGCGATTTGCCTGGCGAGCGAACCAGACTCTGGTGAAGCGTCTATATCCAACGCTCGGATAAGTGACCCGACCACCTCCGCCGAAATGTCCACTGGTGTGCCAGGTCGGATGCTTACACGTCCGCCGTGATCCCGCAGGATTGCGGCGATCATGCCGTAGTTCTCGACATGCGTGCTCTGTTGCATGGTCCGAGCCAGACCAAACGCGGTAAGGCCGTTCTTATCGCCGACATTGACCGTAGCACCAGCCTCGACGAGGTATTGGACCATTGCTACCGATCCCTTGAACGTGGCCCAGTGCATAGCGGTGTAGCCATTGAGTCGCTCCTTCACATCAAGAGGAGCACCGCTGAGAACGAGCAGCTTGAGAACGGGGAAGCTTGATTCATCCCAAGATGCGCCATGGAGCGCAGTGCATCCGTCCTCTCGACAAGACTTCAAGTTTGCACCGCGCTTCAAAAATTCTCCTACGGTCTTTACGTCCCCTTTTATTGCGGCCTCTATGAGACCTGCATCAAGTTCGGACATGGCTTGCGGAGTTGGGGCGGTTGTCGCTCGTGTCTGCGGCACGGCATCTTTGCCAGTTTCGGACCCGTTGCGACGGTCGCAGCTGATCACTATTATTGTAAGGGCCAAGAGAACCGACAGACAGAGGCCGCAGCACGCCCTTCCATTATCGCTCTGGTTCAAGTGGGGGGCTCTGTTGTTTGAGTTATGCACGGGAACTCCTCGCGATTGATTATCTCTGAGAAGAATTCTTTCTTTTTTCTTCGAGGTTCGCGGATTGTCTTCAGCGGGGGGTGGAACTCGGTGGGCGATGGCTTAGAATGTACTTGATTCCCGGAACCAGGTGAGCAGTGCTGTAGAGGACTTCCGCCTGCTCCATTGTCTCGGCGGCTCGGACAGGCATGATGGATTCGTTTTGCCGGTTGATAAGCAGGGCGGTCTTATCGACTGCTATGCCAAAATTGCGGAGTCCGTTTTCGGCGTCCGTATACGATGAGCCTGCAGGTACCAGGCGGTTACCATCCGGTTGAATTATTTCCTCTCTCCCGTACGCGATCAGAAAAAGACGATTAATGTAGTCGCGGAAGTCCTCGACCATATCTTGGTCTAAGCCGTACCCGGCGGAGCCGTCTGGCCCGCGATGGTCTTGAAGCAGATCAGCTTCGACAATGATTACCGGCCCGAGGACGGCGATCGTTGCGTCGAAAAAGTTCATTGTATTGTCCAGATACTTGACCGCATTTTCTGGCGTGATGTCGCCTACGACCTCCTTGTGCTGAGTCATTAGCTCGATTTCGTGCAGTCTTATTGCCTCGGTATCGCACTTGGTGTCGCTATGCTTGGCGTCTTCGCGTGCCATATAATACGCAAGCCTGTGCTCGTTGAGCGCCTGTGCAAAATCGCGTTGCTTACCGGATGTGCGATATCGATCTTCCAACTCCGCGGACAGCGCGCCGTGAAACCTGCAGTCGAAGAAGTTGGTTACATATCTCGTGCTTTGATTCCGGTAGTCTTGATATTGTTGAGACTTGGCCTTCCGCCGGTATTCCTGTTCGGTAGCCGGCTGGGATTTGGCTGCCTGCTCGCTAGGTTGGATTGTCTCGGGTTCAGAATCTTTGCGGCACGCGGTAATGAAGGATGCGATTAAGCCGATCACGAGGATATTTGGTATTTTAGCTATCCGAGTTCTCATAATGCGGCTTGCTTAAAGTATGGCTCACTGGTCTGAGTTGAAGAAAAAGTCCTTATTCGTTCGCCCACGGCAACGGCATCCGCATAGCTGAACCCATACACTCGATGAATAAGTGCCCCGATTACGACGCTCGGGATTGACTCTCCACTGAAGTGCAGTTCTCCAACGGATACCCTCGAAACATGATGCCTGTTCCCTGTTACCTCGCATAATTGGAACGAGGTATGGTTCCTGAAGTCACCGAACTGCGGATGCCCACGAGAGCCAAGCAGCAAGTCCTCCCAGGCTTTTCCGCTAAAGAGCGCCAGGCTAACCCGTTTGTCCGCAACCAGCTTCAGGCATTCGCAGAAATGGCGTTGCACCACTGCTGTGACCTCCTGCTTTCTCCAAGTTGGTGAAACCCATTTCTTCGCGTAGAAGGGGACTAAATCGAACGTGAGGTAACCCAAAGCGTCGAGCCAGCGGGATTCCGATTGGCCGAAGGGAAGGTTGCAATTGAGGACTCCTTGTAAAATTTTCGCATAAAAAGAATGGAGCCGGTGCGGCATCTTCTCTTGGTCAAAATACCGCAGGCGCCATTGAAACTCGGCTTCCATATTTGGGTGTGCCTGCTCGTTCGAAGCGTGCGGAGCCAGCGCAAAGGTGAGGATCCGGCCAGCGGGCGAGGCGTCGAGATTCCCTGCAAAGACAAAAGGGGGTTTGGAACACTCCAACGCCATCCCGAACAGCTTGGAATAGCGCTCTACCAACTTGGGATAGCCGGGAGAACTGAACGTGTCCCAGCTCTCGCGGAAGTATGCTGGTATTTCTTTCAAGGAAACTAACGGTTAACGACATCTATCACAGCGACGCGGTAGAAACGCTGTCCTGACAAAATGCCGGTAAAGCTGCCATCATCGGTCCAACTTGTGCTGACCCCGTCCGCAATAACGCCTCGTTGAGCTACTTGCCAATCCCCAGCCCAAACGTTGTTGCGATAGTCAATTTGATACACAAAGCCGTCCTGGCTTTGAAAGGTCATGGTAACGTCACCGGCGGTCTGCCTAATCCCTGTGATCACCGCGGCTTGAGCGGTTGGGGGAATTTGACGGCGCCCATAATTCGGATCTATGGCCAATGATAATGTCGCAGTTATGGTGGACGCCGAAGAGGTTTCTGCCAGTTTTCCAACGCCTTTTTGCGTGATCATCGCCCAATTAGTGGCAGGCGCCGTCCGGATTTGCGTGCTGCCCATAGCCTCAAGCGCGGCATAAACCGGTTGATTCTGAGTATTCCATTGAGGAAACAAACCACTGTTATCTGCAATCGCAAGCATCACCACAGAGCCCTCTGCGATGCCATTCAAATAATTTGCGACGGACTGGAGGTATGCAGCGTTCCCTTGGTAGTACCACGTGTCAAAGTGCTGGAACTCCTTAATCCGGATACCTGTCCTGGCATCCAAAATGGCGATGTTGAACCCCCGAGCCCCTTCATTCCCGCCGCCTCGCGCGTAAAATGTCTTCCCGTTCACGGTGAAGATCGCCAAATTCCCTGAGGTCGCCGCCAATACCGGATTGGTCGCGAGAGGAATGCCTTGCTGGCCATTCAGTTGGAACCTCGACTGTAAATTGGTATAGACGGTTTTGGGGTGACGGGAGATGTCCACAAAACCAAACCACTCCTCGTCGTTATACCCATCCGGCTGACCGCCATTGATTTCGCTGCTAATGTTATGGGTTGAGGGAGAACCGTTCTTCCACCATTCGTCATTCCATTCGAATCCGAGTAGGCCCGAGAGAATGCCGTTGGTTCGCTCCGGAGAGAGGTCGAAAACGCTCTGATCCCAAAGCCCTTGGTCAAACGTGGCCTGTACGAGTTGGTTTTCACCGGCAGTCGTGTGACTGTAGGAATCGGCCCCGTACTCGCCAACAATCAAGGGCTTCATCGAAATTTGCGCCCACTGCGAAAGCGCATCCGTGAAGGTCCACCCGCGATAGAGTTGAAGTGCCCACACGTCCACACTGGGCGCCCAATTGCTCACCACGGTGCTGGTGAAATTGATGCTCCCGTCCGTGGGCTGCCAGGGAGCAATTTGCGGATCCAAATAATGGTAAGTGGGATTGTCCCCAAGCGGAATATGCGGATCGCCATAAAAGCTCATCGCCACGTGGTTGGTGTCCATAAACTTGATCGTCTCCGCAGCCCACTCCGTAAATCCCGCCGAAGTCCGGAGATTCGTGAAAGTGTTGTAGTAATAGTTGATGTCCCATTCATTTCCCACGGCAAAACCGAGAATTGCGGGGTGATACTTCAGCGCGCTTACGACAGCGACCACGTTGTTCGAGTTCGCGACACTGTTGGCATACGGCGAATCCACAGGCATGATGACCCAAATACCGTACCGATAGAACATGTCCAAAACAGCTTGAGCCTGAGAATTGGTCCCCATGTCGTGGTAAAGTCTGACCGTATTGATGCCCATTTTTGCCATCATCGGGATATCGTTGCTATACCAATTGAAGAACTCCTGCCGATACCCCAGGGGATTGCTCGCAGGATCGGTCCCCACGGAAGCGGGCGCCCAGTTAATGCCCTTGATAACCAGGGCATAAGGCTGACTGAGCGAGCAGTCCTGCTTCCGCTTCTGGACAAAGATCCGCCTGTCGCCGCTCTGAGTGTAGGTTCTCGATGGCAGGTTCGGTACGCCATAGGAACCCGCCCATGCCGTGGCGATCAGCGAGGCGAAGAGGATGACCGATATCAATTTGGAGATCAGTCGCATATGCCTTGCCTCCATCCTCAGGGCGTGCCTAGTAGCCGGTAAAGCGTCCGTGCGTTCCGCAGCGCATTACTATGGACAAATGAATATGGACTATCGCTGAGAACGTCTTGTAGGATGTTGGTCCAACTCGAGAAGTTGGTTGTGGACTGGAGCGTGAAGGCAAACCCAGGCGGTCCCGCAAAATTCAGATGAAAATCAGCTCCCTGCCGAAAAGCGTTTACAATCCGCAAACCGGCATTTGTCGCGTTTATCCCTGTGTCCCATCGCACATTATCGATGAGGAATGTTTGCTGACCTGTGTTCCCCACAACCGTGATCGTAAAAAAATTCTTTGTCCTGCTCAAATCGGCCCAGGGCCGTGATCCGGCAAAGATTTTGATGGGAATGGCTACTTCGTGCCATTGATTATCGAACGTGGCGTAACCCGCCAGAGGCACCTTGCTCAATTCAGTGGAAGCAGGGACATTCCCGGAGCGAATTCCGACCACAAAATTTGTCTGCAAAGCGGCAGGGGCCTTCAGAGCAAACCGGATAAAGCCGTCGTAAAACCAACTCATGTCGGTTGTATTAGTGTCTGCCGAACCGGCGAGGCCCCACTGGACCGTCCAACCGGAGAAGCTGTCGGCACTGATCTGATTCACAGTCGTCTGGACGCTGGAGAAACCCTCGACCCGATCATAGATGTTATTGGTGATCACGGGCGCGGACGAGGCGGAGCCGCCAAAAAAGGCCAGCAACTTAGAGTCCACATCCAGGTTCAGATTGGTACGCGTGTCACTGACCACTCCGAACTCTCGCTGCAGGTTCGCGGAAGTGATCTGCACGTTCGCAGTTGCTGTAACGGGTGAAGTTGCATTCGTTGCCATAACCGTAATGCTTCCGCTCGTGTGGTTGGCGGTCAGCACCGAACTTGAGGCCAGCGATGGCGCGCTGACATTTAACCCGCCGACGTTGGTGCTGACGCTGAAGCCGCCATAAACCAGCACCGGCTCACCGTTGCTCGATACCCCCTCAATCGTGAACTGGCGATGCTGGCCAGGATTGACCTGTGTTATCGGAGGATGAATTGCTAACTGAGAGAACGGCTTAGTGACCCGCGCGTCATCCACATACCAGTTCTTAGGCGCAGTCGTCGCTCCGCTCCCGGTGCTCGTGCTTATGAGAAAAGGCCCAATGATCTGCTGCAGGTTCAGACCGCCAGGAAAAGTCGGGTACGAGGGAAAGGCATCAAATGGGATGACGATCTCACTCCATTGACCTTGAGTGGACGGAATCACTTGGGTGACCTTTTGATCCTGGGCTGAGCCGTCACCAGTGAGATATTCTATCTGCACCTCGAGCTCGTCCTGGCTCCACAACCAGAATCGGAGAGCTCCTCCGGCGTAATCAGAATAATCAACCGCGACTGTCTGAGAAGGGTTGTTGCTGGCCACATTGAAGATACCCCAACCACCCCAGTGAGTACTCACAACTGCCTGGGCAACTAAGCGCCCTTCGGGGGCGTTCGTCGCCGAGACCGTTGCATTTATCACCGGACCGCCTGTAGCGGACCAGTAATAAATATCCATAGTGACAGAACCAGGGGGAGTGCCGGCGTAAAGCCCGGCATCGTTGTATAGCTGCTTCGTACCTTCACTATGGACGAGTTCGGCGATGGCGAGCCAAACAACCATTGCTGGAGCGAAGCGTTTAAGCAAATGCGGATCAATATTCATATTCTTCTTAGTCCTTAGGCGTTGCTCTTACGGCCGCTAAGACATCTCCTCCGATTGAAGGCAACACTGCCATCGTTGCTGGCGCTTTGTATCCCGCCTTCACTAGCAAAGCGGCATACTCCGAACCTCCGTGGGTGCTGGACGTCCACCGCCCATCTACTCCTATGATTGCATCGGTATTAACTGCCATTGGCTGTACATACCAGCGGTCACCGTAGGCATAGACTAGTACCTTGCACTCAATAGGATTGATCCCGCTGGCAGTCCCGACGATCCTGCCCATGCCAACCGGCCCTGGGCGCAGACTGGAGGGCGGAACGGTCAAGATGGTCACTTCGGGCGTTTTTGGCGCCGCCGGACTTGCCGGTCGTTCCGGCTTGAACTGAAACTTGCTAATGATCACTTCGGGTTCCTCCGCGTCGTCATTGATGGGCCCAGTCAACCACAGGTTCATGCGCACGTTTTCTTCTCCCGACGGAGGAACACCGGGCTGCGCAAATCTCCAATCGCTGATGATGTCCGTCGTCTCTGGGGTTTTATTGGCGTCGCCGCGAAATGAGCGAAAGAAAACGTTGCTTTCTCCCCAATTAAACATGTGGGTCGTTGTGGGAGGTGTGCTGTCTGTTATTGAAAATCGATGCCGGTTGCGTGACCTTGTGTAAGGCTGGACGCAAAATTGGGCGTTCCGGGGACTGTTAGTTTCTCCCCAGGTCGATATTAGTTCGACGTCGATCTCCCGATGGTGGAACTGCGCGCTTTCTGGACTATCATCCCAAGTGAATAGCCCTAGTACGGTCTTGGACTGCGCTACAATCGGCGAATCAACCTGCCACGTATAATTGCCATATCCAAACGATTTAGCAGAGACGACCTCAGCGCAGAACCAACTCGCCCTGCCAGTCTGGTCTTTCTTGCGCGTTATTTTCAAATGAAGCCTATCTTGGTCATCGACCCACACATTTTTAGAAGAATCGCTCCAGAAATTTGGGCCAGGCCCCAGCTTTGATCCAGTGGCCGATTTCTTGACCCACCAGCGGAAGCCCGAAAAATCAATGGTGCGTTCCGCGGCCCCGGATTTCGCTTCCGCGATTCGTGTGCCGTTGTCAGTTTCGGCTCGCATTCCGATACACATGATTACAATTGCGAGCGCCAGCAAGGCTGCTGGAGACGTGAGCGGCGGTTTAGAATAATGATTCTTCATGGCGCGAATCAAAAAAGACTCATTCTGCGCCTCCCGACTTACTCTCCTTGTCTGCGCTTCCCGACTTACTCTCCTTGCGCACGAGGGCAAGGACCTCGCCGCCAACCCGGGGAAGGTGATCAATTTGCGCTTCCGGTTTAAAGCTTGGCTTCACCAGCAAGGCCGCATACTCGGTGCCGCCATGAATGTCAGTGGAAAACTCCCCTTCATCGCCGATTTCAGTATAAGGGTTATCCTTAGCCGGTTGGATGTACCAGTGATCCGATTTGGAGTAAATCACGACTCGGAAGTCCTTCAGGGGGGAGACCCCGCTGACCTTTCCCGCGATTTCAGCCGTTTTCTCTGGACCGGGCGGGATTTTGGGAACAGTCAGAAGTTTGATGGTTGGCTTACTGACCTTCCCGGCATCGGACTGCGCAGGCGCGGGGCCAGGAGTGAATAATAAGCAAACACACGCTGCTGCAACCGCGCGCAACATGGCTGATTGTTTGATGCTTTTCATATTGAACCTTTCGTTATTGCGTTTTGTTGTTTCAGTTTTGGATGCGATTTCAAACTCTTTCCCTTTACGACACCGTGGGTCTGTCATGGGCTATTGCTCTTGCCCTTTACTCGAGCAATTTCCAGGATGTCTCCGCTACGTGGTGGAAGAACGGGAATTCGAGGCAACGGTTGAAAATCCTTTCTGACAAGAAGCACAGCGTATTCGCTTCCAGTATGAATCGTTTCCTTGAAAGAACCGTCGCTTCCGATTGTGGATATTGGGTAAGACGCCTGCGGCTGAACCCACCAGTCGTCCGTCTTAGTATAGATTACAACGCCATAGTCATTGACGCTAGCAGACGAGTCTTTCAACTTGACAAGGCCGGCGATATCATCTTCTGAATTCGGTCCTCCCTTTGGATCGCAACGCGGCACGGTACTGATCGAGATCATCGTTGGAGAAGAACCCAAAGCAGAAGCTAACGCATTTGGAAAAGTTGACGTCTCCGTGGACGCAACAACCTCCACGACCTCTTCCCTCGTACTCACAGTTTGACCGTTCCACTCCAACGAGACACTCAGCCTTACCGGAGTTGGCTTTTCCGGAGCAACAAAGGTAGTCGACGGATTGGTTGTTTCCGTTGGATTTAGGCTCCCACCAGTTACGGTCCATGAAAAGTGCATGTGCGGGCGCGGATACGATACCGACAAAGTTATTTCTCCTTTTCCGCCAACTGGAACGGGGTTCGGAGCGATTCGAATGCCGAAGATTGACGGAGCCGGTGTGCTGTCGCGACCACAGCCGAGAAGGCCACTGCCCAGTAATGCGATAAATGCGGCCGCTCGAAGGGGGCGGCGAATATCAAATTGAAGAGAAAAGCCTTTCATATTCTCATTTCATTTCGTGTTCTTTCCCTGTCGAAAAAACGCCTCTTTTTCCGCTGCGGCTGCCAGGCGAAGGCCATCGAGCTTTTCTTCCAGAATCACCGTGTCTTTTAACTCCCTGCCGAGAAACGTTTGTGGCAAGACCACGAGGATAGATGTGTCGAGGCCGTGCCCAGGAGTATTGGGCAGCGGTATCTCAGCCCAAGCCTGCCCAACGGCGTGTCTGTCAGGATAGAAGGGGATTCGTTCTTTGGAAAGCACCGGTGTGGCAATGCGAACAACAAAGGCACTCGGTGACTCCGTCTCCACGACAAGATGAAACACTGGCCCGGCCGTTTTTGAATAGTATGCATCTTCGCACTTCCAAACCACTGGTTTTGGAATTGGCGGAGGATGGAACATTCTCCATATCTCGGGGGTACCGGCCAGAAGACACATGCTGCACAACAAACCCAATATCGTATTGAGAGCAGCGACGCGTGACCGAATCCCGCCGATATCGAGAAGAACGCTGGAGAGGTCACGACTGCGATAGACCCTGAGCGCTGACGAAGCTGCGACTGGAGCAAATCCTGGCGAAGGGCGAATAAGTCGGTCGAACTTGGGTGCCAATAAAGGAATATCTAAGTTCTGCTTTGGCATGACCAACACGGTAATATCAGGGTGATTGCGACACGCTTCATATTTGGTTGCCATGTGGTCCTTATCGACGTTGACAACAGCTCCATTGGAACGGAGCACGCCCGTAAAAGCCCAATTGGCCAATTGGTGTTTGAGCCGTTCATAAAGCCACCCCCAAAGCCAAGAGTCTCGTGAAGGCCTTGCGGCTTCAAATGCGCTCGAAAGAATTCCGACTCCGAGAGCCAACGTGAAGGAGGAGCCAACTGCCACTACGTGAGAGCCTCTTCCTAAGTTGCCTGGTAAAATGCAAATCTGGTGGGTCTCGAGCACATTCCTGAGCCGCACGCCGAACCGGACTTCTTTGAGAACGCGCGATGTGGGAAAAAGCACTACGAGCACATACAACCAAAGCACCGCGACCAAAACATATTTAACCGCGTAATGGTCAAGCCATGGTCCACATATGACTATGGCTGCAATCCCGGACAAAACGGCCAGCCAGATAAGCAAAGCAACAAAGCGTCCGATCGCCCGTGCGGAAAGCCATCCTGCGAGCGATCCGACCAATGCAGTCCGAAGAATCCCCAGGTTGCTTAAGGAATTCATTACTCCATCGCGGGCTTGAGAGATGTCGGCGGGACCGAGGAGAACATCCTCCGAACACTTGATGGCTGGTTCTCCGGAGGTACGAGGCCTCAAAAAAACGCATAGTCCCTCAATGGCGCCATCGGCCCCGCTCCGTAGAACAGGGAAATTGATCCGATTCAAGCACGAGGCGCGAACATCATCAAAAGCGCGCCATTGAGCGAAAACCGGAATATTCGAAACTTGTAGAAGAGCGAAGCGTGCAGGAGCTTCACCGCCAAATTTCAGGCTGAACCATTCTCGAAGATTATCGACGAAACCTTTTTGTTCGTCATTCAGGATTAGAGCAGCCGAGTTCTGAATTTCTCGACGATCTTCTTCACCGACGGAGGACTCCCACCAGAATTCCCAGCATGTCGTCAGATTAAAAAGCGGTTCCAGCACGCTCAAGCCATTTCGCCACCTGCGTTCAGAAAACGCAAGAAAGCGAATCAGCCAGCCAAACAATTCATCGCTGGCATCACGTGTTGTCGGAGCCAGCATACATCTAATTGGAACGTGAGGCCGCGTTGAGATCCGCCCCTTTTTGTCGGATGGACCAACGGTAAACAAGCTGCTTAAGCCATTCTATCCATTTCCCTCCGAAGCCCTCACCATTCAACGCCGCTGCAATACCTGGCCCGTCGGGTTCTGCCTCTTCCGCAACCACCGCGAATCGAAATGGAAAATCAGCTAACGTCGCGGAATGAATTTTGTCCCTCAATTCGGGAGGTACTGGAATCGTCAATGTTACGTGGGCTCCCACGGCTAACTCCATTGGCGGCACTAACTGGGTTCCACCGGAATGGAAAACCGCTAATGCCACGTTCTCGCCGGCGAGGGTAGATGCTTCTGAGACCCGGATGCCCAGCACCAGATCGCCGTTCGCTTTCAAAACCGGGGCTCCGAGGATGTCCAGTTTTCCTTCCCTAGGGGCCGCGCCTGCCGACTGCCAGAGGACCCCGAAGGTTGCTAGCGCGGGCTTCTGAGCGGCAACCCCAGGAGCCGAAGCATAAACGTAATCCTCAACCGCGAACCCGGAAACCTGTGGAGTGGTAATCCATTTTTGAAACACGTCGGTCTTCTTCAGGCGATCAAACTGTTCGAGGAAGACTTCTTTGAACGTCCTGGCACGCGGCTCCCCAAACTCACGAGCCAACTGGCACCTTAGCCACTCCAACGGCAGAGGAGGCGCATCACGGCGTATCTCTCCAACATATCTTTCTATGATCTCTTCGGGCGTCTTCATATCGTTTTGCTTTTTTCGGGATGTTCGAAATTACGTAGCTGATCAAAGGCGATTCTTCTCAACTGACCTACCCGTTGCGGCGTGACCTCTAAGACACGAGCTACCGCGTCCAAGCTCTGATCATCGTCATCGCCTTCGAGGTATAAAAGGGTCACAACCAATCTCAGACGAGGATCGAGCTTTTCGACGAGCGAACGCACATTGGCGGAGTCGACATTTGCTTCAAATTGAGCCGATGCGGCTTCGTCCTCCAGTTGGTCTCCCAGGGAGAGATTCCCATCCTCGCTAATTGGGGCGTCGAGACTCAAAAATTCCGAATTCCTCTTCCTTTTCCTCCCAATGGATATCGCTGCATTGCGACTAATGATTTTAAACCAAACGCGGAAGCTGCCTTTCGAGGCATTGAACTGCCAAAGGTTTCGGCCAATGTTGAGCATGGCTTGCTGGGCGGCATCTTGGGCGTCCTCATGATCCCCCAAAACCGCGAAGGCGATTAAATACGCGTCCCGCCACAAGACCTCAGCCAATTCCGCAAATGCCTGCCAATCACCTGCCGCTGCTTTCGCTGCGAGCACCGCCAATTTTCGTTCTTCTGGCTCACTCATAACGTGCAATCGCGGCACGGGGGAAAGGAGCGCGCACCACTTAGGCCCTCGGCCCCGAAACCGCGCTCTCCAACAAGCCGCTATTCCATCTACGCAGGGCCGGCTGAGGTTGAAAGTAGAAAAGGGAAAAAAGTGGCGAACTGCGAAGGCGCATGCCTCCAGTGGGATTCCATCGCGGTGCGCGAGGAGGCGTACAGGCGACGGCACACCTCGCGTGGAGTGTCCGGCGCCGCCTTTCCCAACATACGGCAAGCCGCTAGGGTTCATACCGCAGCGCATAAGGAGCAGTTTGCAGAAAAACGTCTTCGTCCGGTCGAATCGACTGGGTTTCGATGGTTTCCTTCTCAGCGGCGACTGCCAAAGTGTACGACTCCTCTAAAGTTGTCGGATCAACTATTTTTTTGATGGAAAGGCTTAGGAGGCGACCGTATGCCTCACCTGTTGCGCCCGGGGGGAACGAGTCAAGAGGTCTAAAGCTGAATTCGCTCCCAAGACCATCAACCACATGCTTCTTCCACTGGCTCGGCGGAGACCCAGCGAGCCCGCACTTCACGATGCCCGTCAAAGAGGAGAGTTCGCGCAGCATTCGGCGACGGCTTGCTCTCTTAACGGCGATGGGGGCTAGGCAAATCATGGCGATGGCGCTGGGTGCGGCCCACGGCAAGTGGCGAACAAAGGGCGGGAAAGGCCGGTTGACTGTGATCGGCTGAGAAGTGTAGCGCGATGGCCCGAACTCATCCATGCCAAAAACGGTTAGCGTGACGGCGTACACGCCGGGGCCGAAGGCATGTTCGACATCCGCAATTGACTCCTGTGTGAGCTCTGGCGAGCCATCACCGAAATTCCACGCGCATCGACGAACCGTCCCGCTTGACTTGTTGGCGAAATGGACCCTGAGTGTTCCCCGACCTTTGCTTCGGTCTGGTTGGCAAATGGCTTGTGGCGGGAGATTTGTGGAGGCCACGTTCAGGACGATCTGCTTCTTGTCCTGACCGCCTTGACCCCATACCTGAAGGGTTATCGTGTTGCTTCCTACCGCGCCAAATCGGTGTGAAATAGAGCGGCTCGTATGATCGTTGTAGGCGATTTCAAAAGCGCTTCCGGAATCGGAGAAAGACCAAAGCGCGCGCTCGACCGAGCCGGCGGAGGTATCCAGCAACTTAATCTCATCCCCGACCCGCGGCTTTGCGACCCCAAGCTCAAACGCAGCTACCGGGGGAGGAGGGCTGGCGACATGGATCGAGGCGGCACTGCTGCTCCTGCCGCCAGGCCCAATGCATGTCAGTCTGACGGTGAAATCGCCGGGGACCCTGAATATGTGTTGAGGGTCGCGTTCTTTTACGGGCGGGGTACCGTCTCCGAATTCCCATACGCGCTGCTCGATTGTCCCAACGGAACGGTCAATAAACTGGGCAGCCGCATTTGCGGCTATTTCGCCAAGAGGCTGGAACTGAGCCTTGGGGGGTGGTGGGCCGAGAACCCGGAGGGCGTTTGTAATGGATTGACGTCCACCTCTTCCGTCTGCGACAGTCAGGGTCACAGCATAAAAGCCTGCCAAGCCGAATTTGTGAGCCGGATGCTCGTCCGCGGAGCTCGTGCCATCCCCAAAAAACCACTGAAGGCTCGTAAACGGACCTTTCGACTGGTTGACGAATTGCACCCAGTCACCGGCAGGAACCTCGTTCGGAGGAGTATTCGTAAACCGGGCTTCCAAAGGGATGCGCGGCGAAACTACCAGAGTCTTCGTGATAGAATTGGAGCGGCCCCGCTCGTCGGTTACGACAAGTTGAATGATTTTTGGTCCCGGCGTCCGAAAGAGATGCTTGGGAGATTTTTCATTGCTGGTCGCGCCGTCACCGAAAGACCAGTTGATCGTGCGTGCCGAGCCTTGCGTCTGATCCGCGAACTCGACCTCGTCTTCCTCGGCTGTCGGACGGAGCGGCGCCCAGGAAAATGCGGCGTTCAGCGGAATGATCTCTGCCGGCTTGTACGCGGCGCGAACTTGGACCTGGGACTCCTTAAGCACGCGTACCAGGTCAGAGGAAAGCGTGAATCCTAGCGTGATGTAGCTCGCCTCAATTCTATCTTTGAGATCGTCGCTGTACTTGGCCAAAATCGCCGAGAGATCCGGTCGAGCTGGGTCATTGTCCTCACCGTCTGTGAAGATGAGGACCTTGACGGTGATGCCTGGGGAGCCCACAGCCACTGCCAGATGAGCTTTTTCCAGTACATAATCGAGGGAACGCCACGCAAATGTCTGGGCACCAACGGCCCGCAGGTTCCCGAAGTAGCTGGTAAGCTTTTCGCGCTGTTCCGCGTCCAGGACTTCGCATTGTGGACCTGGGCGGATTGTTTGGTCAAAAACGAAGGCCTTGATAGCCGTCTCCGTCGGCAGACCGGCGAGGAAATTTGTGAGTTGGCGCTTAACTTCGGCCATCTTGGAGAATTTCCAGTCTTCGGGGACTTTGGGCTTCTTTGGCACCTCTGACATGGAGGAGGAAGTATCGATTAGTAGGAAGAAAGTCTGCGGGCTTGCCGTAAGCTGGCCCCAACCTGCAAATGAGACCAACAGCAGCAGCGCTGAACACAAGATGACACGGACACATTTCATATTTGATCCTTTCTGGAAATTACGATCCGGAAGCATCGTGCTGAAAAATCCATTCAACAAATCAGCGTTGATTGAAAACATTAGAAATTTCCCCCGGCGAAAGCTCGCAAAGTTGGGAGACCAGGTCGGCAACTGCGTTCGCGATGTCGAGTTCAGCGCGTCGCCCAGCCTCAGTTTGACCTTCTTTCGAAACCTGGCCTAGTTGCGCCCATGAGGGTCGAAGCGGATGGCGGAGATCATTGATGAGTAGTGCCCGGTCGGCGGGGCTTTTTTGCTGCAATGAAAGAACGGCCTCCATGAACTTACGGTTCGCTTTCAGGTTGCTGCTGATTGAATGCGCGCGCTGCTCCCGGTCGAATGCTTGGTAGTCTTGTTCCGTGAAACATTGGTAAGCCAGTTCGCCGTAGGATTCGCGAACGTGCTTCCGTTGCGCCTTCTGCACGAGATTCCGGATCTCGTTGGTGTCACCCGGCGTCAAAGCCCGCTGGTCCCGACAGCCGAGGAGACTGATGGCAAAGGCCACTAAAACGGCAAGCGCTTTCAACAAACGCCGAATCGCCATTTTCAATTGCTCCCGTAGCGAAGTACAAAGGCACACCCCAACAGGAACCGGGCGGGCATGCCTGGGCTCGCTTCGCCACGCTGCACCCCGCCCTCCGTATTGGTCCGCCTTCATGCCACGCGTCCGCGAAGACCATTGTGGCGTGCCCAACTATGGACAGGCCGCAGCTCGTCGAACCGTGCGCGTCCTTCCTCTCGTTTAAGCAGACCACTTTCTACAACCTGACGTAACCGTGCTTCCAACCAGTCGGGTTCGACCTGGCGCAATGCCTCGATAACCGCCAGAATCAGTTCCTCGCGGCACTTCTGGGCCGCGATGGCCTTGGAGCACTCAGCCCGACTGGCCCCGAGTTCGACGACGAGCCCACTGCCGTCTTTGAACGCGAAGCCCCCATGCCCATTCTTGGCTACGGTGTTTGTCAGAAGGCCAGCCTGAACGATTTCCTCGTCTTCCCAGTCCGTGAACGGTTGATATGGAGTGAGTTCTGGCAGCCAGTCCAAGGCCCACCTGGCGGTGACGAACCGCCCGCGGTGCTGTGATTCGGCGGGGAGTTGGGCGCCAATGTGAACCAAATGCGCAAAGGCGTGCGCCGGCAGGCCATGTTTCTCATCCACACAGACCAGCATGGGTAATCCTTCGACTGCCACGATTGCATCCTGCGGCCAGCCTAAGGGCACTAAATGCTGGAGGGCCACGTCACGCATGTCAGGCGGCACGAGAACCTTGCGAAGCGGGATCATGGCCGGTCGGGAATGGGCGGGAATCTTCAGTTCGTAACCCGGAATGATGCTCCCGCCCAAGGGCGCAGCGGCTTCAGTAAGCCATTTGAACAGGCGTGCGCGCGCCGCGTCGCTGTCGAACCGGGCCTCGAAGCAAGGTTTGAACTGGGCTTGAAGCTGCGTATCGACACTGGCGGCTACGGCAAACGAATCCTGTGCCATCTGGGCCAGCCGATCCGGCGAGCAGGAGGCAAGGCCACCGATCATCTCGCCCTGACCAGAGAGGGATTGGATGATCTGTCCCTTGACAGTCTCTACGAGCGTGGGTTGGAGCAACGCGGCCTTGCCGATGATCTCCTCCACGTCAGCTTCGCGCTCCACCAAATGACGGGTCAGCACTCCGCCGCTTGGAGTAAGGGCTTCAGCCTTTGCTTTGCCCACAATAAGAGCAGCCTCCGCAATGTTGTTAGTGATTTCCTGCAGGGTGGTTAGTTTTGCCGTTACGAAGGTTTGCAGGTCGTCGAGCAGCCGGAGGCTGTGGTCGACGATGACCGTCCGCACGGCGTCCCCATATCCGTGCCGGAGTTCGTCGAGCAGCGCCGTTTGATGAGCGCTTCGGGCGAACCGGGGAATATCACCGAGTAGTTCCTCGCACTTTGCCAGGCATTGAGGCAGCGAATGGGCTGTGGCTAACTCCTTTTCCGCCTCTTTGCGAGTCTTGGTCAATTGGTCCTTTACGTCCTCGAGGTAAGCACTGGTGCCCTGAATGCCTGTGGCCTGGCGCTCAGCGCCTTCGACGGTTTGGTCGGCTGGTGGGAGCAGCATATGATTAAGCCGTTGTGAGATGCGCTGCCTGAACTCGTCAGTGATAAGCGTTCGTTGTGCCGGAATGGCGCGCCTGATACGGTCTAGCTGGGTAGCCAAATTGACTTGGGTGGTCTGGGTCACCATGCGCCACCGGGAGCGCTTCTCCTTCGGCAGCACCAAGTCAAGACGATTGAGATCGCGATTGATTTGTGAACTGGCCGTGCCCTCGCCCAAACGCTGTGAGAGCGCGGGGAAGTTGAGTTGGAGTTCCAGAGCCAATTTGCCCATCTCGGTGGGACGTTCACCACGAAGCGCAGCCAGAACAAGTTCGGCCCCTCGTGCCCGTGCATAGGCTTTGAGCGTCGGCACCGCAAGGTCCAAGGCAGCGGCGTTGGCTACGGTGAGATAACGGAGCTTCGGATCGAAGCGATGCCCATCGTTGATGCCAATACGGGGCAACACGCGCGCACGATCACCCCGATCGCTGCCAATGTGCTGGTTGACAGCCGGATTGAGGGCGGTTAACAGGAACCAATCAACCGTGGTCTTGACCAACTCGGACACCGAGGCCAAATTAGACCCCTGCCGCTTGCCGTTGCGCCGGAAGGTGATACGGGCGGGCCGGCCATTGGTCCAATCGGCAGCGGCATGTGGCCGGGGAATGACTCGGCCAGGCTTGCTTGCGTTGGCACGCTCAGCCTCGCGCCAAAAGGCTGCCTCGATGTGTTGGCGTTCTTCGTTCCGATCAGGCCGCAGGCCTTCGCTGTCCAAAATCACTGCGTTGACCACCTGGTTTTCCACGCCATTATGCCGGAGGAGTTCCTGGGCGCCAAAGAGCAACTCCAGGAGGCCGGCCCGCCCGGTTGTCGAAGAGACCGAACCCATTACCCAAACCTCAAGGTCATCTCCCTCTCCCTCCGCGAGAAGTTCCTGCAGGGCCAAGCCCAGCTTCTCACGAAGTTCCGGCCATTTTGCTATCAGCGCAGCGAACATGGTGGCGGGGATGAGCGGGCCAGCATCAAGGCGGGTTATGCCAATGTTGAGCTGATCGAGGAGCACCTGTTGGAAGGAAGGCCCAAATGGCTCTGGGTTGTCATGGAGGTCCTGGATGGGTAATCCCGCAAGGTCCACCCGCTCACTCTCGCCGAGGGCGGCACAGGCCTCGTCATCCCAGCCGCTGTCAGCGGCTACGATCTTGAGAATGTTGTGGGAACCTGGGTCCTTTGCGACCGCTCGCTTGATGCGACCAGCGATACCACACGAGAGTGTGCCGATGACGATAAGGAGTATGCGTTTTCTCATAAATACAGGTGATTTGGTTCCATGCTTTTGGTTACCGTGTTAGGAAAGGCTGACTTCAATCTCGCGGCCTTGGAGGAGCAGGGCGTCTTTGTCGCGCAGCATTTGAGCCTCGCTGACTGGCAAATCCACACCCCGACGGCGGATTAGCAGCGGGGCGGAGCCTGGAACTACGATCAGGTCTCGCCGGTTACGCGTCAATAGACAGTGGGCGGCGCCTGGCACATGGTAATCAACGTTGCCATCCCCGCCACCAACCACGAGAGTTTCGCCCATTGCCAAAGGGAAGTCCTGGGTCGTGTCTGCCTCGCCGCGCTGGCTGAGCCTTACGTGTAGCGGGCGGGACCGCGCGCCAACAAAGGCCTCAACCGCCCCGGCCGCACTCGCTCCGCAAAGGAGGCATATAAGGCTGGCCGCGACCACTACAACCACCTTCAGTGGGTGGGCAGCTTCGATGTCTTCCAGAGCAACGCGGCGGGCTTCCGGGGCCGCCTCGGTGGGGACCGCCTGCAGGATGTTCTTGCCATCAGGACCGAGCAGTACGCGGGCGACCGGATCCTTGTCACTGCCCTGCCAGCCAACGACCAGGACGGTAGTACGGCCCGGTACCATCGCCGCGGAACCGGCGATGGGTTGGCTACCGGACTCCCCCAGACAGTCCGAGAAGATGACCAGCAGGCGCTCCCGTCTGAAATGCGCGCTTGGGGCTACAGCGAAATCATCAAAAGCTTTCCGGACCTGATTAAACACAGTACCCAACTCCGTGCCCCCGTTCGTGTTGACTTGCAGCGCCCGAACCTGCTGGCCCACTGAGCTTGCGGCCGAGGCCGAGAGGACCGCACCGTTAAATAATTGCAGCACCTCCGGGCCTACGACGAAGGTTGCCAAACGGTCACCCGGGAGCAGCGATGCAATAATTGGAGTGGCCTCCTTGACCGCGACCGGAAGGGCCTTGGCGTAACTGGTGCTGTTATCAAGGACGATCACAAGGTCGAGAACGCCCGCAGTGCGATACCAGTGCGGGGGGACCAGCCAAAGCGCAGAAAAGAAAGCGCCCGCAGAAAAAAGTCCAGCCACTAAACAACGACGCAATTTCATTTCGTTTTTTGGTTCGTGTTATTCTTCGACACTGGTTGCGGTCATGCCAAGTTCCTTGGCTGCGCCGAGTGCGAGCTCAGTTTTGGCCTCGGGCGTTAAAGCACGGATTTCGTTCATTAAATCCGCGAGTTTGTCTGTTGGAGCGCGAAAGTACGCGGTGATAACAGCCGCCTCGGACTGAGGCTTGCCCTCTACGTTTACGATTACAGTATTCATTTCATTTTGCTTTTTTTCTGTTCGTTTGCTGATTCCGCCGGCGGCGGCGACCACGGAACGCCAGGACCACGCAGCGGCCCATAAAGAACTACGCAAAGACACTCATTTCGTGAAAGGGCGGTATGTCAGTAGATCGGATTTTTTGGCTGTTGGTAGATCCCTTTGGGAGAGAACTACGATGCGGGGTCGCGATCCCCTAATTCCTTAACTTAGTGTTGAAGCAACGGACCAAGCTGGCCGAATTTTGAAGAACGGTCAGAATCCGCCATTAGTAACAACGCTCGGTTTTCGCGGCAAGCAATCTGAATGGTACCTTGACTTTAACCTACGGGTTGGGTTCGGCTACGCCAAAATCTCAAAAACCAAAATCTGATACTCCCTCTGATACTACTTGCTAAATTTTGGGTCCTTTTTAGTGCCGGAGACTCCAATTTCCGAAGCGCAAAACGCGAAGATAACATCGGTGGGGCCGCGTGATTCCGCATTGGTGCCGATGAGGGCAAAAATGAAGTTCGATTTAGAAGGCAGATGCTCTATCCAACTGAGCTACGGGCGCGTTGGTCAGAATAATAGTCGGCCAACCGAGTGGCTGCAAGTTGATGCTTGCGAGGGCCCCTTACTCTCGCCCCACGTACGGGTAACCGTTACCTTTGGCGCTACGTACGGAGGGCGAACATGTCGGAGCACGGCTGTCCTCAGCCTCAGGAGGTAATCGACGGGACCTCCGAATACGTCAATGCAAGCCGGGGCCGTTGAGTAGTCGTATTCCGCAAAGCAACAACAATCGCCAGCTCAAGGTCCGGCCCCTGGCGGTCAGCACAAAGGCATCAAGTTGACATGACGGATTGAACCCCTGGCCGACGAGTTGCTTGCAAACTAAGCAGCCTCGCGCATTTGGCCTTGGTCGTCGTAATCCCAGCCCTTGTGGATTGCTTCTCGATGTCTTAGCCAATCGCGGTCCGTGTAGGTCTGGCTCCAGTCGCGTTTCAGAGTGGTTTCGAGGTTCTCGTCCCACGCGTTAAATGACTTCCCGTAATGTCTGCGAGCGCCATAACCGAACCGGCAGGCGTCCTCGAACTCTTCGAATGTGGGTGTGCCGCGAGGCGGAATTGGCTGTTTGCCGGCCGCCTGCTTCACTGTGTCATCCACGTCCTGATCAGTGTCTGGCTCGTCTCCGCCAAAATCATGCCTGGTCTGGTCCCAATCCCGTTTGAATGCCGCCTTCACTCTGTCCCAGGCGGAATCATGCTCCTGGCCCCACCACTTTGGATTTCGCTTGTTTTTCATAGAGTACCGTCGCCCGTCACCCCGAGGGGAGCATTGGGGCAATGACCTACCTGCCGCGCGGGACACGCGGCCTAAAGGCAAGCCGAGGCTCCTGTCAGGCCAGGTGCCATCACCGGGCGCTCGCTCTTTGCCACCCCGCCTTCGAAACTTCTCGTTCCATTCAATTAGGGAATGCGAACCGCTTAATCGCTCCGATTCCTGCTACTGGCAAGCGGCATGATGAGCAAGAGCCGTCCGATTCAGCGCTGGGCTGTTGCCCCGATAGGATTGTAGCGGTCGGCGTCGCAGGTTTGGGCCATGCAGCGGATGCCGGCTACCCTTTTCTTCCAGCCCCCAATGGAATGCAAAGAGGTCAAATACGTGGACCGCCTGCCTCGCGGCGCAGACTGGCAATACGAGATCAAATTCGATGGCTACAGGTGCCTTGCCATCAAACAGAAAAACGAAGTTGAACTGTATTCCAGGCGTGGGCACCCTTTTAACCAATTCCTCAGCCTGAACAAAGCCCTGCTGGAACAGCCGCCCAAATCATTCATTCTGGATGGCGAAATCGTGGCCCTCGATTCTGTTTCATTTGTTTTAGTGGACACGTTAGAAAGTTTGTCGTTGGAGAACACGAGGGAGGAAATCTGCTCTGCTGAACTCGGGATGGCGCCTGCGGCAGCCTGATAATCGCCTGCAGGACTAAGCCTGGTGCGGCAAATCAAGTTCTAGGGTGTTTGCCTACCATAGCCAATGGACGATTTGCCGTAGGTTACGATGCCGGGTGCAAAAACCGGTTGGTTCTGAAACCTCCTATGGAGAACCAACGCGTATGAATTTGCTGACGATTTTGATCGCCGAGGACAACGCCGACGATTATTTCATCCTGGAGTATGCGCTCAAAGCGGCAGAATTTGGCGGGCGGAGAATGCGGGCCCGTGATGGTGTGGAAGCGAGAGCTTACCTGCTGGGTGAAGGGGATTTTGGAAATCGCGCGGCCAATCCGTTACCGTCATTGATCCTGGCAGACTTAAAAATGCCGCGCATGAATGGACTGGAACTGCTGCAATGGGCCCGGACGCAGCCGGTGATTAAACGCATTCCTTTCATTGTGTTGAGCGCCTCGCGAAGCACAGCGGACGTGAGCGCCGCATACGATTCGTATGTGAGCTCGTATCACGTAAAGCCCAGCCGGATCGAAGATCTGGTGATGCTCCTGAAGGAACTGGCCACGTACTGGTTTGAAGCTTCCGTGCGGCCCGAGATCCCAGCTTCTAAGTTGCCGCCATGTTCGGGAACGCCAGAAAGTTGAAGGCAGACGCTGGATTGCGCGAAAGACGGTTCAAACGACTGCTTTGGCGCACGGCCATTGTGCCGCTGGTCTTCATGCTTGGAGCCTCCTTCCTCCTGGCCAAACTCGTGGGGACTTTGCTGGGGCATGCCCAATGGGTGGACCATACCGACCAGGTGATTGCCCGGGCCAGAGCGTGCGAGCAGAGCGGGCTGTTGATGGAGCGGAGCCTGGGCGCGTTCGAGGCGGGGGCACCCGATTACGCTGGCATGTTTGGCGTTCGCTCCAACCAGATTACTGCTGAGCTCCGGGAACTTAGCGAGCTTGTGAGCGATAACCCGGCGCAACAAGGAAAAGTGAAAGAAATCGCGAGTCATTTCGCGGGCTGGGCAGCGGCGGCACAGCTTCTCCTGGTCCGCATCCGAGCCAAAGAAAATGTCCCTCCCGCCGAACTCCAGGTCGAGAGGACCAGCTTTGACCAGTTCCTGGGCGGATTTGATTCGTTTGTCCGGACCGAGGAAGCGCTGCGGGAGCAGCGCACGCGCAACCTGACACGGCTGGACCAGCGCATCCGCTCATGGAGAACGCTCCTGTTGGTTTCGACCGGCGGATTGTTCAGCCTACTGTTGGCTCACGAGCTCAAGGGACTGGCAGATATGTATCGGCTCTCCGAAGCGGCAGTCGAGCAACGTGCCGAGCTGTTCCAGACCACGTTGGCTAGCATCGGGGATGCCGTGATCGCTACCGACGATCAAGGCAAGGTCACGTTTATGAATCGGGTGGCCGAACAGCTCACTGGATGGGCGTCTGACGAAGCCCGGGACGCCCGGCTCAGAGACGTATTGGACGTCCGTAACGAAGACAACGGGCAACCTGTGGCTGATCCTGTCAGCCAAGTGCTGGCGTCTGGGCAGAGCGTGGGTCTGGCCGGGCATTCCGTTTTGCAATCAAAATCCGGAAAAAAGATACCCGTAGCGAATAGCGGCTCACCCATTCGGGAAAAATCAGGCAAGACCTGCGGCGTAGTGGTGGTCTTCCGGGATGCGACAAACGAACGGGCTGCACAGCGAACTCAAGGCCGCCTGGCGGCAATCGTGAAATGGTCCGAGGACGCCATAATCAGTAAAGACCTTAGTGGAACCATTACTGCCTGGAACCGAGGAGCCGAACGGCTTTTTGGCTACAAGGAAAGCGAAGCACTTGGCAAAAGCATCACGATGCTGATTCCGCCAGAACGGACGCACGAAGAAGACCGATTGCTATCGGCCATTCGGCGTGGCGAAAGGCTGGAACATTACGAGACGGTTCGCGTTGCCAAAGATGGCCACCGGCTTGACGTTTCGGTCAGTCTTTCTCCCATTTACGACGAACATGGAAAGGTGATTGGAGCATCCAAGATCGCTCGTGATATAGGAAAGCTCAAAGCGGACGCGGACGCATTGAGAAAGGCACGGGATGAGTTGGAGCTGCGCGTAGCCGAGCGCACCCAAGCTCTCACGACGGCGAACGAAAAGTTAATGCAGGCGGACCGTTTCAAATCCGATTTCCTTGCCGCTATGAGCCATGAATTGCGCACGCCTTTGAATTCGATTATCGGATTTAGCGAAATCATCAAAACGGGCCGGGCCGGGCCGGTCACTGCAAAACAAGCCGAGTACATGGGAATGGCCCTTTCATCTGCCCGGCATCTGCTGAACCTGATCAACGACCTGCTGGACCTCTCGAGGATTGAAGCCGGAAAGGATGAAGTATTCCTGGAGCCATTTGAATTGGCGCCTGTAATCGAGGAAGCCGTAGGGAACGTTCAAACCGTCGCGCATTCCAAGGGCCTCAATCTGGAGTCGCACACCAGGGCCGCCATGGTGTATTCGGATCGAAAAAAAGTTTATCAGGTCATCTTGAACCTGCTGAATAACGCCGTGAAATTTACCGATAGGGGCAAGGTCAGGATTGAGGCTGTGGCTAACAATGGACAACTGACGATCACTGTCGAGGATACCGGGATCGGCATGACCAGTGAGCAAAAGGATTCTCTATTTCAAGCCTTCCGTCGGGCCAGCCAACCCGCCAGGCGAATTTATGAAGGCACTGGTCTTGGCCTGTATCTTTGCAAGAAAATTGTCACTCTACTGGGGGGTGATATTTGGGCCGAAAGCCGTCCGGGCCAGGGGTCGCGCTTTTCATTCAAAATTCCCGTTCGATCCGGTAAATGGTGATGAAGAAGAAAATCCTTTTGATCGAAGATAACGCGCAGAATCGCGTGCTGGCCACCCTCTTGCTGGAGGAGGCCGGCCTGGAGGTTATACACGCGGTCAGTGGGACCGAAGGTCTGAGCAAAGCGCGCGAGTGCGCCCCCGATCTCATTCTGTTGGATATCCAATTGCCGGACATGGACGGCTACGCGTTGCTGACACAATTGAAAGAGGAGCCTGGTCTGGCGCGAGTTCCAATCGTGGCAGTCACCTCCTATGCAATGGCGGGCGAACGCAAACGCGCGCTGGATTCAGGTTGCGCCGGGTATATTGAGAAGCCCATTGAGCCCGCCCGTTTCGCCAAACAGGTTGTTGCCTTTCTGCAGAGTCACCGAGCGCGAATGAGGATTCTGGTCGTCGAGGACCGCGCCGAGAACGCCATTGTGCTGCGCGAAAACCTGGAGTCTGCGGGCTATGATGTCGTTCAGGCAAGCAACGGAACTGAGGCCTTGAACAGCCTTGAGCATGCGCGATTTGGCCTGGTGATTACGGACATCCTGATGCCTGAAATGGATGGTTACCAGCTTACGCGCACATTGAAGACGGACGAACGTTTCAAGGACATTCCGGTCCTGATCTATACCGCCACTTACACGGACCCGAAGGACAAGTCATTCGCATTGAGCCTTGGCGCGGCCGATTTCATCATCAAGCCGGCGGAAACGGAGCTTTTCCTCAACCGGATCCGGCAGGTGCTGGAAAAAGCGAACAAAGGGGAGTTGCCGCAGTTGCGTGCCGTGAAGCCGCCGGAGGAGTCAGTGTATCTGAGGCAATACACCGAGCGGCTGGTCAAGAAGCTGGAGGATAAAGTCATTCAGGCTGAAAAAGCGAACCGCAAGCTTGCCCAACTGAATGAAACGCTCGAGACGCGGATCAAGGAAGCGACTGCCGAGTTGCGCTCGGCCAACAAAGAGTTGGAAGGTTTTGCCTACATGGTCGCTCACGATTTGCGCGCGCCGCTGCGCTCGGTCCGCGGCCTGGTAACTATCCTGCAAAAGGAGCACGGGGCAGGGTTGCCGCCTTCCGCGATGGATCTTTGCGACCGGCTGGGCCACAGCGCCGAATTCATGGACCGTTTGATCGAAGACCTGCTTGGCTACAGCAGATTGGGGGGAACTAAATTGTCACTGAGCAAGGTGTCCCTGGGCCGCGTGTTGCAACAGGCCACATCTTTGCTTGGTAAGATCATCGAAGAAGCGCATGCAAGCGTCCAACTTCCTGGACCGATGCCTGACGTCATGGCTCACGAGCAAACCCTGGTTCATGTGGTTGCGAACCTTGTTTCTAACGGCGTTAAATTCGTGGCCCCTGGAGTTCGGCCGGAGGTGAGTCTCTTCGCTAAAGCGAGTGACGGCTGGGTTCGATTAACTGTTCATGATAACGGAATCGGCATCGCCCCGGAATATCAACAACGCATTTTCAACGTTTTCGAACGCCTGCACGACAGCGACAGCTACCCGGGAACCGGGATCGGGCTTGCCGTTGTTCAAAAAGGCGTGGAAAAGATGGGCGGCAAGTTCGGCGTTGAATCGAAAGCTGGAGAGGGCAGTTCTTTTTGGATTGAATTGCCTGCCGCGCAATAATGCAACGGCTTCGAGGGTAGGCGCCAGCCCCAGCCCGCTGACGCAGGGTGTTGTTGAGAGGCCGCGAAATCAATGACTCAGGCGGCGGGGCAGCGTTTCAAAAAATAAGATGCGCCTGGCTCTCTGCGATTTCGGATGAACAGCCAAGCTGCGAATGTCGCCGCACAATGGACAAGAATTATTGTGATGATGGGGGGCAATAGCCGGAGCTTGTTTCCGCATTTTTTAGCGTCAAGACTAAGATCGACTTTAATTAGGTAGGATTTGATACTGCCATTCGATACTACCCGCTGGCTTTTGGGCCCGCTTCTGTCCCTGTGAGTCCCAGTCCTCTGGCGCGGAAAACGAAGAGCAGGTCGGTGCGTCCGTGTGGTTCCGCTGGGGTCACTTTGGGGGCAGAAATGGTTTTCGACAAGGCAGATGCTCTATCCAACTGAGCTACGGGCGCAACAGCTCCAAAGCTAATGGCAAACGCCCGCGCCTGCAAGGGAACAGAGTCCGATGGAACTAAAGCTTGAGCGTAGAGATCAGTTCCTCAACGGTGACTTTATGGTGGGAGGCGACGCTTTTGAGAATGCCATGGAGTGTTCCGGGTTTGATGGGGTGATTGATTCGGAACTACTTCGTGGTGCTGCCCTACGTGTTCAGTCGTCACGCGGATCACCGGCGGCCAGGGCATTGATGTCGGCCTCGTCGTGCCTCAGTCCGCCGAAGCGGCACCGAAAAAATAGAAATCTGCTTCTCAGCAACCTCGTGACGCAGCAAAAGCGACGACCCAACATTAAAATGCCGGCAGAATCTAACGGACTCGCCGTGAGCATCGTTGGCCACGTTAGAAATGGTTTAGTCCGGCGAACCGGCTGGTTTAATGGAGGGAAGGTTTTCGGGAGGCAACACGTTGCAACGGTTGGCCCATAAACGAGGACGCGATTCCGCCTTCGTGGACAAAATGTTTGTAGAGGCGAAACGGCGTGTCGCTAGCCTGTGGCCACTTTATGCCACATGACAATTCGGGCCGCGCGGTTCAAAATGACCGCCTCACGTATGAATCAACCGAACGTGTCATGGTCGGAATTACTCCTTTACCCACGTCCTTGATTTTGGAAAAGCGCTGACCAACAAAAAACACAATGAAAACTCCAATGAATTCAGACTTATCGGCCCTGCGGGGGCGCTTCCAGATCAAAGCCTTGAGCCTGGCCGCCGGGCTGATCGTGCTGGCAGCGAGCGGATTGGCCCAGAATTATTGGCAGGGGCCGGCCAACGGTTCAGCCGATTATAACATCGCCACGAACTGGGCCGGCGGCGTCGTTCCGACCGGAGGCTCCGCCAATCCTGCAAACGACAATGGCAGCAACAGCGTGATTTTGATTCAGGCCGGCGATCCTACCTGGTCGGTCAATAGCGTTCGCGCCGGCTGGGAGAACAATGCCTCTGGCTCGTATCTCCAAACTGGCGGCACGGTGACGACGGTCCTCAAGTATCGGCTGGCGGCTGGTAACAACGGCACGGCTAACAACTCGCCAAACAGCGGTTCGGTTGCCTATTACACACTGAACGGCGGCACGATCAACTGCGGCAACGACTTTAACGTTGGTGAACTGGGCACAGCCACTTTAAATATCAATGGCGGAGTCATCAATTGCAGCGGAAATTTCGCTGTGAACAATTACAACGGCGCCGGAAACAGCGGGGTGAATTCCGTGACCGACGTGGTGAACCAGACCTCAGGCACTATTACGTGCACCGGTGGCAGCCAGATGTTTGTCGGGAACGGCGGGGCGGCCATCTTTAATATGAGCGGCGGCACGAACACGGTGAACAACTATATCGCGTTTGGGCGCAGCGGCGGCAATGGCACGTTTAACATGACCGGCGGGCGGCTCGTCCAAAACGGCGGGGGCAATTTGCTGGTCGGCACCGCCTTCCAAAATCCCAACGGCGGAACCCCAGTCGGCGTGCTCAATCAAAGCGGCGGAACCATCAGTTGCAAAGGGCAATTTCTGATCCCGGAAAACTCGCCGGCTGTAGGCACGGCCAATCTCAGCGGCACCGCCGTGGTGATCGTCCATGACTGGATAGCCGTGGGGCGCAGCGGAGGGTCCGGAACACTCACCATGACCAACAGCGTTGCGATCACCCGAGACAACAGCAATGATTCGGGCGCCCATTTTGACCTCGCCTCGGGCGGCCCGGGGGAGCTGGATCAGAACGGCGGCACGATCACGGACCTCAGCAGCGATTTCTGGATAGGCGACGGCGCGACCGGCACCTGGAACATGAACGGTGGCGCCGCCTATTTGAACAACGTGGTGATGTCCAAAAGCGGTAACGCCACTGCTACTTTGAGCCTAAACGGTGGTCTCATTCAGGCCAGCAGCGTCACATGCACCGCCCCCTCTGCCCTAACCACCCTGAATCTCAACGGCGGGACATTGCAGGCGAACGCGAATAGTTCGGCTTTTATCAATGGCATATTTCAGGCGCAGATCGGCACGGGCGGCGCGGTCATCGATTCCCAGACATTCAGCGTCACCATACCGCAGGCTTTACTGGACAACAACGGGGGCGCGGCCACCGTGACAAAGCTGGGCAGCGGTACGGTGATTCTCTCGGGCGCCAACACGTTTGGCGGCGCGATGACCGTCAGCGCCGGCCTTTTGGAGGTGAGCACCGCCAGTTCCGGCGGTGGCGCTGTTTTGGCGGGCAATACGGCTGGTTTCGGCGCGCTCGTTACCTCCGCGAATGGCCAGCTTCCAGTAGCCAGCCTAACGATGGGTGGCGCGACGGGCGGCACCCTGGCCTTTGACCTTGGCGGGTTTGGCAACCCTTCGAGCGCACCGCTGAATCTGGCGGGCGCGTTCACGGCGAATGGCACTATCACGGTCAATGTTGCCGCAACCGTCCTATCGGTGGGCACCATTCCGTTGGTTCAGTTTGCGAGCCTCGCCGGTACACACACCTTTGTGACGGGGAGCCTGCCCGCCGGCGTGGTGGCGCATTTGGCGACCACTGGCACTCAGCTCCAATTGGTCGTGACTAGTTCGGGCGCGCCGCGTTGGGACGGCAACGTGACTGGCGCCTGGGATTTGGGCACCAATCAGGACTGGTTTGACCTCGGCACGATGGTGCTCACGACCTATTCGGACGGCAAGCCGGTGGTCTTTGACGACAACGCGGCGGGAACTACCACGGTCAATCTGACGGCCACGGTCAGCCCGGCTTCCGTCAACTTCAACAACAACGCGAAGCCCTACACCATTTTGGGCACGGGCAAGATCAGCGGCAATATCGGTCTCAAAATCAACGGTCCCGGTGCGGTCGCACTCAAAAACACCGGCGGCAACAACTTCACCGGCCCGGTGACGGTCCTCAACGGCGGATCGTTAAGCGTGACAAATCTGGCCAACGGTGGTTCGCCCAGTGCGATTGGCGCTTCGTCTTCCAGTTCCACTAACCTGGTGGTGGACAACGCCACCTTCAGTTACGGCGGTGCGCCGGTCGCGGTGAACCGCGGCTTGACCATCGCGGGAACCAACAGCACGCTCGACGCGGAAGGGAACCTGACGCTTGGCGGCGCGGTGCTCTCGCAGTTCAATGTCATCGAAGGCGGCAGCGGGCTGGTTAAAGTCGGCCCGGCCCAACTGGCTTTGACCGCGGTGGGGGCCAACCAATTCGGCAACAGTTTCAGCCCGGGCGCCCAGGTGCAGCAGGGCACGCTTCTGCTGGACGGCTCGGCGGGCGGCCAAACCAACCACACGGTCAACGAAATGTGGGTCGGCAGCACGCCCAGTTATGGGGCCGCGCTGATCTTGACGAACACCACATTGAACGTGGATAGCTGGCTTGGCCTTGGCCGCATCAACGGTGGTATTAACAATACGTCAACCGTGACCCTTTACAATTCCACCATGACCGTGGGGAATATGTCTCTCGGATGGGATGGCGGACAGGGCGGAAACCTCTCCTCGCAGTTTGTAACCTTGAACGGCAGTTCCGTATTCACCAACTACGGTGCCGTCAATCTTGCGGAAGGTGCCAACGCGAGCTTCGCGCTGAACGTCAACGGTACTTCCGTCTTCTGGGTGCGAAACCCCTTCTATATCTGCCTGAACCAGAATACGACCGGCAGCGTGGTCGTGGCCAACTCGGGCAGGCTCATCCAAGCCAACGGCTGGTTTGATATCGGCCAGGGCAACAACTGCGTCGCCTCCATGTTGGTCAAAGACACTGGAAGCGTGTCGCTCGATGGTGACTGCAATCTGGCGGACACGGCGGGCGGCGCGATGGCCACGCTTACCGTTCAGGACAATGCCACGCTGCACGCCAATAACCTCTTCGTGGGCAAATCCTCAGGCAGCGTTTGCACGGTAAACATCGCTGGCTCCGCTGCCGTCAACTTTAGCAATTTCATCAGGCTCGCCGACGGCTCAGGTTCGACCGGCAATTTGAACATATCCGGCGGTAGCCTGACCGCGGTTCAATACATCAATATGGCCAGCGACTCAGCTTCGACCGCCAATGTGACCATCGCCGGCGGCAGCCTGACCGGGGGCAATGACGTGACGGTGGGGGATCAAGGCACGGCCGTGGTGACTGTGAATGGCGGCGTGTTGACCGTTCCCAACACTTTGTATCTCTCTCGCGGCAGCGGGGCGGCCAACGGCACCGTGAACCTCAATGCCGGCGGCACTATTGTCTCCGGGAATATCAACAACGGCTGGGCCTACAATCAAGGCAGCACCTCGCCGACATTTAACCCGAATGCCTTTAACTTCAACGGCGGCACCTTGAAACCTTACGGCACTTATTCTTACATCTTTCCGAATGTCAACGCCGTGGTTCAAGCCGGCGGCGCGATCATTGACGACAACGGCCATACGGTCGAGGTGGGGGCAGCGCTGGTGGACGGCGGCGGCGGCGGGGGCCTGACTAAGACCAACACGGGCACGCTCCTCCTCGAAGGCGCGAACACCTACACCGGTACCACGGTTGTTAGAGCCGGCGCACTGGCCGGTGTGGGCTCCATCGCCGGCCCCGTGACGGTCTCGTCGGGCGCGGCCATCGGTGCAGGGACGGGCACGATTGGCACGCTGGCCATCAACAACAGCCTGACCCTTTCTGCTGGGAGCACGGCGTTCTTTAGGCTCAACACCACTACCAATGACCAAATCACGGGTCTGACCAGCGTGAGTTACAACGGCGCGCTCGTGGTAACCAATATCAATGGCTCAGCCCCGCCGGGAGGCCAGGTTTACAGTTTGTTCAGTTCTTCAGCGCCCGGAACGGGCAATTTCTCTTCCGTGACCGTTTTGCCTTCCGGATCGGGCACATTCAGCCCGGCGACCGGTCAATTAACTATTGCCGCAAACCCCGTCTTTAACCCGCCAGTGGTTTCTGCCGGACATCTGATCCTTACCGGCACCGGCGGTACCGGGGGAAGCGGCTACACTTTGTTGACCACAACAAACGTAATAGCGCCAAAATCAACCTGGGCGACCAACACGACGGGCGTATTCAACGGCTCAGGCGGTTTCTCCAACAACATTCCCATCAACTTCTCCGAGAAGTCACGGTTCTTCGACGTGCGCGTGCCTTGAGAAGCGGGTTCGAGCAACGTCCAGGCGAGGGCGCCGTGTTCCGGCACCCTCGCTCTTAGGCGGGACAGCCCGCGTGGCCATTTCATGCCACATGACGGGGCAGGGATCGGTTGGTAATTTGAGCGCGTCTGATTGTGTCGCACCGCCAGCTCACTCCTCTCACCGGACTGCTCGCCTGCCTGTTCCTGAACGCCGGGGCGCCGGCGTCCCCGCTGCGCCCCCCCTCCGTCCCCCTGGTGGCTTGCGATCCCTATTTCAGCATTTGGTCGCCGGCCGACCAATTGACCGGCGCGAACACCACGCACTGGACCGGCGAGTCGCAACGGCTCGCCAGCCTGGTCCGGATTGACGGAAACACTTTTCGTCTGATGGGCACCGAGCCGGCCGAAACCCCTGCTTTGCCCCAAACCGACTTTCAAGTCCTGCCGACGCGGACCATTTACTACTTCGCCGGTGACGGTGTTGTTTTGACGCTCACATTTTCGACGGCAGCTTTGCCGGAAGATTTGGACCTCTTGTCGCGACCGGTCACGTACCTGACGTGGTCCGCCCGGTCCACTGATGGCAAAAACCACATGGTATCGGTCTATTTCGACGCCCGCGCGGAAGTGGCCGTTAACATCCGCAGCCAGGCGGTGAACTTTCAAAATGAAAACGTCGGTCCCGTCATGGCCTGGCGGGTTGGAACGGCGCAACAGCCGGTGTTGCAAACAAAGGGCGACGACGTGCGGATTGACTGGGGCTATTTTTACGTGGCGATGCCCGAAGACAAGCGGGCCGCGGCCACCGCCGCGACCGCCGAGGCCACACGCGCGGCGTTCATGGCCGGCGGCACTGCTCCCGCCCCGCTGGCGGAACGACTGGAGAATAACTCACAGGACGATTGCGTGATTGCCTTCACCGTGGACCTTGGTGCCGTGCGGGCCAAAGCGGCCTCATGTTGGCTGATGTTGGCCTATGACGACTTATATTCCATCCAATACATGAAAAAAAACCTGCGTCCGTACTGGCGGCGCAACGGTTGGGAAGCGGCGGATTTGTTGCGCGTGGCGGCGCGAGATTATTCCTCGCTGCAAAAACGTTGTGAGGCGTTTGACGCTGAATTGATGAAGGATTTGCGGAATGCGGGCGGGGAGAATTACGCCGAACTGGCCGCCCTGGCGTATCGTCAATGTTTCGCGGCTGGGAAATTCGTCGCGGACGCGAACGGGCAGCCGCTGCAGTTTTGCAAGGAGAATCACTCGAACGGCTGCATCAGCACGTCGGACGTGTTTTATCCGATGTCGCCCCAGTTCTTGCTGTTCGGACCGACGCTGGCCAAATCGTTCATCGTGCCGTTCATGAATTACGCCGCCAGCGAGCGCTGGAAATTTCCTTTTGCGCCGCACGACCTCGGAACATATCCGCAGGCCAACGGCCAGGTGTACGGCGACGGCGAGCGCGGCGTGAACGACCAGATGCCCGTGGAGGAAAGCGGCAATTTGCTGATTCTGTTCGCCGCCGTGGCGCGGATGGAAGGCAACGCCGGCTTTGCGGGGTGGTATTGGAAACAGCTTTCGCAATGGGCGGCTTATCTGAAAGCCAAAGGCTTCGATCCGGAAAAGCAGCTTTGCACGGACGATTTCGCCGGGCATCTGGCGCATAACGTGAATTTGTCCGCCAAGGCCATTTGCGCGTTGGGCTCGTTTGGGAAATTGTGCGAGATGCGCGGAGATGCGGCGGAGGCCCGGGAATACGCCGAACTCGCCCATGAGTTGGCGCAGCGCTGGGTCAAGGAAGCCGATGACGGCGACCATTTCCGCCTCGCGTTCGACAAACCCGGAACCTGGAGCCAGAAATACAATTTAGTTTGGGACCGGGTTCTGGGATTGAACCTGTTCCCGGGGGACGTGGTGCAAAAGGAAATGGCGTTTTACAAAAAGGCGGAGAACCAATTCGGCCTGCCGCTGGATGGGAGAGAAACCTACACCAAGCTCGACTGGACGCTGTGGACGGCGACGTTGACGCAAAACCGAAACGATTTTGAAGCGTTGGCAAACCCTGTCGTTGCGTTTCTGAATGCCACGCCGGACCGGTCCCCGCTGACGGACTGGTATCAAACCAAAACGGCGCGAAAAGTTGGCTTCACCGGGCGCCCGGTCATCGGCGGTGTTTTTCTGCAAATGCTTTATGACCGGGCGGGGTGGCACAAATATGCGGCGCGCGACAAAACCAAAGCAGCGAATTGGGCAGCCATTCCCACGTCCCCAAAAATGACAGTGATTCTCCCCGCGGCCGACAGGGAACCGGCGATTTGGAGTTACACAACCTCGGTCCCCGCCCAGGGCTGGATGAATGGAGGCTTTGACGATTCAGCCTGGAAGAAAGGCAAGAGCGGGTTCGGAACCGCCGGCACGCCCGGCGCAGTGGTTGGCACGGTTTGGAAAACCAGCGACATCTGGCTGCGCCGCGAAGTGGATTTGCCGGGACAGGATTTCGACGAACTTCACGCCTGGCTGCATCATGACGAAGATGCCGAGGTTTACATCAACGGTGTGCTCGTGGTGAAGGCTGCTGGCTTCATCACCGGCTACGATGCGTTCCCGCTGACCCCGCAAGGCAAAGCGGCTTTGAAGCCCGGGAAAAACCTAATCGCCATCCACTGCCACCAAACCTTTGGCGGACAATACGTGGACTTTGGTCTAGTGCATGTTCAAACCGGGAACTAAAAGTAGGCTGAATCGCCGGGTCGAGACAGCGCTGGTTGCAACGGCAGCCGAGGTGTTTTGTCTTTCAGCCCTGGCGGGTTTTGATTTGCCTCCGACTGCAGTCAGTCACCAATCGCGCGCCGTTGTTCCAGCCTTGCTTTACTGCGCTGCCGCTCGGCAGCGTTCGCCCGCGGGGGTGGCTGTTGAAGCAGTGCGAACGCAACGGGACGGCCTCACTGGTCACGCCGAAGAGCTTTATCCTGAGGACCTGGGCGCCAACAGCGCCTGGCTTGGCGGCAACGGGGAAGCCTGGGAACTGGGTCCCTATTATTTCAAAGGCCTGGTCTGAATCCAGGAACATCCTGTCCAACTCCGTCGTGACGCCGAGCGCCAGGGCGGTGCGCAAAACTTCCGGCCCGAAAACGTACGTATGGCAATCAATCAACCCAGATGGCCGGACGGAAACCTTTGTAAGCACAATTCGGTAAAGCTGGGCGCTTGACTCGTGCTGCGTTTATGAGCTTCTATTTGCGAAACGCACGTGAAAAACCCGGCAACTCCCCTGCCTCTTGAGGGCCTTGGCGCGGATGGCCCGCATCCCGAATTGGCCGCGAAACTGGCGCTTTTTGGACAGTTCATCGGCGATTGGAGCATCGAGGCGCAGTGGTATGGCTCGGACGGAGTCGTCACGCGCAGGGCCGCAGGCGAGTTGCACTTCGGCTGGATCCTGGGCGGCAGGGCCATCCAGGATGTCTGGATCGCCTACAAAGAGGACTCCGGGGAAAAACTGGCCGCCGGCACGACGATCCGGTTCTATGATCCCGTGCTCAATGGCTGGCGCTGCATCTGGATCAGCCCCACTCAGAATGTCGTGCGAACGTTCCTGGCCATCAAGGTAGGCGGAGAGATCGTGCTCGAACCGGCCGATGAAACCATCCACGAGCGTTGGATCTTTTCCGAAATCACTGCCAACTCATTTCGCTGGCGCGCTCAGGAGTCCACTGACGAAAGGAAAACCTGGCAGATGACCGAGGAGATGCGGATGAGACGGATGATTGATTTAGTCCGTAGTCCGTAGTCCGTAGTCAGTGGTCAGCAGAACGCCACTCACGGCAGCGCTCGCACTCGATAGAACCGTTGCACGTCTATCCCCGAACCGTCGGTGCCGGAGGCGGTCGGGCCGGAGGCCGTGACATCCGGGGCCAGATCGTTCCAGGTAGTATCCGTCGCGTTGGTCTTCGATTGCAACCGGTAGCTCTGGCCGGCAATCGCGCTCCAGCTCAACAACACGACGGAATTAGAAACCGCCACTGACTGAATCACCGGGTCCGCGACTATGGTGGCGGTGAAAAACTTGGTGTCCGAAAGTGGCGGCTGGCCATTGTCGGTCACCTCGATGCCGATTTGATTGGTGGTGTTGAGAAAAGCCGGTCCGGGTGTCCACGAAAAAATCCCGCTCACTGGATCGATCGTGGCGCCGGCGGGAGGATTGGTGGCAAACGAGAACGTCAAGGTTTCCGGCGGCGCTTCCTGGTCCGCGGCGGTGTTGGTAATCAGCAGCGTGCTGCCCAGATGATTGGTGCGATTGGCAATGGCTGCGAGGGTCGGCGGCGTGTTGGGCGGCAAGACAAAGACCAGGAAACTCGATGTCGAGCTTGCCGGCGGCAGACCGTTGTCGCTGACTACGATGTTTAGAGTGTTGGTCCCTTCCTGAATGGCGACCGGGGTCCAGGTCAACACGCCGTTAGTCGAGTTGAGCGTGGCGTTGAAAGGCTGTCCTGGGCCGAAGCTATAGGTCAACGTGCTGGGCGGACTGTCGGGATCGGTCGCCGTGTTCGTTACCACGAGGGTATTTCCCACCGCAATCGTCTGGTTCGGCATCGGCGTGGGCACCGGCGGATGATTGGTCAACACGACGTAAAGCGTGAAGAACTGCGTCGCGCTCAAGGGCGGCGAGCCATTATCCGTGACAATCACGCTCAGAATGTTCGTGCCCACCTGCGTGTTATCGGGCGTCCACGAGAAAGCGCCGGAGACGGGGTCCACGGTCGCGTTCGCGGGATCGGTAACCGGGAGGCTGAAGGTCAATGTCTCGGGCGGACTTTCGGGATCGGTCGCCGTGTTGGTGAAGGCCAAAGTCGTGCCCACGGTCAAGGTGTTGTCCGGGATGCTCGCCAAGGCTGGCGGATTGTTGACCGAACCGGGAAGAATTGTGAGCAGCGTGTTGGTGCTGGTCGCTTGTTGACCATCGGGATTTGTGACTGTCACGGTGCGGGCGCCGGCCTGCGCGTTTTGGGCAACGGTGATGACTGCTGTAATCGTGGTCGGATCATTCGGAGTGAGACTATTGACAGTGATACCCGTGCCGCTGAACGCCATGGCGAGCCGATTGGAAAAGCCGGGCCCGGGATCGAAAAAGCCAATTCCATTGGTCGAAGAGGCTCCGCTGATGATCACGGTGACGTTAGTGGTCCCTTGGGCCAGGCTGGCGGGAGCGCAATTTGTCGGCAGGGCCGGCTTCGGCGCCAGCAACTTCACTGCGCGAACCCCATACGCCCCACTTCCGCTGCAAAACTCCTGAATAGTCCACATCGTCATGTCGTCGCTTGGATCAAGGGTCGTCATGGAATAATCGCCCCAGCGCCGGCCACGCGAGCTGCCAGGGTCTCCGGTTGGATTATAAGTAGTCACGCTATGGGTGTAGAGAGTGACCGCCTGCATCGAGTTGGATGGATCGGTAAGCAATCGGCCACAAGTCCCCGCATTGATAAAGTCGCCCGATGCCGCGGAAGTGAACCCCATCGCAGCGTGGCCCTGGCCGGAAACCATTATAGTGCCCATCCAGTAGCTATGTGCCGTGGTCACGTTCGAGGAGGTTGGCTGATAGACAATGCCCGATTGGCTCACGGCCGGGGTCGAGCCCGTGGGGATATTAGTCAGGGCAAACCATTGATCGCCGTCGCGCGTGATCACGCTGGTGCCGCCGACATTGTCAACACCGACATTATGGCAGGTCCACAGCAAGCCGTTGCGGTAGTGCGCAGCCATTAAGCGCTGGTCCACCGGATCCAGTTGGCCGTTGTTGCCCGCGCTGTTTCCCAAATGCGGCACCAGAATCGGTGACGCATAAGCGGCAATCGGAATACTGAGGTATTCCGAAATTGCGGGCACGGCCCCGGGTGTCGCGATGCGCAGCAGGTGGAGCACCGTATGGTCGCTGCGGTCTGTCCCCACCACATAGCCCTCCGTAGCCGCCGGATCGTAATTGTCGGCGCCGTGCGGAGTAAAAATACCGGTGCCGTTGGTGATCAACCCGCGGAAGGCCGTCACCTGGATCGGACCGTTGGTGAGCAAGGAACTCTTTTGGATCACGAACAAAGTCGTGTTCAGGAATCCACTGGCCGAATTGCTGAATATGTTCACGCCCACGTACACCGCGTTGGCATCAACCGCCAGCGTCGGATAATCTGCAAAGGCGCCCGTGTCCACATTGTTTGTCGGGCCCACCAGATCGTGCTCGAATTGGAATAAGGTCCAGTTGGAACTGTTGGTGATCGTTCCCGAGCTGCTAACGGCCAGCATCACGCGGTTGGGTTTGCCCGTCGGCACGTCAATCATGCCGATAAACCATCGGTCCGAAAGCCGGTCATATCGGATGCGCGGGTCCGACGAAAAATTCCTGTTCAATGGCGGGGTCATCACAGGAGCGAAAAACGAATCAGTGCTGAAGTTCATGACCGCGTCGGTGGCGCCGGTGCTCTTTTTGAACGAACGGATTCGCCCATTCAGCGTGATAATAAATTGCGAAGGCCCGACTGCGCCCATTGTATCGGGTGGAAAGCCCGAACAATCCGACGTAGTGGCCGCGGTGAAGTTCACTGAACTCACTGTCTGCGCGTTCTTCAACGGAGTCAGAACACCGGGCTGTGGCTTGGACTCCTTGACCGAGAGCCGGGAGAGTTGTTCGGTCGCATGCTTCACCGACTCCGGAACCAGCGCGTGTTTGATATGCGGTACACCCGCCTTTACTCGATGGTCGCGGCTTTTGATCTGCTGCATCGTTTGCACAATCCCCGGCTGGCCGATCCAGGGTGTCCCCGTGATTGGCGTGCCGCCGCGCGACGGTTCGCCCGCCAACGCCGAGCACGTCATCGCCATTGGTGTGCAGAGCAATAGGGGCAGTAAGCCACCGGGCTTCAGGCAATCACACGACCGCAGCATGGGTTCGCGCCTAGTTTCTCCTTTTTCGTCCTTGCTGTCAACGTAATCTTCTCAGGCGGTGATGCCTCAGTCATGGCGGCACAAGTGCCCATCAAATGGAGGGCAGGACCCTGTCGTGCGTGTCCCGCAGACGAACAAGCCAACTCGCACGACAGAGTCGTGCGCTCCGCCCGCCATGACTGAGGCATTTCCAGGCGTTGAGGCGTTGAGTGGTCAGCAGTCTGTGGTCCGTTGTCGCCTGGCAAAGAACGCCTTGCATTGCCGCACCAGGCGCGTCCTCTCCTTGACGTGCTCAGGCCGGTTGCTCAAGGCGTGGGGTGAAGGCAGATCGGCGAAGGGCAGCCGCAAGACTTTGTGCTTTTTGCCAAAACGCGCGGAGACGCAATACGAGAGAAAAATGTCCTCGCCATTGTTCAAAGGGAGCTGGAAGCCGGCCGCGTGGAAGGCCTGCTCAGCTTGAAAAATCAAAGGCACCAACTCGGCGTGGATTGCCGCGGCCCTGGTCAGGATGATTTCGACTTCGCCAAAGGCCAGGTCCGCGCGATAAGTGCCGTTGCGTCCTGGATTTCTGCCATGCAATGAGTAGGCGCGGCGCCGGTCCGCCGCAACGGCACCAATGAACCCGCCCACCGTTGATGCGGGGAGTAAAATGTCGTCGTCCTGAAAGATAAGGCACTCGCTTTTGGCCAGGGCGGCCAGGATCCAGCGGGCGCGAAGCCCGAAATCGGCGGAAGCGTTTAGGAACCTGACCTTGGGATGGGAATAATCGAAAGGCGCCGACGAGTTATTATTGAAAACAAGGATCTCTGCCACCTCCCGATATCCTGCTTGAGCAGCCAGGATTCGCCTGACATTGGCAAGCCGCTTCCAATTCAGCAGCAAAAGACTTGCGGTCATGGCTGCATGTCATCAAAATGCGGTTGACAGCGCAAGACATGGTATCGGAAAACGAACAAGAATCTGTGATGCGGGGACAAGGCTGTCCCCGCCCCTGTATCCAAGACATGGAATCGGAAAACAAACAAGAATCTGTGTTACGGGGACAAGGCTGTCCCCTCCCCTAGCTATGGAATCAGAAGGCACAGTATCTCAAGTTATATCGGTGGAGGACCTTCAAAACCTGATTGGTGAGTTGCGGGTCCTGGCCAGGCGGCTGCTGGCCACTGAATCGGGGACACATTCTTTCACCCCGACGATGTTGGCGATGACGGCCCTTCGGCGCGTCAAACTCAAGGAGCAGGATTGGGAGGAAGTGCGCTGGGAAAATCGGGCCCATTTCTTCTCGGCGCTCTCGTTGGCGATGCGCAACGCCCTGATTGATCATGCTCGCCGCCGCAGCGCCAGAGGCCGCGACGCCATTATTTATTTTCCACCCGACGAAACCTTTTTCGGCAACCTGGCGGCCGAGGCTGACGAAAAGCCGGAACGGATAATTCTGCTGGAAGAAGCGCTGGCCAGGATCGAAGCGCACGATCAGCGCCTGACCGACATTCTGCGCCAATTCTATTATGCTGGATACTCCACTTCCGAGATCGCTCATTTTGCCGGGGTGAGCGAGAAGACAGTAGATCGTGACCTGAAGCGGGCGCGTGTGCTCCTGCGCAAAATGCTGGAGGAGCTTTCCCGGGCCGCGTGAATGATGAAGCGAGCGCGGAACGAACGGCCACGTACGGCAGGCTTTCCAGCCTGCCGGTTCAGGGGGCTTTTTAGCCCCCTG